>NZ_LFJJ01000171.1 GCF_001189365.1 Candidatus Burkholderia verschuerenii | reverse complement strand
AGTTTTTAAAGAGCACATCGCAAACTGAAGCGCGGTGACTTGCTACTACCACCGCCCTTCCGTCTTGCGTCGCTGCATCAGCAGCAGAGAGATGAAATTGTGAATAACGTTTTGGTCAGTGTCAACAACTTTTTGAAGCTGATTTATTGCTCACCTTCAAAATGCTCCCAGACCTACTGAAAGCAAACGGGTCGTGCGGACATCGCACGACCCGTCGGCGTAAGTCTTGGTGCCGGTTGCAGGACTCGAACCCGCCACCTCATGATTACAAGTCAAGCGCTCTACCTGATGAGCTAAACCGGCGAAGGTCGAAATTCTACTTCATTTAACGACTTTGAGGTGAGTACGCCCCGACGATTTCGACGCGTCGTCCTCGGCGCTGGAAGCGGGCTCGTCCTGCCTGGAAGCGCGGGCCGGTTCAGCGGCTTCGTGCTCCGATTCGTCGAGCTGAAGCGGCTCGTGCTGGAACGGTCGCGACGCGCTAGCGGCATCGGCCGATGCGGGCTCGACGGGAAATGCCATGCCTTGCCCGTTCTCACGGGCATAGATGGCGAGCACTTTCGCCACTTGCACTTCGATCTTGTGCGACTTGCCCGAGAAGCGCGCGCTGAACTCGATCCATTCGTTGCCCATCTGCAGCTGGCTGGTCGCCTCGAAGCTGATGTTCAACACGATCTCGTCATTGCGGACGAACTGGCGCGGCACGCGCGTCGAGTTGTCGACACGCACGGCGATATGAGGCGTGAAACCGTTATCCGTGCACCACTCGTAGAGCGCGCGCAACAAGTAGGGTTTGGTGGAAATCTCTTGCATCAACTTTCCTCTGCCGGGCGGCGGCCGCGCGAAAAGCGCGTGCCGCGTCCGGAAACTCGCAAAACTATCGACGCATCACCTTTTCGGAAGGCGTCAGCGCTTCAATGTAGGCCGGACGGCTGAAAATGCGCTCGGCGTATTTCATCAACGGGGCGGCGTTCTTCGACAGTTCGATGCCGTAGTGATCCAGGCGCCACAACAGCGGGGCGATCGCGACGTCGAGCATCGAGAACTCTTCGCCCAGCATGTACTTGTTCTTCAGGAAGATCGGAGCGAGTTGCGTGAGACGATCGCGGATCGCGCCGCGTGCCTTCTCGTGATTCTTCTCCGCCGCCTTGCCCTTCTCGTTCTCGAGCGTGCCGACGTGGACGAACAACTCCTTCTCGAAGTTCAGCAGGAACAGACGCGCACGAGCACGCTGCACCGGATCGGCCGGCATCAGTTGCGGATGCGGGAACCGCTCGTCGATGTATTCATTGATGATGTTCGACTCGTACAGGATCAGGTCGCGTTCGACGAGAATCGGCACCTGGCCGTACGGGTTCATCACCGCGATGTCTTCCGGCTTGTTGAACAGATCGACGTCACGAATCTCGAAATCCATGCCCTTTTCGAACAACACCAGCCGGCAGCTCTGGGAGAAGGGGCAAGTAGTGCCGGAATACAGAACCATCATGTTTTTAAAGTTCCTTCAGTAAACTCGAAGGGCCGGCCGCGACGTTTCGCGGAAAACTCCGTCAGGCCGACCCACGCCGTCGAAGGCGCGCTATTTGATATCTTTCCAGTATGCCGTGTTCAGGCGCCACGCGAGGAAGCTCAACAACGCCAGGAAGAGCAGAACCCAAACGCCGAGCCGTTTGCGCGTCTGCTGCGCGGGCTCCGACATCCACGAAAGGTACGAAACCAGATCCGCCACAGCAGAATCATAATCCACGTTGGACATGACACCCAGTGTAACCTGAGTGTAGCCGACAAATCTTCGGACCTTTTCGCCGGTTTTCTCGTCCGTTTCCATCTCGAACTTCGCATCGCGGATGCCTTGCAGCGTCCACAACACATGCGGCATTCCGACATACTCGAACACGCGATTGTTCCAGCCCGTCGGCCGGGCCGGATCGCGGTAGAAACTCCGCAGATACGTGTACAGCCAGTCCTTCCCGCGCGCCCGCGCCTCCACCGACAAATCCGGCGGCGACGCGCCGAACCACGCTTTCGCGTCGTCCGGGCGCATGGCGATCGACATCGTATTGCCGACCTTGTCGGTCGTGAAGAGCAGATTCTCCTGAATCTGCTTCTCGCTGATGCCGATGTCGGTCAGCCGGTTGTACCGCATCAGATTCGCGCTATGGCAGTTCAGGCAGTAGTTTACAAAGATTTGCGCGCCATGTTGCAGTGAAGCAAGATTGTCCGAACTGTCGGGCGCGCGATCCAGCACCGCCTCTTCCTGCGCATGCACCGGCGCCGCGCCGAACGCAAACAGCGCCGCGCCGATCATCGCTATTGTAGAGAGCCATTTTTTCATCGTGTTTTTCTCCGGACGCACTCAATGGGGTTTGTAGTGCACTCGCTCGGGCGGCGTCTTGAATTTGCCGCGCGGCGTCCAGAAAGGCATACCGAGGAAAAACGCGAAATAAATCAGCGCGCAGATCTGGGCGATCAGCGTCGCGCCGGGCGATGGCGGTCTCGTGCCGAGGAAACCCAGCGTCAGGAACGCCAGAATGAAAATGCCGTAGAAGACCTTGTGGAACATCGGCCGGTAGCGGATCGACTTCACCGGACTGCGGTCGAGCCACGGCAGGAAGAACAGCGATACGACCGCCGTGCCCATCACGACCACGCCCCAGAACTTCGATTCCGTCAGCGCCATGAAGATCAGCACGGCGATGGCCAGCACCGGCAGACCGAGCTTCCACTTGCCGCGCGCCTTCAGCAGCGCGAGCAGACCGAGCAGCGCGATGACGATCATCAGCACGATCTTGAACGGATCGGTGGTGGCGCGGAGCATCGCGTAGAAGGCGGTGAAATACCAGACCGGCGCGATTTCCGGCGGCGTCTGCAGCGGATTGGCCGGCACGAAGTTGTTCGCTTCGAGGAAGTAGCCGCCCATTTCCGGCGCGAAGAAAATGATCGCCGCGAAGATCAGCAGGAACACGGTCACGCCCATGAAGTCATGCACCGAGTAGTACGGATGGAACGGAATGCCGTCGAGCGGGATGCCGTTCGCGTCCTTCTTCGCCTTAATCTCGATGCCGTCCGGATTGTTCGAGCCGACTTCATGCAGCGCGACCAGATGCGCGACCACGAGACCGACCAGCACCAGCGGAATCGCGATGACATGGAACGCGAAGAAGCGGTTCAGCGTGACATCGGACACCACGTAGTCGCCGCGAATCCACAGCGACAGGTTCGGGCCGATGAAGGGAATCGCCGAGAACAGGTTCACGATCACCTGCGCGCCCCAGAAGGACATTTGCCCCCACGGCAGCAGATAGCCGAAGAACGCCTCCGCCATCAGGCATAGGAAAATCGCGCAGCCGAAAATCCACACGAGTTCGCGCGGCTTTCGGTACGAGCCGTACATCAGCCCGCGGAACATGTGCAGATACACGACGACGAAGAACATCGACGCGCCCGTGGAGTGCATGTAGCGGATCAGCCAGCCCCACGGCACCTCGCGCATGATGTACTCGACCGATGCGAACGCGAGCGTCGCATCGGGCTTGTAGTTCATCGTGAGGAAGATGCCGGTGACGATCTGGTTCACCAGCACCAGCAACGCCAGCGAGCCGAAGAAATACCAGAAGTTGAAGTTCTTCGGCGCGTAGTACTCGGATACGTGTTGCTTCCAGGTCGAGGTCAGCGGAAACCGGCGATCGATCCAACCGGTCAGGCCCGTTGTCTCTACTTCCTTTTCAGCGCTAGCCATTTAAGCCTCTCCCTTTTCGTCCTTGCCGATCACGAGTTGCGTCGCGGAAGTGAACATGAACGGCGGTATGTCCAGATTCTGCGGCGCGGGCTTGTTCTTGAAGACGCGGCCCGCCAGGTCATAGGTCGAGCCGTGACACGGGCATAAAAAGCCGCCCGGCCAGTTATCAGGGAGATTGGGTTGGGGACCCTCGGTGAAACGCGGCGTCGGCGTGCAGCCCAGATGCGTGCACACCGCGACCGCCACCAGAATGTTCTTGTGATCGGCGCGCGATCGATACTCGTTGTTGCAGTACTCCGGCAACGGCATCGAGAATTCCATCTTCGACTTCGGGTCGGCCACTTCGTTGTCGGCCTTCACGATGTCGGAGAGCATCTCGTCGGTGCGGTTGAGAATCCACACCGGTTTGCCGCGCCAGGCGACGGTCATCATCTCGCCCGGCTTGAGTCCGCTGATATCGACCTCGACGGGCGCGCCCGCCGCCTTGGCCTTCGCCGATGGCGCAAACGAACTCACGAAAGGCACTACGGTTGCCACACCTCCGACACCACCAGCCACGGTCGTCGCTATCAGCCAGGTACGGCGGCCGCCGTCGACGCGTTTTTCATCGTTGTCTCGCATCACACGCCCCACTTCTGAGTTGGATTTATACCGTCACATCAGTGTTCCGCCGTTAGTGTGCGCGAATGGAGTTGGCATTTACAAGGCCCGAATAGGAAAAATCACTCGAAGTCCTTGATGCTTCAGGGTTTTCCCCACGTTTTCGCGCTTTATCGTGAAGCATTGTTTTAAGGCAACTGCAAGCGCCGGATAATCCGAAACCGGCGCTTAAAAGCCATTAAACCGGATTATCGATATCGATGAAAACATGCTCGATATCGAATTCCTCGGACAAGTGCGCGCCGAGCGCCTGCACGCCGAAACGCTCGGTCGCGTGATGTCCGGCCGCGATATACGCCACGCCCGATTCCGCCGCGATATGCATGGTCTGCTCGGATACTTCGCCGCTCACGTAGACGTCCGCGCCGGCGGCGATGGCCTGCTCGAAATAGCCCTGCGCGCCGCCCGTGCACCACGCCACGCGGCGCAGCTCGCGGCCGGTATCGCCGAAGACGAGCGGCTTGCGGCCGAGCGCGTTCTCGACGACCGCCGAAAAATGCTCGAGCGACAGCGGCATGCTGAGCGTCGAGATCCAGCCGAGGTCCTGATCGGCGAAACGCCCATCGGCGATCAAACCGAAGCTTGCGCCCAACTGCGCGTTGTTGCCGAACTCGGGATGCGAATCCAGCGGCAAGTGGTACGCGAACAGGCTGATATCGTTCTGGATCAGCGTGCGCAGCCGCTAGTACTTGCGCCCCGTGATCTGCGGCGGCTCGTTCTTCCAGAAGTAGCCGTGGTGTACGAGCACGGCGTCCGCGCCCCATTCCCGCGCCGCTTCCAGAAAGGCGAGCGAGGCCGTGACGCCGGTGGCGATCTTCTGAACGCGGCGCGCGCCTTCCACCTGCAGACCGTTCGGGCAATAGTCCTTGAAGCGGCCGATTTCCAGCAAATTGTTCAGATACAATTCGAGTTCGATCCGATCCATGAAATCCTCTATCCCTTCAAATGCTTAGACGCTTCTGGCTATTATTTGCCCAAGCGGTCACCGTGCTTTTGGCCTTGATGTTCATCATCGCGACCTTGAAACCACAGTGGCTTCAACGTCAGGGTCAATTCGGCAAGCAGCTCGCCGAGCCGATCGTCGCATTGCAGGAGGTCGCGCCAAGTATCGGCTCGCGCCCGCTGCAATCGTCGTATTCCGAGGGCGCGCAGAAAGCCATGCCCGCGGTCGTGAACGTGTTCTCCAGCAAGGACGGCAACCTGCCGCCCGATCCGCGCGCGAAAGATCCGCTCTTCCGCTACTTTTTCGGCGACAAGAACAAGCGCAAGTCTGACGAGCCGCCAGCGTCGAATCTCGGCTCGGGTGTCATCGTCAGCTCGGAAGGTTACATTCTAACGAACCAGCATGTCGTCGACGGTGCCGACCAGATCGAAGTCGCGCTCGCCGATGGTCGCACGTCCAGCGCGAAAGTGATCGGCGTCGATCCGGAAACCGACCTCGCCGTGCTGAAAATCAACATGACGAATCTGCCGACCATCACGCTCGGCCGCATGGATCAGACGCGCGTCGGCGATGTCGTGCTGGCGATCGGCAATCCGTTCGGCGTAGGCCAGACGGTCACGATGGGTATCGTCAGCGCGCTCGGGCGCAATCATCTCGGCATCAACACGTTCGAGAACTTCATCCAGACCGATGCGGCCATCAATCCCGGTAATTCGGGCGGCGCGCTGGTCGACGTGAACGGCAACCTGCTCGGCATCAATACGGCGATCTACTCGAGCAGCGGCGGCTCGCTGGGCATCGGCTTCGCGATTCCCGTGTCGACGGCGCGCAGCGTGCTGGAGAGCATCATCACGACGGGCACGGTCACGCGCGGCTGGATCGGCGTGGAGCCGCAGGACGTGACGCCGGAAATCGCCGAATCGTTCGGGCTGGATCAGAAGACCGGCGCGATCGTCGCGGGCGTGCTGCAAGGCGGTCCGGCGGACAAGGCGGGCATCAAGCCGGGCGATATCCTCGTCAGCATCAACGACGACACCATCACCGACACCACGCGCCTGCTGAACGTCGTCGCGCAGATCAAGCCGGGCACGGCGGTGAAGGTTCACGTCATGCGCAAGAACAAGGAGCTCGATGTGAACGTCGTGATCGGCAAGCGCCCCGCGCAACCGCGCGCGCCGCAAATGCCGGATGAAGATCAAGGCGATCAGGGCGACCAGAACGACGAATAAGCATTAAGCGTCGCTGAAAACGCGCTGAAAACAAAAAGGCAGCTCCCGTCATGGAAGCTGCCTTTTTTATGCCCGCATTTAACTGCGACTCAGGGATTCCCCCCGGACAAAATGCCGCAGTTATTTGACCGTGAGTTCTTCGCTTTTGACGCCTTCTTTCGGCACGACGATCCGCGCCGCGATAATCCCTGCCTCATACAAAATGATGAGCGGAATGGCGAGAATAAGCTGCGAGAAAACGTCCGGCGGCGTGACGACGGCCGAAATAATGAACGCGCCAACGATCACGTAAGGGCGAATCTGCTTGAGCTTGGCGATCGTCACGACGCCCATGCGCGCCAGCAAAACGACGACGATCGGCACTTCGAACGTGACCCCGAACACCAGGAACATCGTCAGCACGAAGCTGAGGTAGTTGTCGATATCCGTGGTCATTTCCGCGCCGAGCGGCGCGTTGTAGTACGCCATCACGCGGAAAATCGTCGGAAACACGATGAAGTACGCGAACGCCATGCCGCACAGAAACAGCGAGTAGCTGCTGAAGACCAGCGGCCCGACGAGCTTCTTCTCATGCTGATACAAGCCCGGCGCGACGAACGCCCAGATCTGATACAGCACGATGGGCAGCGCGATCACGAAGGCGACCAGCATGGTCACTTTCATCGGCACGAAGAACGAACCGGTGACGTCCGTGACGATCATCTTGCCGTCGCGCGGCAGGTTCTGCATCAGCGGACGCGCGAGCAGACGGAAGATATCCGGCGCCCAGTACACGAGCCCGACGAACACCACGATAACCGCCCCGCCCGCGCGCATGATGCGATTGCGCAGCTCGACGAGGTGCGAGATGAACGTCTCTTCGACGGCCTCTTCTTTAGTTTGTTGCGGGTCGCTCACGCCGGCCCTCGGTATGAATCAGTCGATGAAAGGAAGTGCGGCCCGCTCACAGGAATCGCGTCGGCCTGCGCATCGTCTCGGGCGTATGCCGCGCGACGCGCGCCGCGCCCGATTGAACACGCGTGCGCGTGCCGGTCGAACACTTGTACCAGGTGGGAATCGAGCCGCGTTTGACGCGCCAATTCTTGCGTCTGCTCGCATCGATCGATGTGTTGACCCACGACTGCGGCGTCGCCGGTTCGGCGAACGTCGGCACCGCAGTTGCCGATTCTTCCGCGCCGCCCGCCACGCTGGACGACACCGACGAACCCTGACCGAACGCGTCGTTGAGTTCGGATTCGTGGCGCTTCAGATTGTCGTGAATGGTCGATTCGACGTTCGATGCCGCCGTTTCGAACTCGGTGCGCATCTTCTTGAGCTCATCGAGTTCCATTTCACGCGCCACCTCCGACTTGACGTCGTTGATATAGCGCTGCGCACGCCCGAACAGCGCGCCCGCCGTGCGCGCGACGCCCGGCAGACGCTCGGGGCCGAGCACCACGAGCGCCACGACGCCGATAAGCGCCATTTTGGTCAGACCGAGATCGAGCATTGAACGAGAAGTGGGAGTTGACGGACCGCGACCGGATTAACGGTAGTCGTTCGA
This sequence comes from Candidatus Burkholderia verschuerenii, assembly GCF_001189365.1. Taxonomy (GTDB): domain Bacteria; phylum Pseudomonadota; class Gammaproteobacteria; order Burkholderiales; family Burkholderiaceae; genus Caballeronia; species Caballeronia verschuerenii. The sequence goes on along the minus strand of NZ_LFJJ01000171.1, from coordinate 20,508 downwards.
GCGGGACTTGTCCTTGGCTTCGACGTCCACCGTGCCGTCACGCGACAGCTCGCGCTGCTTTTCCTGCGAGCCCGGCTCTTCGCTCTCGCGCATTCCTTCCTTGAAACCCTTGACCGCGCCGCCCAGATCGCCGCCGATATTGCGCAGCTTCTTCGTGCCGAACACCAGCGCCACGATCAGCAAGACGATCAACCAATGCCAAATGCTTAACGAACCCATGAATGAAAACTCTCCGTGACTTCGCCGAAACTACGGGTTGCGGCGAGAAATGTGGCCTTGCGGCCGGAGCCGAAACACGCTGCCTCAGCAATCAACTAGCGATTGTGCGCGTCCAATATTGCATTAGAAAGGTTCATGCCACGAAACTTTCTCGACTGCCTCAGCCCATTCGCTTCCACGGACGCGCGCCTGCCAGCAAATGGGCGTGAATGTGATAAACCTCTTGCCCGCCGCCCGGACCGGTGTTGATCACCGTGCGAAAACCCGTGTCGCCGCCCGTGTAGGCGACGCCCAGTTCTTTCGCCAATCGTCCGACGAGACTTACCATTCTACCAAGCAGCGGAGCATCGGTTTCTGTGCAGTGCGACAAGGTTTCGATGTGCTTTTTGGGAATCACCAGCACATGCACGGGCGCGGCCGGATTGATATCGTTGAAGGCGAGAAATTCGTCGTCTTCATAGACCTTGGTGCTCGGAATCTGCCCGGCGGCGATCTTGCAGAAAACGCAGTTGTCCTGACTCATTGGCGTCTCGTGTATTTTTCGGTGCTCGTCAGAACCACGCGCGCGGCTCGATCGGCTTTCCTTCGTAAAGGAACAGCCAGCCCTTGATTATGCGATAAAGGGTCCAGATGCTGACCGCTCCGAGAATCAAAAATCCGATTCCGACCCACAGTAGCGCGAAACCGATCAGATGGCCGAGCACCGCCCACCAGAACGTGCGGATCTGCCAGGTGAAATGATCCTCGAAGGGCGTGCCCGCCGCGTCGCCGCGCTTGATGTAATTGAGGATGATGGCGATAAGGCCGGTCAGCCCGCCCGTCAGCCAATACACGGCGTAAAGCGCGTAAAGGACGTGCGTGAAAGTCCGCACGCTGCGCAGACGCTCGGGATCGGTCGGGTCCTGATACACCGGAGGCGGATACGATTCATAAGGCTGGTTCATGCATGCCCTCCTTCGCGTGAGCCGCGAAAATGCCCGTCAGCCGCCGTTCTGCTCGCGCTCGCGCGATTTGCGCAGCGCTTTTTCCTCGATCCCCGACAAACCTTCGCGTCGCTCCAGTTCCGCGACCACGTCGGCCGGGCTGAGATCGAAGTGCGACAACATCACGAGACAGTGAAACCACAAATCGGCGACTTCGCCGACGAGCGCCTTGGGCGCGCCGCCGTGGCGCGTGTCCTTCGCGGCGAGCACGACTTCCGTCGCCTCTTCGCCGATTTTCTTCAGGACCGCGTCGTCACCTTTGTGAAAGAGTCGGGAAACGTAGCTTTGTTCCGGATCGCCGCCCTTGCGGCTGTCGATGACGGCGGCCAAGCGCAGCAGCGTGTCCAGCGTGGTGTCTTGCGTCATTTGTACATGCTTTCTGGATCTTTGAGCACCGGATCGACCGCGACCCATTCGCCGCTGTCCGCCGTGCCTTCGAATTTCTGGAAAAAACAGGAATGGCGGCCCGTATGGCACGCGATGCCCGAAACCTGCTCGACCTTGAGCAGGACGACGTCCTCGTCGCAGTCTAGACGCACTTCGTGAACATACTGTACATGCCCCGATTCTTCGCCCTTGAACCACAGACGCTGACGCGAACGCGAAAAATACACCGCGCGCTTCAGTTCGATGGTCTTGGCGAGCGCCTCGCGGTTCATCCACGCGAACATCAGCACGTCGTTGGTCATGTGTTCCTGCGCGATGACCGGCACGAGGCCGTTCGCGTCCCAATTTACCTTGTCGAGCCAGTTGGCCTGATCGCTCACCGCTTACGCCCTGACCGAAATGCCCTGATCGGCCATGAAGCGCTTGGCTTCGCCAACCGTGTGTTCGCCGTAGTGGAAGATGCTCGCGGCAAGCACCGCATCCGCGTGACCTTCGACGATGCCGTCCGCCAGATGCTGCAACGAGCCGACGCCGCCCGACGCGATCACCGGAATCGGCACCGCGTCCGATACCGCGCGCGTCAGCGCCAGATCGAAGCCGGACTTCGTGCCGTCGCGATCCATGCTGGTGAGCAGGATTTCGCCCGCGCCGAGTTCGGCCATCTTGCGCGCCCATTCGATCGCGTCGATGCCGGTCGCCTTGCGCCCGCCGTGCGTGAACACTTCCCAGCGCGACGCCTCGCCTTCGCCCGACACGTGCTTCGCGTCGATCGCGACGACGATGCACTGCGAGCCGTGCTTGTCCGACGCATCGCGCACGAGCTGCGGATTGGCGACCGCCGACGAATTCATGCTGATCTTGTCCGCGCCCGCGTTGAGCAGACGCCGCACGTCTTCGACTGCGCGCACGCCGCCGCCGACCGTCAGCGGGATGAACACTTGCGACGCCACTGCTTCGATGATCGGCAGAATCAGATCGCGTTGATCCGACGTCGCGGTGATATCGAGAAAGGTGAGTTCGTCCGCGCCCTGATCGTCGTAACGGCGCGCGATTTCGACGGGATCACCCGCGTCGCGCAGTTCGACGAAGTTGACCCCTTTGACGACGCGCCCAGCGGTCACGTCCAGACAGGGGATGATGCGTTTAGCGAGAGCCATGTTCTTGCCACTACCGGTTTTATACGAAGTGAGGGCCGCGCGAGCGGCCCGATGCGCTTGTCGAATCTGCTCGCGCTGCGGAAAAATCAGGCGCCGTCGGCTTCGCGCAGAGCGTCCGCGCGCGATTGCGCGGCGGTGAAATCGAGGTCGCCGGAGTAAATAGCGCGGCCGCAGATCACGCCTTCGATGCCGTCGTCCTCGACTTCGCAGAGCGATTCGATATCCGCGATATTCGACAGCCCGCCGCTCGCGATCACCGGAATCTTCACCGCTTTGGCCAGCCGCACGGTCGCTTCGATATTGATGCCCTGAAGCATGCCGTCGCGCCCGATATCGGTGTAGATGATCGACTCGCAGCCGTAGTCCTCGAACTTGCGCGCGAGATCGACAACTTCGTGGCCGGTCAGCTTGCTCCAGCCGTCGGTCGCGACCTTGCCGTCTTTCGCATCCAGCCCGACGATGATATGGCCGCCGAACGCGCTGCACGCGTCCTGCAGGAAGCCCGGATTCTTCACCGCCGCCGTGCCGATGATGACGTACGCCAGACCGTCATCCAGATAGCGCTCGATGGTTTCGAGATCGCGGATGCCGCCGCCGAGCTGCACGGGAATCTCGCTGCCGACTTCTTCGATGATCGCGCGAATCGCGTCGCCGTTGCGCGGCTTGCCGGCGAAGGCGCCGTTCAGGTCGACGAGATGCAACCGGCGCGCGCCGCGATCGACCCAATGTCGGGCCATTGCCGCCGGATCTTCTGAAAAAATGGTCACCTGGTCCATATCGCCTTGTTTAAGGCGCACGCACTGACCGTCTTTAAGATCGATGGCCGGAATGAGCAGCATAGGTATCGCGTATTTTCTGGTGGAGTTGATCAAAAAGGCGCGCTTGGGTCCTTAGCCTTTCTGCGCGCCGTCTCGCTAGTGTAGTACAAGTCTTGCAATGGTCACGCGGGTGTCAAGATCGGCGAAAACCCCTGTTTTTACCGTTCGTCACGGGTTCCAGTGCACGAAATTGCGATAGACGCGCAAACCGGCGTCCGCGCTCTTTTCCGGGTGAAATTGGGTCGCGAAGATATTGTCGCGCGCCACCGCCGACGTGAACGCACCGCCGTACACGGTTTCGCCCGACGTGTGCGCGGGATTCTCCGGCACGACGTAGTAGCTGTGCACGAAATAGAAGAACGCGCCGTCCGCGACGCCGTTCCACATCGCGTGCGGCTGCGCCTGACGGACGCGGTTCCAGCCCATCTGCGGCACCTTGAAGCGCGAGCCGTCGTCCTGGAGCAGGCCGTCGAGCTGGAAACGCACCACTTTGCCCGGCAGCAGGCCGAGACCCTTCGTGTCGCCTTCCTCGCTCCAATCGAACAGCATCTGCTCGCCGACGCACACGCCCAGCATCGGCTTTTCTCGCGCGGCCTGCATCACCGCTTCCTGAAGGCCGGACTGCGCCAGATGGCCCATGCAATCGCGCATCGCGCCCTGACCGGGCAACACGATGCGATCCGCCGAGCGAATGCCCTGCGGCTGATCGACGATCGCCACGTCCGCTTCGGGTGCGGCCTTCTTCAGCGCCTGATACACCGAGCGCAGGTTGCCCATTCCGTAATCAACAATCGCAATCGAAGTTTTCATTTCAAAGATGGCATCAAGGCCTTCAACCCGTTGACGATGAACTCCACCGCCAGCGCGGACAACATCAAACCCATCAGACGCGTACCGATATTGATTCCCGTGCGCCCGACCACGCGCGCGATCGGCTCCGCGAGATTCAGCGCGCCGAAGCACAGCGCCGCGATGATTCCGCCCAGCAGGACCAGCCCGAAGCGGTCGTACCAGTGCTGCGCGTTCGCAGCATAAACGATCACCGTGCTGATCGATCCCGGCCCGGTGAGCAGCGGAATGGCGAGCGGCACGACGGCAATACTGTTGCGCTCCTCGGCTTCCATGCGCTCTTCCGGCGTCGAACGCGCGTTGCCGACCTGCGCGTTCAACATGCTGATCGCCATCAACAACATGATGATGCCGCCGCCGACTTCGAACGATCCGACCGAAATGCCGAAGAACGCGATGATCTGCTGTCCGAGCAGCGCCGTGACTGCGATCACGCAAAACACCGACACACACGCGACCCGGATGGTATTGCGCTTTTCCGTGTCCGATTGCTGCTGGGTGAGGCTGAGAAAAAACGGTATCGCGCCGATCGGGTTGATCAGCGCGAGCAGAGAGATAAACGACTTGAACAGATCCATCGTGTCATCGACGCATTCTTGCGCCGATCCGGCATGCGCTGATTAGAGACTGCCTTTGGTCGACGGAATCTGCCCCGCCGCGCGCTCGTCGACTTCGCACGCCATCCGCAGTGCGCGGCCGAACGCCTTGAACACGGTTTCGACCTGATGATGCGTGTTCAGTCCGCGCAGATTGTCGATATGCAGCGTCACGCCCGCGTGATTCACGAAGCCGCGGAAAAATTCGATGGTCAGATCGACGTCGAACGTGCCGATGCGCGCGCGCGTGAACGGCACATGGAATTCGAGACCCGGACGGCCGGAAAAGTCGATCACGACGCGCGACAGCGCTTCGTCCAGCGGCACGTACAAATGTCCGTAACGGCGAATGCCCTTGCGATCGCCGATCGCCTTCGCCACCGCCTGACCGAGCGTGATGCCGGTGTCTTCGACCGTGTGATGGTCGTCGATATGGAGGTCGCCATGCGCTTCGATTTCGAGGTCGATGAGCCCGTGACGGGCGATCTGATCGAGCATGTGATCGAGGAACGGGACGCCGGTGGCGAGCTTTTGCTTGCCGGTGCCGTCCAGATCGAGTTTCACACGGATCTGCGTTTCGCTGGTGTTGCGAACGACTTCCGCACTGCGCATGGTGATTCCTTGAGACTTTTCGAAAAGTGGGGATTAATTCGGTCCGAGCTTTTTCAGTGCCGCGACCATCTGCGCGTTTTCGTCGGCCGTGCCGACCGTCAAACGCACGCAGTTAGCGAGCAATGCGTGCATTTTACTCACGTTTTTCACCAAAACCCGCGAAGTCAGCAGCGTTTCGTAAGCGAGCGACGCGTCCGGCACCCGCACGAGCAGAAAATTGCCCGCGCTCGGGAAAACCGTCATGCCGGGCAGCGCGGCGATTTCGCGCGCCAGCGCGATGCGTTGCGCGCGCAGTTTGGCCGCTTGCGCGTCGAGCACATCGAGGTGATCGAGCAGGAAATCGGCGCTCGCCTGCGTCAGCACGTTGATGTTGTACGGCGGGCGCACCTTGTCGAACTGCATGATCCACGCGGGCAAGCCGGCCATGTAGCCGAGCCGGATGCCGGCAAGACCGAGCTTCGAGACCGTGCGCATCACGACGACGTTGTCGAAATCCGCCGCGCGCGGCAGCCAGGTCTTTTCCGCGAACGGCTGATACGCCTCGTCGATCACGACCAGACTGCGCGACGCCGCCGCGATCACGCGTTCGATGTCAGCATCGTCGTAGAGCGTGCCGGTCGGATTGTTCGGATACGCGAGATAGACGAGCGCGGGCGCGTGTTCTTCGATGGCGGCGATCAGCGCGTCGGCATCGAACGTGAAGTCCGCATTCAGCGGCACGCCGACGAACTCCAGATGCGCGAACTTCGCCGACATCTGATACATCACGAAGCCCGGCACGGGCGCCACGACTTTCGCGCCCGGCTTCGCGCACGCCATCGACATCATGCTGATGAGTTCGTCGGAGCCGTTGCCGAGCAGCACGTCGCAGGCGTCGGGCACTTTCATCGCGCGCTTGAGCTTGGCGATAAGCTGCGCCGGACGCGGCGACGGATAGCGGTTCAGCGCGACGCCCGCGAGATGCTCGCCGAGTTTCTTCGCGAGATCGGCTGGCAGGGAGAAGGGATTTTCCATCGCGTCGAGCTTGATCAGGCCCGTGGAATCGGCCACGGGATAGCTCGTCATCGCAATGACGTCGGAACGCAGGATGTCTTGTGGTGTGGTCATGATGCCCCCGGCGGCTCTCAGGCCGCCTCGGTCAGTCGCGAACAGCTAGGTCAGTCGATCAGCCGATATTTTTCTTCGATATTCCGCCGCGCGCGCGTGTGCCGACAAGCCTTCGCCGTACGCCAGTTCCGCCGCGATTTCGCCGAGCGTCTGCGCGCCGTCCGCGCTGACTTCGATCACACTCGATCGCTTCATGAAGTCGTACACGCCGAGCGGCGACGAAAAGCGCGCCGTGCGCGATGTCGGCAGAACGTGGTTCGGGCCGGCGCAGTAATCGCCGAGACTTTCGCTCGTGTAGCGGCCGAGGAACATCGCGCCCGCGTTATGAATCTGCGACGCCCACTGATGCGGATCGAGCGCCGAAATCTCCAGATGCTCCGGCGCGATATCGTTGGCGATCGTGCACGCTTCGGCCATATCCTTTACCTTGATCAGCGCGCCGCGATCTTCGAGCGAACGCTGGATCACGTCACGACGCGGCATCGACGGCAGCAATTCGACGATGGCATCTTCCACGCGCTGGATGAACGCATCGTCCGGGCAGAGCAGGATGGATTGCGCGAGTTCGTCGTGTTCCGCCTGCGAGAACAGGTCCATCGCGACCCAGCGAGGATCGGTGGTGGCGTCGCAGATCACGAGAATCTCGGACGGACCGGCAATCATGTCGATGCCAACGGTCCCAAAAACACGACGTTTCGCCGACGCGACATACGCATTGCCCGGCCCGCAAATCTTGTCGACTGCCGGCACGGTTTGCGTGCCGTACGCGAGCGCCGCCACCGCCTGCGCGCCGCCGATGGTAAACACGCGATCCACGCCGCCGATCAGCGCCGCCGCCAGCACCAGCGGATTCTTCACGCCATCGGGAGTCGGCACGACCATCACGATTTCCTTCACGCCCGCGACGCGCGCCGGAATCGCGTTCATCAGCACCGACGACGGATACGCCGCCTTGCCGCCCGGCACGTAGATGCCCGCGCGATCCAGCGGCGTGACCTTCTGGCCGAGCACGGTGCCGTCGGATTCGGTGTACTGCCAGCTATGACTGCCGCATTCGATCCGCTGCTTCTCGTGATACCCGCGCACGCGCGCGGCCGCCGCTTCGAGCGCCGCGCGGCGCTTCGGCTCGAGTCCTTCGAGCGCGGCTTCGAGTTCGGCTTGCGGCAATTCCAGCGACGCGACGCTGTCCGCCTTCAGACGATCGAACTTGTTGGTGTACTCGAGCACGGCGGCATCGCCGCGCACTTTGACGTCGCCGAGAATCTGCGCGACGGCGCGCTCGATGGCTTCGTCCTCGCTCGCTTCGAATGCGAGAACCGCGCGGAGCGCCTTGTGAAAACCATCGGTACTGGAATCGAGTTTGCGAATCTTGATAGACATGCCGGTTTTCCGTTTTGCTTTGGCGCGCCGCGCGGACGTGCGCCTAGTTTCCTATTCCCGCCGATCCCGACGACGCACGCTTGAATGCGTCGAGATACGGCTTCAGCGCCGCGCGCTTCAGCTTGAGCGCGGCCTGATTCACGACGAGGCGCGAGGAAATCTGCATGATCTCTTCCACTTCGACGAGATTGTTCGCCTTCAGCGTATTGCCCGAACTGACCAGATCGACGATGGCGTCCGCCAGGCCGACGAGCGGCGCGAGTTCCATCGAGCCATACAGTTTGATCAGATCGACGTGCACGCCCTTGGCCGCGAAGTGCTGACGGGCGGTCTCAGTGTACTTGGTCGCGACACGCAACCGCGCGCCCTGACGTACGGCGTTGGCGTAATCGAAACCGGCCTTCACGGCCACCGACATCCGGCAGCGCGCAATGTTCAGATCGACCGGTTGATACAGCCCGCTGCCGCCGTGCTCGATCAGCACGTCCTTGCCCGCGACGCCGAAATCTGCCGCGCCGTATTCGACATATGTAGGAACATCGGTCGCGCGCACGATGATCACGCGCAGGTTCGGGTTGGTGGTCGGCAGGATCAGCTTGCGCGAGCTTTCCGGATCTTCGGCCACCTGTACGCCCGCTGCGGCGAGCAGCGGCACGGTTTCTTCGAAGATACGCCCTTTCGACAGCGCGAGCGTAAGCGGCGCATCCGGCAGGACCGACGACGACGTCTGCGGCAACGAACTCATCACTCGCCCCCGCTGCCCTTGATGCGACGCACGTTCGCACCCACGGCCGTCAGCTTCGACTCCATCCGGTCATAACCGCGGTCCAGATGATAGATGCGGTCGATCAGCGTTTCGCCGTCCGCGCACATCGCGGCGATCACGAGACTCGCCGACGCACGCAGATCGGTCGCCATCACCTTTGCGCCCGACAGCTTCTCGACGCCGTGCACCAGCGCCGTATTGCCGTCGATGGTGATGTTGGCGCCCAGACGGTTCAGTTCCTGAACGTGCATGAAGCGGTTTTCGAAGATCGTCTCGACGACTTGCGCCGTGCCGTTCGCCACCGAATTCAGCGCCATGAACTGCGCCTGCATGTCGGTCGGGAACGCGGGATATTCGGACGTGCGGATGTTCACCGCGTCGGCGCGCTTGGTCATCGAGACGCGCATCCAGTCGTCGCCTTCCTCGATCTTCACGCCCGCTTCGCGCAGCTTGGCCGTCACGGCATCCAGCAGCGACAGCGCGACCTTGCGCAGCGTGACATCGCCGCCCGCCGCCGCCACGGCGCACAGGAACGTGCCCGCTTCGATGCGATCCGGCACGACGTCGTGCTTCGCGCCATGCAGCTTGTCGACGCCGTAAATCACCAGCCGGTCCGTGCCGATGCCATCGATCTTCGCGCCCATCTTCACCAGCAGATGCGCGAGGTCCGTCACTTCCGGCTCGCGCGCGGCGTTTTCGATGACGGTTTCGCCATCGGCCAGCACGGCGGCCATCAGCAGGTTTTCCGTGCCGGTCACGGTGATCATGTCCGTTACGATGCGCGCGCCCTTCAGACGCTTCGCGCGCGCTTCGATGAAACCGTGCTCGATGTTGATCTCGGCGCCCATCGCCTGCAGACCCTTGATGTGCTGATCGACCGGACGCGCGCCGATCGCGCAGCCGCCGGGCAGCGACACCTTCGCCTCGCCGAAACGCGCGACCAGCGGGCCGAGCACGAGAATCGACGCGCGCATGGTTTTCACCATTTCGTACGGCGCGACGAGGTTATCGACCTTCGATGCATTCAGCGTCACGCGGCCGTCCGCCGACACTTCCGACTGCACGCCCATCTGCTTGAGCAGCTTGAGCGTGGTGCGCACGTCCTGCAGATTCGGCACGTTCGACAGATGCACGTCGTCCGCGGTGAGCAGGCTCGCGCAGAGAATGGGCAGCGCCGCGTTCTTCGCACCCGATACTTTGATTTCGCCGGAAAGCTTAGTGCCTCCCGTGATGACCAGTTTATCCATGATGACGTGTCCTTCGACCGAGCTTCCAGCGGCGGAACCGTTTTCCGCGCCGCGATTGTCTTTGATGATTCGCACTATCTACTGCCTATGTCTTTCCGGTGATGCCGGTGATGCCGGTATTGCTGAGTTGAGTCTGATGACCTGATTTGGCTTCGCCGGGTGGACTCAGGCCGCTTTCCACTCGTCGGGGGTCAGGGTCTTCATGCTGAGCGCATGAATCTCCTGTTTCATGCGCTCGCCGAGCGCCGCATAAACCAGTTGATGCCGCGCGATCAGCCGCTTGCCCACGAACGCATCGCTCACGATGGTCGCGAAAAAGTGCTGACCGTCGCCTTCGACTTCGAGATGCTGGCAGGCGAGGCCGCCAGCGATGTAGTCCTTCACTTGCTCCGGAGTCGGCAACATGAAAGTCTCCTTGAGAATTTAGTGACGCAGCTTGTAGCCGCTCGCGAGCAGACGGATGGCGATCAGCGCCAGCACGACCAGAAATCCGCCGACGATGGCGAGGCTCGCCAGCGGGTTCACATCGGACAAGCCGAAGAAGCCGTAGCGGAAACCGTCGATCATGTAGAAGAACGGATTCAGATGCGAGACCGCGCGCCACACGGGCGGAAGCGTATGCGTCGAATAGAACACGCCGGACAGAAACGTGAGCGGCATAATCAGAAAGTTCTGGAACGCGGCGAGCTGGTCGAACTTGTCGGCCCAGATGCCGGCGATCAGACCGAGCGTGCCGAGAATGGCCGAACCGAGCACCGCGAACGCAATGATGTAGAACGGCGCGGCGAACGACATCGGGATGAACCATACCGTCACGATGAACACGCCGACGCCCACGCACAAGCCGCGCACAACCGACGCGAGCACGTAAGCGAAGAACATCTCCCAATGCGCGATCGGCGGCAATAGGACGAACACGAGATTGCCGGTGATCTTCGATTGCGTCAGCGACGACGAGCTATTCGCGAACGCGTTCTGCAACACGCTCATCATCACGAGGCCCGGCACGAGAAAGCTCGTATAGCCGACGCCCGGATACACATTCACATGGCCCGACAGCGCGTGACCGAAGATCGTGAGATACAGAATGGCCGTGACGATCGGCGCGAGCACGGTCTGAAACGACACCTTCCAGAAGCGCAGAAGCTCCTTGTAGAACAACGTCTGAAAGCCGCTCATGAAAGACCCTCGACGACTTCCGGCTCGCGCATCACTTGCATGAACACATCTTCCAGATCGGCTTTGCGGACTTCGATTTCATCGAACGAGCAACCGGCCGCGCGGCATTTGGCGAGAATCGGCTCGACGTCGTCGTAGCTCGTCAGACGCAGCGAATGCTGCGCGCCCGAAACGGCGTTCGGATCGACTTCGAGCGAGCGCAGTTCGGCGGGCAGAACGCCGTTCGAAAAACGCAGATACAACTGCATGCCCGCGAAACGCTGCAACAGCGCGCTGGTGCGCTCGAGCGCGACGACTTCGCCACGACGCAGCATCGCGATGCGGTCGCACAGCGATTCCGCTTCTTCGAGATAGTGCGTGGTCAGCACGATCGTGTGGCCTTCGCGATTCAGGCGCGAAATGAACTTCCACAGCGTCTGACGCAATTCGACGTCGACGCCCGCGGTCGGCTCGTCGAGCACGATCACCGGCGGACGATGCACCAGCGCCTGCGCCACCAGCACGCGCCGCTTCATGCCGCCCGACAGCGCGCGCGTGTTGACGTCGGCCTTCTCGGTGAGATCGAGATTGGCCATGACTTCGTCGATCCAGTCGTCGTTGTTGCGCAGGCCGAAATAGCCCGACTGAATACGCAGCGATTCGCGGACGGTGAAGAACGGATCGAAGACGAGCTCTTGCGGCACCACGCCTAGCGAACGGCGCGCGGCGCGGAAGTCCTTGACGACATCGTGCCCGCGCACGGCGATCGTGCCGCTATCGGCGCGGGCGAGGCCGGCGAGAATGCTGATCAAGGTGGTCTTGCCGGCGCCGTTTGGGCCGAGCAAGCCGAAGAATTCGCCCTCTTCCACCGAGAGGCTCACGCCTTTGAGCGCCTGGAGATCCTTGTAGCGCTTTCTGACGTTTCGGATTTCTATGGCTGACATGAATGTGCGCGCGCATCTGCGGCGGCGCCTCGATTGTGCGGATTTACGCTTGACGGACCCGGTCTCGAGCGCTTTTAAACGCTCGCTAACCAATAAGGGGCCGGGTTCGAGCCCGAAAAAAACGTTTGATTATAGGGCAAAGCGGCTGATGCCGACTTCGGAGCGATCCTGATAGCGGCGAGCGATTGCCTCGCCGCCGCGTCCGAGCGGTGTCAGGACAGGATCAATGTCGGAAGGTGAGGAGCGTGTCGACGCCGTAGGCTTGCGCGAGACTGGCGAGCCCGAAAGGAACATTGATGACTTCGAGCGACGCGCCGCGCGCCGATGCCGCGCGTTGCCACGCGAGCATGACGGCGAGCGCCGACGAATCGAAATGCGTGAGCGGCGCGCAATCCACTTCGGTTGCGCCCGCCGCGATGCGCGACAAACCCGCGTCGAGCGCGCCCTTCGCGCTCTCGTGGGTCAGATTCGCGGCCGTCTGGAAACGGCCGCTTGCACCTGTCGCAGATGTGGCTTGCGTGCTCACGATGCCTTACCGTTCGCGAGCTGCTGGTTGCGCTGCGTGAGGAACTGCACCAGACCGTTCACGCCGTGCTGCTGAATCTGCTCGTTGAACTGCTGTTGATACGCCTGGATCAGCCATGCGCCGAGCACGTTGATGTCGTACACGCGCCAGCCTTGCGGCGTCTCGTACAGGCGATAGTCGAGTTCGACCGGCGAGCCGTTGTTCATCACGACCGAGCGGACCACAACGTCGGTATCGTCCGGCGATGCGCGGAACGGTTTGTACTGGATGGTCTGGTTACGCACTTGCGCGAGCGCGCCCGAGTACGTGCGGATCAGCAGCATCTTGAACTGCTCGACGATCTGCTTCTGCTGCTCCGGCGTCGCCGTGTTCCAGTTGCGGCCCATCACCAGACGCGTGGTGCGCGTGAAGTCCGTGTACGGCAGGATCTTTTCGTTGACGAGCTTGGTGATCTCGTTGATGTCGCCCGACTGGATTTGCTTGTCCGTCTTGATCTGATCGAGCACTTGCTGCGTGACGGTCTTGATCAGCGTGTCCGGATTGCTCGCGTCGGCGGACTGCGCCTGCGCGGCACCGCAGAACGCCATGAACATCGCGATGAGAGGAAGCAAAAAGAGTTTTTTCATTGCAGACCCTGCAAAAATAGTGGCTTGAGTTTGAGAGCGCTATCCAAATCAAAGTTCAGATAGCGCGCGGTTTCGACCTGTCAGAAATGTTACCGCGCGTTAGCGAAAGCTCGCTCAACGCAAGCGGAACGAAGGGAATCCGGGCGGCGCGCGCGGCGGCACGTACTGATTGCCCGGCACCGTGTTCGAACTCGCGGGGTTAGGCGCAGCCGCCGTGCCCGCCGTACCCGAAGCAGGCTCGGCAGCCTGCGCGCCGGACGCGGCGGCGGGCGTCGTGGCCTGCGTGCCTTCGTCGCCGTAATTCGGCAGCGGCGCTTCGCCGTAATCGGGCGCGGTGCTGGAATCGCCGGAAATCAGATACTGGCGACGCTGCAAGTAGGCGTTACGCACGAAGGAGTATTTGTCGAGCGCGGCGTCGGCCAGCACGTCGGTCGCGCCCAGCAGATTGGCGCGCGTGTTGACGAGATTCACGCCGTACAGCGCCCAGCTCACCGAATCCGGATGCACGTAGCTCAGCGGATTGCCGAAGTAATCCGGCACCAGACCCACGGTATCGCGAATCGTGCTCGGGCCGAGCAGCGGCAGGACGAGGAACGGTCCCGGCGGCACGCCGTAGTGACCCATTGTCAGGCCGAAGTCGCCCGCGTGCTTCGGCAGCCGCGCCGCTGATGCCACGTCGAACAGACCGCCGACGCCGAACACCGTGTTGATCGCGACCCGCATGATGTCCGACACGCCGTCCGCGATCTTCAGTTGCAGCAGATTGTTCGCCGCGATGTAAACGTCGCCGATATTCGAGAAGAAGTTGGTCACGCTGTTGCGGACCGGCTCCGGCACCGCCCACACGTAGCCCTTCGCCACCGGCTTGAACGCGTATTGATCGACCGTGTCGTTGATCGTGAACATCGTGCGGTTGTAGCTCTCGAAGGGATCGCCCTTCGTCGGCGTCGTCACCGTCGCGCAACCGGCCAGCGCGCCCGCCATCGTCACCCCGACGATCGCGCGCCGAATCCCCATCGCGTGCATGTTGTTTCTCCTTATTGAGCCGCGCCCGACGCCGCGCTCGCGGGCGCCGCGTTGCTTGCGCCGCTATCGCCCATCGCGCTGGCCGCGCCCGGAAAAGCCGGTGCGGGTGCAGCCGCCGCCGGCGCGCCCGGCGCCTTCGATGCGCCGGAATCCGCCGCCTTGTTGTAGAGGAACTGACCGATCAGGTTTTCCAGCACGACGGCCGATTGTGTCATCGTGATCTGGTCGCCGTTCTTCAGCATCTGATCGTCGCCGCCCGGTTCGAGCCCGATGTACTGCTCGCCGAGCAGGCCGGAAGTCAGGATCTTCGCCGACGAATCCTTCGGAAACTGATATTGCTTGTCGATATCGATGGTCACGACCGCCTGGAACGTGTTCTGGTCGAAGCCGATCGCGCCGACGCGGCCGACCGTCACGCCCGCGCTTTTCACCGGCGCGCGCGCCTTCAGGCCACCAATATTGTCGAACTTCAGCCGCACCGCGTAGGTCGGCTGGAACGACAGGGAACTCATGTTGCCGGCCTTCAGCGTAAGAAAGAGCAGCGCCACGAAACCGAGCACCACGAAGAGGCCGACCCAAAAGTCGAGAGCAGTCTTTTTCATCGTCTTCCCAATGAGAATCTTGTCGCAGGCGGCGCGTGACGGTCTGTGTCCTTCACAACGCCCGCGTTATCGCAGGGCGCCTGCGGATGGTGCATTAGCTGAACATCAGTGCGGTCAGCAGGAAATCGAGGCCGAGCACGGCGAGCGACGCGTGCACGACGGTCTTGGTCGTCGCGCGCGACACGCCTTCCGGCGTCGGCCGGGCTTCGAAGCCCTGGAACAGCGCGATGAACGTCACCGCGAAGCCGAACACGATGCTCTTGATCACGCCGTTACCGATATCGCGCCAGACGTCGACGCCGCCCTGCATTTGAGACCAGAACGCGCCCGGGTCCACGCCGATCAGCATCACGCCGACGATGTAGCCGCCGAGAATGCCGACCGCGCTGAAAATGCCCGCCAGCAAGGGCATGGCGATGATGCCCGCCCACATGCGCGGCGCCATGACGACCTTCATGGGATCGACGGCCATCATTTCCATCGCGGTGAGCTGCTCGCCGGCCTTCATCAGACCGATTTCCGCCGTCAGCGACGTCCCGGCGCGGCCCGCGAACAGCAGCGCGGTGACGACCGGCCCGAGCTCGCGCACCAGCGACAGCGCGACCAGCAGGCCGAGCGCTTCTTCCGAACCGTAACGGCTCAGCGTGTAATAACCCTGCAGACCGAGCACGAAGCCGACGAACAGCCCCGACACCGCGATGATCACGAACGAATAATTGCCGACGAAGAAGACCTGCTTCGTGACGAGGCACGGGCGGCGCAACAGCGGGAAAAATTCGAGCACGAGACGCGCGAACATGCGCGTGGCGTAGCCCGTGGTGCCGAAACCGTCGAGCACCCAGCGTCCGAGCGCGCTGATCATGGCTGCCCTCCGATACCGAAATCCGCCGCGAGCGGCTGGCTTGCGTAGTGGAACTTGAACGGGCCGTCCGGCGTGCCGTCGATGAACTGGCGCACGGTCGGGTCCGGCGACGCGCGCAGTTGCGCCGGCGTGCCTTCGGCGTGAATACCGCCGTTGGCGACGAAATACACGTAATCGGCAATGGAAAACGTCTCCGGCACGTCGTGCGACACGATGATGGACGTCGCGCCCAGCGCGTCGTTCAGCGTGCGGATGAGTTTCGCCGTGATGCCGAGCGAAATGGGATCGAGACCGGCGAACGGCTCGTCGTACATCATCAGTTCGGGATCGAGCGCGATGGCGCGCGCTAGCGCGACGCGGCGCGCCATGCCGCCCGAAATCTCCGACGGCGCGAGATCGCGCGCGCCGCGCAGACCGACCGCGTTGAGCTTCATCAGCACGAGATCGCGGATGAGTTCTTCAGGCAGATCGGTATGTTCGCGCAGCGGAAAGGCGACGTTCTCGAAGACGGTCTGATCCGTGAACAGCGCGCCGAACTGAAACAGCATGCCCATCTTGCGGCGCAGCGCGTAGAGGCCGTCGCGCGACTGCACGCCGACGTCCTGATCGCCGAACATGACCTTGCCGCGGCTCGCCTTCACGAGACCGCCGATGAGGCGCAGGGTCGTGGTTTTGCCGCAGCCGGAGCCGCCCATGACCGCGACCACCTGACCACGCGTGAAACGCATGTTCAGGTTCGACAGGACGAGCCGGTCGCCGTAGCCAAAATCTACGTCGCGTAGCTCTAGCAGAGTCTCGGAGGAAGCAGGCACTGGGGAAGAGATTCCGTTGACGCAAGAGGGCGAATTATAGGGCCTGCGCGCAATCGGTGCTTTTTCTAGTGCCTTGCGTTGCCTTTTTTCAGACTATTTACCTCTGGTCTGCAAATTTCGTTTGCAAGGCGCGAATCGCTTCGGCGACGTCCGATGCCTCCGTCACCGCACGCACGACCGCCGCGCTTCCCACGTCCGTCGCGAGCACGTCGGACATCACGTTTGCGTCGATGCCGCCGATCGCCACCAGCGGCACGCGGCCCTTCAGCAACTGCACGTAGCGGCGCAAGCGCGCGAGGCCTTGCGGCTTGGTCGGCATCACTTTCGTGGTGGTCGGAAACACCGCGCCGAGCGCGAGATAGCTCGGGCGGAAATGCAGCGCGCGCAGCATCTCGTAAAAGCCGTGCGTCGACAGTCCGAGGCGCAAACCGGCTTGCGCGATCGCGCCGAGATCCGCCGTTTCGACGTCCTCTTGCCCGAGATGCACGCCATACGCGCCCGCCGCGATCGCTTCGCGCCAGTGATCGTTGATAAACAGATTCGCCTGATGTTTGCGCCCCGCCGTGACCGAACGTTCGATTTCGCGTTTCAGATCGTCGGCGTCGGTGGTTTTGCGGCGCAGCTGCGTGGTGAGCACGCCGTTGTCGAGCACGCGCTCGATCCATTCGGCGCTCGGCAGCACGGGATACAGGCCCAGCGCGTCCGGGCACGCCGGAAAGCGCGGTTCCGGCGCGGGCAGCAGATCGGCGACGCGCGGGAAGGTGTCGAAATCGGTCGGCCAGGCGTCGTCGCGGGTTGCGTTTTCCGCGCGCCAGGCGAGCGCGAGGACAAGCGCATCGTGCGGTTCGAAATTGCAGTCGAGGAATGCGGCGAGCGCCGCCAGCCAGTCGTCCGATCGCGCCCCTTGCAGCGCGAATCGCGCCTCGCCGCGCCGCAGCGTCACGCGCTCGCCGTGCGCTTCGATCACCGCCGCGCCGGCGTGCAGCAGCGCGTCGATGTCGGCATCGTGCGGCTCGGTGAAGACGATCACGTCCTGCGCACCGGGCGATTCCGGCACGGTCAGGCATACGCGCCATCGCGTGGATACGTCCGGCCACTCGCCCAACCGCGCGCGGATGCGCTCCGCGACTTCGACGAGTTCGTCCGCCGGCGGCCAGAACACTTCGCGTCCGAGCAGACTCATGCCGCACCTCCGTCCTGATGCCAGAACGGCATGCCGACAACCGGCGTGCTCGCCTGCGCGCTGTCACGCTCGGCCATCGGACCGGCGAGGAACGCGGCGCGCCCCGCTTCGGCGCCGAGCGCGAACGCGCGTGCCATGTGCGGCGGAAACGTCGCCTGCGAGACGGCCGTGTTCAGCAGCACGCCGTCGAATCCCCATTCCATCACCTGACACGCATGCGACGGCACTCCGAGACCGGCATCGACGATCAGTGGAACATCGGGCAGACGCTCGCGCAAGGTGCGCAGTCCGTACGAATTCGTCACGCCCTTGCCCGTGCCGATCGGCGCGCCCCACGGCATCAGCGCTTCGCAGCCGGCATCGAGCAGACGGCGGCCGATCACGAGGTCTTCGGTGCAATACGGCAGCACCTTGAAGCCGTCGCGAATGAGCTTGCCCGCCGCTTCGATCAGGCCGATCGGGTCGGGTTGCAGCGTGTAGTCGTCGCCGATCAGTTCGAGCTTGATCCACGGCGTATCGAAGACTTCGCGCGCCATGTAGGCGGTCGTCAGCACTTCGTCGACGCTCTGGCAGCCCGCCGTGTTCGGCAGCAGCGCGACGCCGTGGCGTTTGAGCACGTCGAAGAAACTGGCCTCGCCGGTCTCCGACTGACGGCGCAGCGCGACGGTCACCATGCCGGGACGCGCGGCGTCGATGGAATCGGACAGCGATTGCAGCGACGGATAGCGCGACGTGCCCAGCAGCACGCGGCTCGGAAAAGTCTGGCCATACAGCGTGAGCGCGTCGGCGGTCTGTGTGGTCATGATCGATCCTTCTATATGAATTCAGCCGCCCGCCACGGGCGATACGACGTCGAGCTTGTCACCCGAGGCGAGCGTCTTCGAGCCGTGCTCGCCGCGCGCGACGAACTGGCCGTTCAGCGCGACCGCAAAGGGCGGCTTCGCGCCGAACGCGGCGAGCGCGTCGGTAACGGTCGCCGCATCGGGCAACTGGAAGGCGCGCTGATTGATGTGGATGTCCATGCGATGTCCTGAATGCTAGTGCGCGGCCGTCGCGGCGAATTCGGCGTGAAAGAGCTCGGTCCAGCGCGCGGCGGCGCGGAATGCGTCGAACGCGTCGTGACTGCCGACCGCGCCCGACGCCAACGCCTGCGCGAGTCCGCACGCCGCATCCGCGACTTCCGGCGCGATCATGAAACCGTGCCGATACAAGCCGTTGACGCGCAAGGTCCGCGCCCCGTCCCAGACGATCGCCGGACGATGATCCGGCAAGGTCGGGCGGCAATGCGAGTTGAGTTCGAGGATGCGCGCCTCGCCGAATCCCGGATGCACGGCGAACGCCGCGCTCAGCAATTCGAGCGCCGAACGCACGCTGACCGGCGACATGTCCTCGCCTTCGACTTCGGTCGCGCCGATCACGTACAGATCGTCCTGCTTCGGCGCGATATACAGCGGATAGCGCGGATGCAGCAAACGCACCGGCCGCGTCAAGCCGATGCCCGGCGCATGCACGCGCGCGACTTCGCCGCGAATGCCGCGCAGCGCGGGCCACGCGGGCTTGCCGCCGAGTCCGCGACAATCGACGATCCAGCGCGCGTCGGGCAACGCGTCGACCGGCGTGTTCCAATAGGTGCGCACGCCGCGCGACTTCAAGCCCGCCGCGAGCGCCCTGAGCGCCTGACGATTGTCGAGCTGGCCTTCGTTGGGCAGCAGCCAGCCTTGGGCGAAGCGCGTGCCGAGCGGCGGCTCCGCCTGCGCGACCTGCGCGCCCGCGAGCTTCACGAAGCCGCCGTCGAGCAGCGCGGCGGGCGCGTTGGCGCGCAGCCGGCGTTCGAACAGCGGTGCTTCCGCGCGATCCGCGCCGTGCCAGACGACGAGCGTGCCGTTGCGCTGAAAGTAGACCGGCTCCGGCAACTGCGCGAGCACGCCCGGCCAGCGTTCGAGCGATGCCGCGCCCAGCCCGACCACGAGCGGTTCCGCGCTGGCCGCTTCGGCGAGCGGCGCGAGCATCGCGGCGGCAACCCACGCGGCCGATTGCGTGCCGGCTTCGTCGCCCCGCCCGTACAGCGCCACGCGATGCCCCGCGCCGGCGAGTTGCCACGCCACCAGCCGCCCGACGAGCCCGCCGCCGACGACGGCGAAATCGGGCGGGCCGGGCCGGTCGTGGCGATACGCGGCCTGTTCCATGCTATTCACGATGCGATGTCTCCCTGCTCTATCTGGTCGTTCCGGCAAGCGCGAAACAGCGATGCCGGACGCCGCGCCGCCAAATAGACGCGGACGCGGACAGCATTGGACGACTTCGGAGGAGAGAGACCGGCCCGGCGTCGATGGATACGCGCCGAACGGCATAGGACAGACTGA
The DNA here is from genome assembly GCF_001189365.1 of Candidatus Burkholderia verschuerenii. Lineage (GTDB taxonomy): Bacteria > Pseudomonadota > Gammaproteobacteria > Burkholderiales > Burkholderiaceae > Caballeronia > Caballeronia verschuerenii. The sequence goes on along the minus strand of NZ_LFJJ01000171.1, from coordinate 285 downwards.
ATGGAAGAGACTGGAGGAACGGCGCGGCGAATGCGGATACTGCCAGATGATGCAAAGCGCGCGCGGTCTCCGGAAACTTCCCTCGCCGGTATTACCCGGATCGGGTGCAAAGGGTCTCTCTCAGCCTCGCCGCGTGCTGTCACGCGCGAAGCACCCCTGTTAGAGGGTAGCCACGTTCCCTCTCGGAAACGCGGCCCCCGAAGAACCGTACGTGCGAGTTTCCCCGCATACGGCTCGAGCACGGCACGAAGCATCTCACTGATGCCGGTTGCGCTTGTATCAGCA
>NZ_LFJJ01000170.1 GCF_001189365.1 Candidatus Burkholderia verschuerenii | reverse complement strand
CCAAGTCTAAGGTTCTGTGCCGGGGCCGCTCAAGAAGGTGCTTAGGATCGGCAAGCGGCTTTCTTTGGTTACTTTCTTTGCCGCCGCAAAGAAAGTGACCCCTCCGCCGGGGAGGCGGCTACTGAATCAACAAAGCGAAAACACCAAAAAACAGCGCGAAAACAAAAAGACAAACACAACAACCCCCCCCCAAAAAAAAGCGCCAGCAATACCACCAAACGACAACGGTATAATCGCCCTTTGCCCATCGAACCGACGCCAACGGCCGATCCAGCACAAGCCCACCCGCATCGCGAGCGAAAAAAAGCACCCTCCTGCACAAAGCGTAAGCGTAGAGCCCACCACACCATGCACGATAAATACGTACCCGCCGACGTCGAATCCGCCGCGCAAAGCAACTGGCGCGCGAACGACGTCTACCGGTCGACCGAGACATCGGCCAAGCCCAAGTTCTATTGCGTGTCGATGCTGCCGTATCCGTCGGGCAAGCTGCACATGGGTCACGTGCGCAACTACACCATCAACGACGTGATGTACCGTTATCTGCGCATGAACGGCCACAACACGCTCATGCCGATGGGCTGGGACGCGTTCGGCATGCCCGCCGAAAACGCCGCGATGGCCAATAACGTGCCGCCCGCGAAGTGGACCTACGACAACATCGCGTACATGAAGAAGCAGATGCAGTCGATGGGCCTCGCCATCGACTGGTCGCGCGAAGTCGCCACCTGCTCGCCGAATTACTACAAGTGGAACCAGTGGCTGTTCCTCAAGATGCTGGAAAAGGGCATCGCGTACAAGAAGACGGGCACGGTGAACTGGGATCCGGTCGATCAGACCGTGCTGGCGAACGAGCAGGTCATCGACGGGCGCGGCTGGCGCTCGGGCGCGCTGGTGGAAAAGCGCGAAATTCCGATGTACTACCTGCGCATCACCGATTACGCGGATCAGCTGCTCGACGATCTCGAAGGCCTCGGCTGGCCCGAGCGCGTCAAGATCATGCAGCAGAACTGGATCGGCAAGAGCTTCGGCGTAAACTTCGGCTTCCCGTATGAAATCGACGGCGAAGCGAAACTGCTGCGCGTCTTTACAACGCGTGCCGACACCATCATGGGCGTCACGTTTGCGGCGATCGCGGCGGAGCATCCGCTCGCCACGCGTCTCGCGCGCGATAACGCCGATCTGCAAGCCTTCATCGACGAATGCAAGCGCGGCGGTGTCGCCGAAGCCGATGTCGCGACGATGGAAAAGAAGGGCGTGCCGACCGGCTTCTTCGTCACGCATCCGCTGACAGGCGCGCAAGTCGAAGTGTGGATCGGCAATTACGTGCTGATGTCCTACGGCGAAGGCGCTGTGATGGGCGTGCCGTCGCACGACGAACGCGATTTCGCCTTCGCGAAGAAATACAACCTGCCGATCAAGCAGGTCATCGCGGTCGAAAGCAAGACGTATTCGACCGACGCGTGGGAAGAGTGGTACGGCGACAAGACCGCCGGCCGTCTCGTCGACAGCGGCAAGTACGACGGCATGACCACCGAGGAAGCGATCAACGCGATCGCCGCCGATTTGAAGGCGAAAGACCTCGGTAACAAGCAGATCACCTGGCGTCTGCGCGACTGGGGCATTTCGCGTCAGCGCTACTGGGGCACGCCGATTCCGATCATCCATTGCCCATCGTGCGGCGACGTGCCGGTGCCGGAGAAGGATCTGCCCGTCGTGCTGCCGGAAGACCTCGTGCCGGACGGCTCGGGCAATCCGCTCGCGAAGTCCGACGCGTTCCTGAACTGCACGTGCCCGAAATGCGGCGCGGCGGCGAAGCGCGAAACCGACACGATGGACACCTTCGTCGATTCGTCGTGGTACTTCTCGCGCTACAGCGCGCCGGACGCCAAGACGATGCTCGACGAGCGCACCGATTACTGGATGCCGATGGACCAGTACATCGGCGGTATCGAGCATGCGATCCTGCACTTGCTGTATTCGCGCTTCTGGACCAAGGTCATGCGCGACATGGGTCTCGTCAAGTTCAGCGAACCGGCGAAGAATCTGCTCACGCAGGGCATGGTGCTGAACGAAACGTTCTATCGCGAAGACGCGTCTGGCAAGAAGACTTGGTACAACCCGCTGGATGTCACCGTCGCGCATGACGACAAGGGTCGTCCGAGCGGCGCGACGTCGAACGCCGATGGCCAGCCGGTCGTGCTCGGCGGCGTCGAAAAGATGTCGAAGTCGAAGAACAACGGCGTCGATCCGCAAACGCTGATCGATCAATACGGCGCGGATACCGCGCGTCTGTTCGTGATGTTCGCAGCGCCGCCGGAGCAATCGCTCGAATGGTCGGGCGCGGGCGTGGAAGGCGCGAGCCGCTTCCTGCGCCGCGTGTGGCACTTCGGTCACGATCAGGCCGACGCGCGCCAGCACGGCAAGCTCGATGCATCGACGCTCAACGATGCCGACCGCGCGCTGCGCCGCGAAATCTATACCGTGCTGAAGCAGGCCGATTTCGACTACGGCCGCCTGCAGTACAACACGGTCGTGTCGGCCGTGATGAAGATGCTCAACGCGCTCGACGGCGCGAAGAACGCGGGCGTCGGCGTGCTGAACGAAACTTTCAGCGTGCTGCTGCGCGTGCTGTATCCGGTCGTGCCGCACATCACGTTCCAGTTGTGGTCCGAACTCGGTTACGAGAAGGAACACGGCCCGCTGCTCGACGCGCCGTGGCCGAAGGTCGACGAAGCCGCGCTCGAGCAATCGGAAATCGAACTCGTGCTTCAGGTGAACGGCAAGGTACGCGGCGCATTGACGGTCGCGAAGGATGCTTCGCGCGAAGCCATCGAAAAAGCCGCCGTCGCGCATGAAATGTTCGAGAAATTCGCGGAAGGCCGCGCGCCGAAGAAGGTCGTCGTGGTGCCGGGGCGTCTCGTCAACGTGGTCGTCTGATCGTCCGATGCACAACACCAAGGGAGTCGATGTGACCCGTACAGCCGGCATGAGCAGGCGATCGTTTCTCACGCTTCTGGGCGGCGCGGCGGCGCTGTCCGCGTGCGGCTTCCAGTTGCGCGGACAGCAGGACTACACGTTCAAGCGCCTCGCCATCACGGGCGGCGTGCCGCAAATGGTCGCGCGCCTCGAACGCATGGTCGAAGGCGGCAGCGATACCGTCATCGTCAAGTCGTATGAAAAGCCCGACGCCACGCTGAATCTGTCCGAAGCGCCGGGCATGCGCACGCTCAGCCTGAACGCGCAGGGCGTCGTGCAGGAATACGAACTCGTCTACAACCTGAACTACTCGCTGATGGGCGCGGACGGCACGCTGCTGATTCCGCCGAGCGCCATCGCGCTGAACCGCTCGATGACGTATAGCGATCAGTACACGCTCGCCAAGAAGTCCGAGTCGACGCTGCTCTACAACGACATGCGCAACGACGCCGTCGATCAGCTCACGCGCCGTCTCGCGACGGTTCGCTCGCTGTATCCCGCGCCGAGCGAACAGACGTCGGGCATCGCGCCGCGCGCGCCGTTGCCCGTGCCGCCGCTCTGATCGGCGCGCCCGCGGAATCGCCATGCAACTGAAGCTCGACGCGCTCGAAGCGCATCTCGCCCGCGACCTGAAAGGCTTGTACGTCGTCTATGGCGACGAGCATCTGCTCGCGCAGGAGGCGTGCGATCGCATCCGCGCGGCCGCGCGCGCGGGCGGCTTCACGGATCGCACGGTGTTTACGGTCGAGCGTAGTTTCGACTGGAGCGCGCTCATCGGCGCGAGTCAGTCGATGTCCCTGTTCGGCGATCGCCAGTTGATCGAACTGCGCATTCCGACGGGCAAGCCCGGCAAGGAAGGCGCGGAAGCGCTCAAGACGCTCGCCGCCGCCGGCAATCCCGACGTGCTGTTTCTCGTCACGTTGCCGCGCCTCGATGCCGCGACGCAAAAGTCCGCGTGGTTCACCGCGCTGACTGGCGGCGCGGGCGTGGCGCTGAAGATCGATCCGGTCGATCGCGCGCAATTGCCGATGTGGGTCGGACAGCGTCTCGCGCAGCAGGGCCAGCGCGTGGAGCCGGGCGAGGAGGGACGGCGCGCGCTGTTGTTCGTCGCCGAGCGCGTGGAAGGCAATCTGCTGGCGGCGCATCAGGAAATCCAGAAGCTTGGCCTGTTGTATCCGCAGGGCGTGCTGAGTTTCGAACAGATTCACGATGCCGTGATGAACGTCGCGCGCTACGACGTCTTCAAGCTCAACGAGGCGATGCTGACGGGCGACGTCGGCCGCCTCGCGCGCATGCTCGACGGGCTGAAAGGCGAAGGCACGGCCGCGCCGCTCGTGCTGTGGGCGCTCGTCGAGGAAGTCCGCACGCTGCTGCGGATCAAGCGCGGCGTCGCGTCGGGCAAGCCGCTCGCGGTGCTGTTGCGCGAGAACCGTGTCTGGGGTCCGCGCGAGCGGTTGATCGGTCCGGCGCTGTCGCGCGTGACGGATCAGGCGCTGGAGAAAGCGCTGTCGCTGGCGGCGCGGCTCGACCGGCAGGTGAAAGGACTGACCGGCGGTATCGGCCGGCGCGGCAACGAGACGCCGCCCGACGCGTGGGCCGGCATGTTCGAACTGGCGATGGCCGTCGCGCACGGCGGCAAGCCGGGTCAGGCGGCGCCGGCGCCACGACCGCGTCGCTAGCGCGGCCGCCGCTGTTGCCTCGCGTGCAACGGCTTAGAATGACTTTTTCGCGTCGGCATACTGTCCGGTATCGCTGACGCCATCTGAATCCCAGGCGCTGCCGCATCGTGCGGAATGCGGCCAGGACGCACGGAAGAGACTCACGATGAACATCGATCAATACATGACCGCCCTCGGCCGCCGCGCTCGTGCGGCGTCGCGCGCGATGGCGCGTGCCTCGACGGCGGCGAAAAACGCGGCGCTGAACGCCGTGGCCGACGCCATCGAGCGCGAACGGGAAACGCTGAAGGCCGCGAACGCGCGCGATCTGGTCCGCGCGCGCGAAAAAGGCCACGACGCGGCGTTCATCGACCGTCTGACGCTCTCCGACAAGGCGCTTGCCACGATGGTCGAAGGCTTGCGGCAAGTGGCGTCGCTGGCCGATCCGATCGGCGAAATCAGCGGCATGAAATATCGGCCGAGCGGGATTCAGGTCGGGCAGATGCGCGTGCCGCTGGGTGTCATCGGCATCATCTACGAGTCGCGGCCGAACGTGACGATCGACGCGGCCGCGCTGTGCCTGAAGTCCGGCAACGCGACCATCCTGCGCGGCGGCTCCGAGGCGCTCGAATGCAATACGGCGCTGGCGAAGCTGATCGGTGTCGGGCTGACGGCGGCCGGACTGCCGCAGGACGCGGTGCAGGTCGTCGAGACGGCGGATCGCGCGGCGGTCGGCAAGCTCATCACCATGACGGAATTCGTCGACGTGATCGTGCCGCGCGGCGGCAAGAGCCTCATTGCGCGCCTGATGGAAGAAGCGCGCGTGCCGATGATCAAGCATCTCGACGGCATCTGCCACGTCTACGTGGACGATCGCGCGGATCTCGCCAAGGCCGCGGCCGTGTGCGACAACGCGAAGACGCATCGTTACGGCACCTGCAACACGATGGAAACGCTGCTGGTCGCGCGTGGCATCGCGGATCGTGCGCTGCCGATGCTCGCGCGCGCGTATCAGGCGAAGGACGTCGAATTGCGCGTGGATGCTGCATCGCGCGCGGTGCTGGAGGCGGCGAACATCGGCGCGCTCGTCGATGCGACCGAAGAGGACTGGAGCACCGAATATCTCGCGCCGGTGCTGGCAATCAAGATCGTCGCCGATCTGGATGAAGCGATCGATCACATCAACGATTACGGTTCGCATCACACCGACGCGATCGTCACCGAAGACCACGATCGCGCGATGCGTTTCCTGCGCGAAGTGGATTCCGCGAGCGTGATGGTCAACGTATCGACGCGCTTCGCCGATGGCTTCGAGTTCGGACTGGGCGCGGAAATCGGCATCTCCAACGACAAGCTGCATGCGCGCGGCCCGGTCGGGCTGGACGGTCTGACGTCGCTCAAATACGTGGTGCTCGGGCGCGGCGAAGTGCGTCAATAAGGCAATCCGAACAAGAAGAACGATGCTCTGGATCAAATCGCTGCATATCGTGCTGATCGCCTCGTGGTTCGCGGGGCTTTTCTATCTGCCGCGCATTTTCGTGAATCTGGCGATGGAAACCGATCCCGCCGCCACCGCGCGTCTGCTGATCATGGCGCGCAAGCTGTTTCGCTTCATGACTTTCATCGCGGTGCCCGCGCTGGCGTGCGGGCTGTGGCTGTGGCTCGTCGTGGGGATCGGCGCGGGGCAGGGCTGGATGCACGCGAAGCTGTTTATCGTCGTGCTGCTGATTGCGTATAACGCGTATTGCGGCGTGCTGCTGCGCACGTTCGAACGCGGCGAGAACAAGCGCTCGCACAAGTGGTATCGGATGTTCAACGAGCTTCCGGTGCTGGGCTTGATGGGCGCGGTGTTGCTGGTGGTGATCAAGCCGTTTTGAGGGCGCGTTAGTGCGCCGCCTCGTGACGCTGCTTCACGAGATCGAGCACTTTCTCGCCGAACACTTCCGGCCGGCCTTCGAAAAAGCGCTCCACCGCGCGCTCGCTGAGCATCCGCGCGCGCAACGCCTCGCGCTCATCGCGATCGGATGCGAGTCTGACGGTGGCTGCTCGACCGTTTCGGTCACCATCCATTCCGGCATCGATGCGCGCGCGAACATCGCGCCGTCGATCCACTCGAACACTTCCGGACCGGTTTTGCAGATGCCGGGCAGTCCGACCGTGAACGCATCGACGATTCCGTTGGTATTGCCGAACGGAAACGGACTCAGGAACATGTCCATGTCGTTGAGACGGTTCACGTATATGCGATAGGGCATGCAGCTGGTAATCGTATATGCGCCGATCGGAAGGATGCTTTCCAATGCTGCGTTCAGACGGAACACTTCAAATTGCGAGCCGCCGCTCGTCATGAAGTGAAAATGAACTGGCGACCGGCAGCGTTTCCTGATTTCACCTACAGCTTCGAGAAGAACGGCGTTCAACTTCAACAGACTCGAAGCGATGGCGATATGTGTGCAGTCCGGATCGGGCGGGCGTCGCGCGCCGATCGCTCCGAGAAACGACGATGGCGCATACGGTTGACCATCCTTCGGCAGCAGCAGAAAACGCTCGCAGAAGCGCGCCGGATCGCCGACATAATCTTCCTCGACGCTCACATAGTCGATGCAATCGGAATGCGTCGTCGCCGGATGGCCCAACCCGGCGATCTGCAGCGGCGCGATACGCAGATTGGACATGAAGATGGAAATCGCACTCATGCCTACGCTCGGCATGTAAAAGACGTCCGGTCGCTCGGTATCCGCGAGACGCCGGATCTGATTGATGCACGCGGGGATATCGTCCGGCCTGCTCAACTCGATCGTGCGATCGAAAACCTGCCGGCCTGCTTCATCGATACCTTGAGGCAAGCACACGCCCACGACTTCGAAGCACTTACGCACCGCCCGCAGCGTACGGGAATGCGTTCGGAGGATCGAATGTCCGCTGTTGAACGCTTCGGCAAACACCAGCATGAGCGGGCGCACGCGATGAGCGCGGGCGACCGCTTCGCTATCGAGGGTCGCCGAAGCCGAGGTTCGCGAGTTTGCGGCGCACGAGCGTATTGACGTTGCGCTTGATGTCGTGCCGCCGGTCCGTTGGCGCGTAACTACAGTACATGTAACTCATCAACAACCCCTCGAGATCGACCTCGAGGATGCCGGGTACATCGTTCAGCACGCTGGGAAGCCATTCCAGCAGCGCGATGCGTCTGGCGTTCGTGGCTGGGCTCCCTGAGTAGGACGTGCCGCACGACGCCAGCCCGAGACTGGCGGCCGCAGGCCGGTCCATTTGCCACAATAAGGCGAAATTGAGCGTTGTCCGTGATGTCGGATGATAAAGAAACGCGATTCGACGAGCGACGTCCGGCGGCGCCGATGATGCCGGCTCGCCAAGCGTAAGCCACTTTTCGAGCACTCGGTCCGCGCTTTGTGACGGATCGATCGCGAGAACGTTCCTGATCAGCGGCCGTAACGGAAGCAGGCGATGCCACCGCACATCGGTGAGCGTGAAGCGCGGATCGCCGAGCATCGATGCAGTCGAGGCGGACATGCGTGCGACGAATGTGTGCGCCGATACGCCAGGCGCCACGAACTGTGCGAGGTCGGCAAAGGGCTGTCGAGAAAGAAAAATTTGCCTAGCTCGAAACAGGAGGTCGACTGCAGCATCGAATTCGCAAGAACGAATGCGCGACTCGAATGCGTTGACGGAAAATGCGGTGCTCATGACGTGATGCGGGATGCGGTGACACCCCTCGAGCCGACGAAAACCTGAATTTGGCTGCCTGCCTCGAAAAGGGCGGCTAAAAGTTTACGCTTCGACCCGTCGCCGCTCAAGCACATCCTTCGCTTCAGCCAGTTTTTCAGCCAGTTCCGGCCCGCGCGCCAGCGCCAGGCCCACCGCCAGAATGTCGCCGATCGCGAGATGCGAGACGCGCGATGTCATCGGCGAAAAAATATCCGTGTCTTCATCGACGTTGGCGAAGAGTCCGACGCTCGCCAGTCGCGCGAGCGGCGAGTTGCCGTGCGTGATCGCGATGACTTTCGCGCCGCCGCCGAGCGCCGATTTGCACGCGTCGAGAATGTCCTTCGTGCGTCCCGTGTTGGAAATGGCGACGACGACGTCGCCTTCGCGCAGCAGCGCCGCCGATGTCGTGTACGTATGCGGATCGGCATACGCGACCGACGGCACGCCGAGCCGGAAGAACTTGTGCTGCATGTCGAGCGCGGCGATTCCCGAACCGCCCGCGCCGTAGAACTCGATGCGCCGCGCCGCGCTCAGCAGGTCGATCGCGGCCGCGACGCTATCGGACGACAGGCTGTTGCGCACCTGAATCAGCGCGCCGATGGTCCGGTCCAACACCTTCGCGGCGACGCCCGCCGCTGGTTCGTCGCTGCGCACGTCGCGATAGACGGTGGGAACGTCCGCTGCTACCCCTTGCGCCAGGCGTATCTTGAATTCGCGGAAACCGGAAAACCCCAGCGCCTGACAGAACCGCGCGATGGTCGGCTGGCTCACGCCTGCGCGCGCCGCGAAGTCGGTCATCGACAGGTCGAGCACTTCGCGCGGCGCTTCAAGCACGTAATCGGCCAGCTTGCGCTCGGAGGGGCGCAGCTGCTCGCGCATCGCCTCGACTTGGGACAGCAACATCGGAAATCTCGCCTATGCTGGGAATTGCTTGGAATATAGCCGATTCGATGAAATGTATAAATACTACATGAATTATCGACCATGAACTCAGGGATTTCCCTGACTGAAACGCGGGTTGATCGTTGCTGGTATTCGATTAGATGAAAGTCACATGTAGAAATGCATTGTTCGTGTGTAGTTTTTATACTAACATAAACGTCTCGGCGAGACACAATTCGAACAACCAGTCGCCGATCCTCGCACATGTCCAACCCAATACCTCGACGGCAGGCGCGCCGGGAGTGAGACGAAGGAGCTTCGATGGCATCCCCGCATTCGCAACTCAAAAAAGTAACCGACCGCGTGATCGAGCGCAGCAAGCCGACGCGTTCGGCTTATCTGGCGCGCATCGATGCGGCGCGCGGCAAGTTTCCGGCGCGCGGCGCGCTGTCCTGCGCCAATCTCGCGCACGGATTCGCCGGGCTGGAAGGGCAGGAGAAAATTGCGATCAAGGCGGTGCGCGAGCCGAATATCGGCATTGTGTCGTCCTATAACGAAATGCTGTCCGCGCACGCGCCCTACAAGAGCTTTCCGGACATCATCAAGGCGGCGGCTCAGGCGCACGGCGGCATCGCGCAATTCGCGGGCGGCGTGCCGGCCATGTGCGATGGCATCACGCAAGGCAATGCGGGCATGGAGTTGTCGCTGTTCTCGCGCGAAGTCATCGCGATGAGCACGGCCGTCGCGCTCACGCACAATATGTTCGACGCGGCGCTGTGCCTCGGCGTGTGCGACAAGATCGTGCCGGGACTGGCGATCGGCGCGCTGCAATTCGGCCATCTGCCGACCATTTTCGTGCCCGCCGGCCCGATGACGAGCGGCCTCACCAACGACGAAAAAGCCAAGGTGCGCCAGGAGTTCGCGACCGGCAAATGCGATCGCAACGCGCTGCTCGAAGCGGAAGCGGCGGCGTATCACGGTCACGGCACCTGCACGTTCTACGGCACGGCCAACAGCAATCAGATGCTGATGGAAGTGATGGGCCTGCATCTGCCGAGCGCGGCGTTCGTGCATCCACACACGCCCCTGCGCGATGCGCTCACCGCCGAAGCCGCGCGCCGCGTGCTGGATCTCACGCTCGAGCGCGGCAACTATGTGCCGATCGGCCATGTCGTCGACGAGAAGGCGATCGTCAACGGCATCGTCGCGCTGCTGGCGACGGGCGGGTCGACCAATCACACGCTGCATCTCGTGGCGATCGCGCGGGCGGCGGGTGTCATCATCGACTGGAACGATTTCGATGAACTCTCGCAAGTCGTGCCGCTGCTGGCGAAGATCTATCCGAACGGCAAGGCCGACGTGAACCATTTCCACGCGGCCGGCGGCGTCGCGTTCCTCGTGCGCAATCTGCTCGAAGGCGGTCTGCTGCACGAAGACGTGCAGACCGTCGCGGGTCCAGGTCTGTCGAACTACACGAAGGAGCCGAAGCTGATCGACGGCAAGGTGCAATGGGTCGATGGCGCGGCCGAAAGCCACGATCCGAAGGTGCTGCGCGCCATCGGCGAGCCGTTCCAGCCGGACGGCGGCTTGCGGCTGATGCAAGGCAAGCTCGGACGCGGCGTGATCAAGATTTCGGCGGTGGCGCCCGAGCATCGCGTGGTGAAGGCGCCGGCGATCGTGTTCAACTCGCAAGAGGAAGTGCAGGAAGCGTTCGACAAGGGCGAACTGAAGCGCGACTTCGTGGCCGTGGTGCGTTTTCAGGGCGCGCGGGCGAACGGCATGCCGGAGTTGCATCGGTTGACGCCGCTTCTGGGCGTGTTGCAGGATCAGGGCTTCCATGTCGCGCTGGTCACGGATGGCCGTATGTCTGGCGCGTCGGGCAAGGTGCCGGCGGTGATTCACGTTTCGCCGGAAGCACTGTTGCAAGGGCCGCTCGGCAAGGTCCGCACCGGCGACATGATCGTAATCGATGCACCCGCGGGCGTGCTCGATGTCGACATCGATGCGAACGAATGGGCGTCGCGCGAAGTCGAAGCGCCGGCGAATCAGGCCGATAACGAAGCAGGATTCGGCCACGAACTGTTCGGCGTGTTCCGCAGCGCCGCGTTGCCGGCGGAAGAGGGCGCGTCGGTGTTCGGCGCGTTGATCGGCGCGAACGCACCGTCCGATGGACAACCCGAAGAACGCAACTCGCTGCGCGACAACGCGCGGGCGGCGGCATCGGCGCTGAACAAGGCGCATGCGGCGCATCACTGAAAGCACGCTCGAATCTGAGAGAAACCTACGAAACCAGGAGTCGCATCAAATGAAAACGGTAAGCGAAATCGTGCGTCTGGGACCGGTGATTCCGGTGCTGGCATTCGAAACGGTGGAACAGGGCGAGCACGTATCGCGCGCGCTGCACGCGGGCGGCGTGAAGGTGCTGGAGATCACGCTGCGCACGCCGGCGGGCATCGCCGCGATCGAGCGCGCCAGCCAGATGGCCGATGACATCGTGGTCGGCGTCGGCACGATCACGAAGCCGGAGCATTGTGCGCAGGCCAAGAAGGCGGGCGCGCAGTTCGGCGTATCGCTGGGCTTGACGAAGGACATGTACAAGGCCGCGCAGGATGCCGGATTGCCGCTGCTGCCGGGCGTGATGACGCCGAGCGACATCATCACGGCGATGGAACTGGGCTATGAAATCGTCAAGTTCTTCCCGGCGCAGCAGGCGGGCGGCATTCCGATGTTGCAGGCGTTCTATGGGCCGTTTCCGAATCTGAAAATCTGTCCGACAGGCGGGATCACGGCGGAGACGGCGACGAGCTTTCTCGCGCAGCCGAACGTGGTGTGCGTCGGCGGTTCCTGGCTGACGCCGAAAGCCGCGCTGGCGGCTCAGGATTGGGATGAAGTGACGCGGTTGGCGCGGGCCGCGAGCGAACTGGCGCCGCATAAATAGTCGGCCCTTCAGAATTAGTCGAAGTCAAGGGTGGCAAGGGGCCGCCGGAAGATCGTGTTTCCCAGAACTCCCAGAAGCAATATTGATCTGAATGGTTTCCTGGGAGTTTGGAACTTCGCC
>NZ_LFJJ01000169.1 GCF_001189365.1 Candidatus Burkholderia verschuerenii | reverse complement strand
GCATCGAGCGCTATGTCGCACGCTACAACCAGCACAACCGTCCATTTGTCTGGACCGCAACCGCCGATTCCATCCTTCAGAAAGTGGCTCGGTTATGTAAAGTTATTTCTGGGACGGAACACTAGCCCTTCATTGTAGATCGCGCGGCGCGCGGCTGCTTACTCGGCAGGCGGCGGCGTCTTCGGCCGATATTCGCACAGCGGCTCGATCGCGCAATGCCAGCATTCCGGCACGCGCGCCTTGCAGACATAGCGGCCGTGCAGGATCAGCCAGTGGTGCGCATCGTGCAGAAACTCCTTCGGCGTGAACTTTTCGAGCGCGATTTCCACGGCGCGCACGTCCTTGCCCGGCGCGAGTCCGGTGCGATTCGCCACGCGAAAGATATGCGTATCGACGGCGATGGTCGGCTGTCCGAACGCAATATTCAGCACCACGTTGGCCGTCTTGCGCCCGACGCCCGGCAGACCTTCGAGCGCCTCGCGCCGATCCGGTACGCAGCCGCCGTACTGATCGATCAGGATGCGGCACGTCGCGATCACGTTCTTCGCCTTCGTGCGATACAAGCCGATGGTGCGGATGTACTCCGACACGCCTTCCTCGCCGAGCGCGAGCACGGTCTGCGGCGTATTGGCGACGGGAAACATCTTGCGCATCGCCTTGTTGACCGACACGTCGGTGGCCTGCGCGGACAGCATCACGGCGATCAGCAGTTCGAACGGCGTCGTGTATTCGAGTTCGGTCTGCGGATGCGGATCGAGTTCTCGCAGCGTGTCGTAGATCGCGTGGCGCTTCTTCGCGTTCATGGCGGGTCAGTGGGAATCGTTATCGTTCGGATCGTCGGGTTCGTTCATGCCGAGACGTCGGCGGCGCGCGTCGGCGGCATCGATCTGCGCCTGCACGGCGGCGCTGACGTGCTCGGTGTTTTTCGGGCCCGCGCCGAGTTTCGCCATCTCTTCTTTTTTCTTGCGCGCGTGTTCGAGCGCGGCCTGGATGATGGCGCGTTTTTTGGCTTCTGGGTCTTCGGTCGTAGTTTCGTCAACCTTGGGTGTGGGCGCTTCTTGCGCCGCTGCAACACCATCGCGTGCGGCCTGACGCGCATTGGCCCGCGCTTCGGCCAGCGCCTGCTCGCGCGCCTGCCGCGCGATGCGGCGATCGTGGCGCGTGCGGGCGTCATCGGCTTGTGGCTGGCTCCATGCGTCCCAGCCGGTGGCGTCACCGGTGACGGGGATCATCGCGATGCAATCGACCGGGCAGGGCGGCACGCACAGATCGCAACCGGTGCACAGTTCGGGGATCACCGTATGCATCTGTTTTGCCGCGCCGACGATGGCATCGACCGGACACGCCTGCATGCACAAGGTACAGCCGATGCAGACGTTTTCGTCGATCACGGCGACCGGGCGCGGACGTTCCTCGCCATGCGTCACGTCGAGCGGAATCACGGGCTTGCCGAGCAGCGCCGCGAGCCGGGCGATGCCTTTCGCGCCGCCCGGCGGACACTGGTTGTAATTCGCCTCGCCGGCCGCGATGGCTTGCGCATACGGCCGGCACGCGGGGTAGCCGCACTTCGTGCACTGGGTCTGCGGCAGCAGGTCTTCGATTCGCTCGGCGAGCGGTTTGCTTACGGTAACGGTCACGGGGGAGTGGCGAGGCAAGGGGACATCGGGCAGCGCGACCGGCAGGCGCGAATACAGCGGACGCGCATTCGTCGATTCTTATTATCGACGTCGCGGCCGCTATCGAGCGCACGGTTTGCTGCGTTCGGCGCGCGTCCGACGAATCGGCGCGTGCTCGGTTTTTGATTCAGCTATACAAGTTCGAACAGCATTATCGCCGAAGTCGGGAACACCCGTGACGGGGGGCTCCGAATCCCAATTGCCAACGCGTGACGAAGTACGCATAATCGAAGCGCTTTTCCGTTTGACCGCAGGACGGTGTTCCCCAATAACTTGGCGCGCCCGTTCACGTCATGTACCCAATCCGGGCCGCGTGACGCATATCCGGCAACGCGGCTCCAGACTTATGTCATCATGAATCAGCCGAAAATCAAAAGAGATCCTGAGGGCACCCGGCGCCGTATTCTGCTTGCGGCCGCCGAGGAATTTGCGGCAGGCGGCCTGTTCGGCGCGCGTGTCGATCAGATTGCCCGACGGGCGGAGACCAATGAGCGCATGCTCTATTACTACTTCGGTAGCAAGGAGCAGTTATTCACGGCAGTGCTCGAACACGCCTTCGGCTCGCTGGTGGAAGCCGAGCGCGCGCTCGACCTCGACGGCGTTGCGCCGATCGAAGCCATCACGCGGCTCGCGCATTTCGTCTGGGATTATTTCCGCGATCATCCCGAATTCTTGCGGCTCATGAATAACGAGAATCTGCACGAGGCGAAATACATCAAGGGATCGAATCGCATCCGCGAACTGATTTCGCCCATTGTGGAGACGACCAAGTCGATTCTCGAACGCGGCCAGAAAGCAGGTTTGTTTCGTCAGGACGTCGATCCACTGAAGTTTTATATCGCGGCGGCGGCGCTCGGGTATTACATCGTGTCGAACCGTTTCACGCTGAATGCCACGCTCGGTCTCGATTTTAGCGATCCGCACCAGCGCGAGCAGATGATTCGCATGAACACGGAATTGCTATTGTCGTATCTCACGCGGCGCTGACGAATCCGCGTATGAAGAAAAAACGTCGCGTCTCAATGAGGCGCGACGTTTTGTTTTGTGCCGATGGAATCGGTCCCGTAACATCCGACAAGCAGACCGAACCAATTTGCGATCCGGTTCCTTCAGCCGATTCAGGCAACCACGGCTTCCGTCTTCGGCGTCTTGTCGTGCTCGAGGATGAACTCGCGCAACTGCGGATACACCATCGCGCGCCAGCGTCGGCCCGAGAAAATGCCGTAGTGGCCGGCCTTTTCGACGGTGAAATGGCGCTTGTTCTTGGCCGCGAGGCCAGTGCACAGATCATGCGCGGCGCGCGTCTGGCCGCTGCCGGAAATGTCGTCCAACTCGCCTTCGATGGTGAAGAGTGCGGTGTGCTTGATGTCCTGCGGACGCACCATCTCGCCGTTCACTTCCCAGGTGCCTTCCGCCAGCCGGAACTCCTGGAACACGATACGGATCGTTTCCAGATAGTACTCGGCGGCCATGTCGAGCACGGCGTTGTATTCGTCATAGAAGCGGCGATGCTGTTCGGCGTCTTCGTCGTCGCCGCGCAGCAGGTTTTGATAGAAGTCCCAATGGGCGGTCAGATGCCGCTCGGGATTCATCGCGACGAACCCGGCATGTTGCAGGAAACCCGGATACACCTTGCGGCCCACGCCCGGATAGTTCGCCGGCACCGTGTAGATGACGTTGTTCTCGAACCATTCGTACGAGTGCTCGTTGGCGAGCGAGTTGACCGAGGTCGGGCTGCGGCGCGCATCGATCGGGCCGCCCATCATGGTCATGGTGCGCGGCGTGTCCTCGCCGCGGCTCGCCATCAGCGAAATGGCCGCGAGCACGGGCACAGTCGGCTGACACACGGAAATGACGTGCAGATCCTTCGCGCCGATATGACGGATGAATTCCTGGATGTACTCGACGTAATCGTCCAGATGGAACGGGCCGTTTTCGATCGGCACCATGCGCGCGTCGAGCCAATCGGTGATGTACACCTTGTGGTCCTGCAGCAGCGTCTTCACGGTGTCGCGCAACAGCGTCGAGTGATGGCCGGAGAGCGGCGCGCAAACCAGCACGATCGGTTCGTTCTTCAGCTTGGTGACGGTGGCGCTGTCGTCGGCGAAGCGCTTGAAGCGCAGCAGACGGCAAAACGGCTTTTCGACGACCGTCTGCTCGACGATCGGAATGTTGTGGCCGTCCTTGACGATCTGATGCAGCTCGAATTCGGGTTTCTCGTAGTCCTTGCCGAGCCGATACAGCAGCTCGTACGCGGCGGCGAGACGATTGGAGCCGGGTACATAGGAAAGCGAACTGGCCGGGTTCACAAACGATTTGGAAGCGGCCTGGGCCCAGGCTGTGAGGGGAGACAGCACGGCCCGCTGAAATTCGTGAATTTGATAGAGCATGGTTGCCCCAGTAACTCCGGTTGGAACCGGTTTTCCCGCCGAGTTGGGCACGCGCCCGCAATTGACCCGACGGCTTTTCCACGATCCTCACGGCGCGGCGGCTGAGCCGCGTCACGAGGCACTCTTGATGCACTGCTGCTTCTTCACTGCTTTTTCATGTCGACGCCGCGTGGTTGGCACGGCGTTCTGCATCGGTTTGCTTCGGTGTCGTTCAACTCTAACGGCCGATGGGCTGCAAACCTGAGCCGGCGACGCAAGATTTTCCGCGCAACCGGCCGAACATACAATGACACAGTTTAATTTACCGGCTTTTACGCGACATCGAACCGGTAAATTTGTGCGTCGCACCAATCCTAGCGCCTGACGATGAAACTGCCAACCGCATAAATGCTTAAAAACACCTACTGCCTGCCCGATGCCGCGTCCATCACGGCATCCGAGCGTGCCTGAGCCGGATCCTCGCTGCCGTCGCCGGACGGCTGGCCGGTCGCCTTGGCCATTTCTTCCTCGACGCGCATCAGGTTCAGGCCCTTATGCACCAGCGCCACGTGCGTGAACGCCTGCGGGAAATTGCCGACCATGCGCTTGGCGACCGTGTCGTATTCCTCCGCCAGCAGCCCGACATCGTTCGCCAGGCCAATCAGGCGCTCGAACATGTCGTGCGCTTCTTCAAGGCGGCCTTGCAGGGCGAGGTTGTCGACCAGCCAGAAGCTACAAGCCAGAAACGTGCCTTCTCCGGGCGGCAGACCGTTGTCGACCTGCGTCGTGTGATAGCGCTTGACGAGGCCGTCGTGCGTGAGCGTCGTCTCGATCGCCTTGACGGTGCCGAGCACGCGCGGATCGTTCGGCGGCAGGAAACCGAGCAGCGGAATCAGCAGCAGGCTGGCGTCGAGCGCGTCGCTGCCGTAAGCCTGCACGAAGGAGTTGAGCGTCGGATTCCAGCTTTTCTTCAGCACTTCGGCGCGCACGCGCGCGCGCATGTCGCGCCAGTGGTCGATCGGGCCGGGCAACTCGAAACATTCGGCCGATTTGATCGCGCGATCGTACGCGACCCACGCCATGACTTTCGAGAACGTGAAGTGTTGCTGGCCGCCGCGCACTTCCCAGATGCCTTCGTCGGGCTGCTGCCAGATCGTGTCGAGGTGTTGCAACATGGCGCACTGGATGGACCAGGCTGTCTCATCGCTTTGCAGTCCGCCGACGCGCGCCAGATGCAGCGCGTTCATCACTTTGCCGTAGACGTCGAGCTGCAACTGCTGGACCGCGCCATTGCCGATGCGCACCGGCGCCGCGCCTTCATAGCCCGGCAGCCACGGAATCTCGTACTCTGGCAGCCGGCGCTCGCTCGCCTGCGATGCCGTACATGATCTGAATCTGATCGGGCGAACCGGCCATCACGCGGCCCAGCCAGGCCCGCCAGGCGCGCGCTTCGTCGTAGTAGCCGCCGCGCATCATCGCGAGCAGGGTGATGGTGGCGTCGCGCAGCCAGCAATAGCGATAGTCCCAGTTGCGCGTGCCGCCGAGCTGTTCGGGCAGCGACGTCGTCGGCGCGGCGACGATACCGCCGGTCGGCTCGTAAGCCAGCGCCTTCAGCGTGATCAGCGAGCGGCGGATGGCGGGCGCGTAGCGCCATTTCAGTTCGCTCGAACCGGACCATTCGCGCCAGTGATTTTCGGTGCGCGCGAGTTGCGTATGCGGATCGTGCGCGGGCGGCAGCCGCAAATGCGACGGCGAATAACACAGCGAAAACGGCACGCGCTCGCCTTCGCCGATATCGAAGCCGCGGTCGTGCGCATGTTCTCGCCGACCAGATCGACCGGCGTGCGCAGCACGGCGAGATCGGGTCCCGCGATCGCGCGGATGCCGCTATCGTCCGGCAGGCGGCTGACCCACTGCGTCGCCGCGCCGTAATCGAAGCGCAGCACCAGTTCCATCTTCATCCGCACCGTGCCGCGCTTGCCGATCACGATCCGCACCAGTTCCGAGTGCCCGTTGCGCGACGGCATGAAATCGACCACGGTGACCGCGCCCTGCGGCGTTTCGAAATCGGTTTCGAGGATCAGCGTGTCGCCGCGATACCGTCTGCGGATGACCGGCGATTCGCCGTCGGCCATCTCGGGGGCGAGCAGCCATCGGCCGTGTTCGGGCGTGCCGAGGAGGGCGGCGAAACAGGCGGCCGAATCGAAACGCGGCCAACAAAGCCAATCGACGGAGCCGTCGCGGGAAATCAGGGCTGCGGTGTGGCCGTCGCCGACCATCGCGTAATCTTCAATCGGTGCTGGCATAAGCAAATGTCTTCCTGCTGCTGCGGCGCGATCGAGCGCCGATGCGCCGCGGGTTGCACGAAAATATCGCGGCTCGTCGAGCTGGTCGATGCCGCACGGCGCGGGCCACGGACAGCAGGCGCGCCATGCTTCCTATCTGGCCGCATTCTGCCGCAATCGTTCGCCGCGAGCAGTAAACCGGGCCGATCGGCATCGTCTGCCTACGCCTTCCGATGCGGAACCGTTAGCGGCGTTCGGCGTCACAAGCCTAGTGCCGCCGCACGCTCGGCGCATCCTTACGGATCGTCAGAAGTGCATCGAGCCCATGCCGAACAGCCCGATCAGACCGATGGCGATCAGATAGATCGCGACGATGATGTTCAGCAATCGCGGCATCACGAGGATGAGAATGCCCGCGATCAGCGAGACGAGCGGGCCGAGGCTTACGTGAATGGTCATCGCAGTCGTTCCTTTTTCGTTGGTGTCGTTGGTTCGAGACTATGAGGCGATTCGGTGAATCAGTGGTGCGCCGGCGCGCATCGGTGTATTGCTTCGATCATGATCCGCATCGCGCGACGACATCGGCGCGCTGCGCAACACACGGGAGCAAAACTTGCTCCGTGGCACCGTCGAAGTCAGTTGAAGCCAGTCGAAGCGCTCGATACACCGCCCCTTGCATAACAAGTCGCAAAAAGACAATGAGGAGGTTTCCATGCTTTCGTGCTCATCACCCCGTTCGGCGCGCCCGGCGGCGACATCCGCCGATGCCTTGCAAGCCGCGCGCCAGCTTCCGGCATTCAAGTCCGCCAAGCCCGCGCGATGGGCACAAGCCTGCGCGCTGATGCTGTCCCACACAAGCCTTCGCGCAAACATCAGCCAGCGCACCATCGGCCGGCGCGAACGGCGGGCCGGTGGTGTCGTCGTCGGGCGGACTGGTGTACGACCTGCTGATTGGCACCTACACCGGCGGCGGCAAAAGCGAAGGCATCTACGTCTATCGTTTCGATACCGGCAGCGGTGAGCTGACGCGGATCGCGTCGGCGCAGACGGTCAATCCGTCGTATCTGGTCGTGAGTAGCGACCGCAATTACGTGTACGCGGTGAACGAACTGCCCGGCGACAACGGACCGGCGTCGCAGCGCGGCGGCATCAGCGCGTTTCGCTTCGATCGCGCGAGCGGGCAGCTGAGCTTCATCAACCGCGTGTCGTCGGATGGCAACGATCCGTGCTATCTGTCGATTTCGCCCGACGGCAAGTATCTGCTGACGGCGAACTATTCGGTCGCGGCCAATTCCGGCGGCAGCTTCGCCGTGTTTCCGCTCGCCGCCGATGGACATGTCGGCGCATCGGTGCTGACGGTGCATCACGAAGGCGGCGGTCCGGTGAAAGGGCGGCAAGACAATTCGCACGTTCATTCGACGGTATTTTCGCCCGACGGCAAATACTTGTTCGCGCAGGATCTCGGCGTCGACAAGGTGTTCGCCTATCGCTACACGCCCGATCCCGGTTCGAGCAATCGCGGTCTGTTCGGCCCGACCAACGCGCGCTACACGCAGATCAAGCCCGGCTCGGGCCCGCGCCATCTGATCTTCGACGCAAGCGGCAAGCACGCGTATCTGACGACCGAACTGAACGCGTCCGTCACCGTGTTCGACTATCGCGACGGCAAGCTGACGCCCGTGCAGACGCTGCCGATGACTGCGCCCGGCTTCAAGGGCAAGATCGGCGGCGGCGCGATCCATCTGTCGCCGGACGGGCGCTTTCTGTATGCGACCAATCGCGGCGACGTCAATCAACTGGTGCAGTTCGCCGTCGATGCGTCGAACGGGCATCTGAAGCTGGAAAAGCGCTACTCGACGCTCGGCAAGACGCCGCGCGAATTCGCGATAGACCCGAGCGGGCGCTGGCTGATCGTCGGCAATCAGGACAGCGATAGCGCGTATTTCTTCCGCCGCGATCCGCAGACGGGCAACCTCGCGTCGGACCCGAAGCAACTGTCGATCGGCTCGCCGGTCGATTTCAAGTTCGTCTCGCCGTCATGACGTAAAACGCTCGCGCAAGACCCGCCGCACCGAACGACACGCGGTCCGATCGACGATGAAAACAACACTGGTCACAGCGGTCACCGTTTCACTGTTGTGCGCGCCGCTCGTCTCGTTCGCGGCATCAGCCGATGCGGCGAAAGACGGCCAGTGCGACTATCGGCGCGACTGGATGTCGGCCGCGTGCGAGCACGTGCTGCGCGTCGCGCGCGACGGCACCTGGGACCTGCACGTGACCGGCTACGGCTGGCACATCGATGGCTTCGACAATCGCAGCGAACTGAATCCGTGGTCGGTCGGCGGCGGCGCAGGCAAGCACTGGACCGACGCGAACGGCAACGAAGACATTCTGTTCGCGTTTGCCTTCTCGGATTCGCATCACAATGTCGAGCCGATCGGCGGTTATGCGCGCCAGTGGTACACGAAGTCCGTGCTCGGCGGCTTGCAGGCGGGCGGCGGCTATTTCGTCGGCATCACCGCGCGCAGCGATGTCGCGCATTACCTGCCGTTGCCGTTGGCCTTGCCGATCGCGTCGGTGCGATATCGGCGCGCATCGCTGATGGGCACGATCATCCCGCGCATTCCCGGCCTCAACGACGGCGACGTCGCGTTTTTCTGGGACCGCTACGAGTTCTAGTACGATGCCAGGTTTCGGTCTGCCGAGCGCGCTCGAATGAAAGGCATCCTGAATAAATTGAAAAGAATCAGCAGGGAAACCGATTTGGATACGACTCAAACCAGCCGCGCGGAATCGCGCACGACCACCGGACGCGCCGATGCGACGCCGCCGGGATTCATCCTCGCGTTTCGCTTCGAGGGCGGGCAGGCGCTGCGGCTGTCGTGGGACGAAGCGCGCGCCGCCGTCGCGGGCGATGGCCCGACCTGGCTGCATCTGTCCGCCAATGACGATACCGTCGAAAGCTGGCTGGAAGGCGTCGCGTCGATGCCGGATGCCGCGCGCGAATTCCTCAACGGCGAGGACAGCGTCCGCGCGTGCACATGGGCGCGAACTTCATGTACGGCGTGGTCGCGGATCTCGAACTCGTCGCCAAGAGCGACGCGGTGGCCGCGCCCGACGCGCGCGAAGCCGTGCGCGCGACCGGCGCGCTGCGTTTCTACGTCGATCGCAACCGGATGATCACCGTGCGCGCGCGGCCCTTGCAATCGACCGACCGGCTGCGTCACGCCGTGCTCGAAGGCACGCAGTTTCGCGATACCGTCGATTTGTTCGCGGGCCTGATTCGCGCGCTGAACGAGACCTTCGCGGATCGCATCGACGAACTCGGCGACTGTCTCGACGACGTGGAAGAGGGCGTGCTCGAAGGCGGCCATCCGAAATGGCGCGCGGAATTGGGCGGCGCGCGGCGGCGCATTGTCGAGGTGAAGCGCTTTATCGATCCGGAACGTAACGCGCTGATGCAGCTCGTCACGCGCAAGCTCGACTGGGCCGAGCCGCGTTCGATGGAATCGCTCGTGCAGGCGATTCAGATTCTCAACGGTCTGGGCGCGGGGCTGGAGGCGCTGTACGAACGCGCGAAGCTGCTGCAGGACGAGATCGCCGCGCTGCTGTCGGAGGACATCAACCGCAAGCTGTTGTGGCTCGCGATCATGTCCGCGTTGCTGCTGCCCGCCACGCTGGTGACGGGCATTTTCGGCATGAACGTGGCGGGTTTGCCGGGGACGAAAGATCCGACTTCGTTCTGGATCGTGGTCGGCGTGATGGCGGGATGCGCCCGCCATCACGATCTTCCTGTTGCGAAAGTTGCGGCTCTGGTAAATCACTCGCCCGGGCCGGGCGGCGCGAGCACCTCGCGATTGCCGTTCGTGCCCATCGGCGAAACCAGACCCGCCGCTTCCATCTGCTCGACCAGCCGCGCCGCGCGGTTATAGCCGATGCGCAATTGCCGCTGCACCGACGAAATCGACGCCCGCCGCGTGCGCACGACGAAAGCGACGGCTTCGTCGTAGAGCGGATCGGCTTCGGCATCGGGCGAATCGCCGAACAGGTCTTGCGACGCGCCTTCGCTCGCGGGACCGGACATAATGCCTTCCTCGTATTCCGGCTCGCCGAACTGCTTCAGATACTCGACCACGCGATGCACTTCGTCGTCCGCGACGAACGCGCCGTGCACGCGCTGCGGATAGCCGGTGCCGGGCGGCAGGAACAGCATGTCGCCCGCGCCGAGCAGCGATTCCGCGCCCATCTGGTCGAGAATCGTCCGCGAGTCGATTTTTGACGACACCTGAAACGCGACGCGCGTCGGAATGTTCGCCTTGATCAGCCCGGTGATGACATCGACGGACGGCCGCTGCGTGGCGAGAATCAGGTGGATGCCGGCCGCGCGCGCTTTCTGCGCCAGCCGCGCGATCAACTGTTCGATCTGCTTGCCCGCGACCATCATCAGGTCCGCGAGCTCGTCGATAACGACGACGATCATCGGCAGCGTCGACAGCGGCTCGGGCGCATCGGGCGTGAGCGAGAAGGGGTTGGTCAGCTTCTTGCCCGCGGCTTCGGTATTGCGGACCTTCTGATTGAAGCCCTGCAGATTGCGCACGCCGACCGCCGACATCAGCCGATAACGCTTTTCCATCTCGCCGACACACCAGTTCAGCGCATTCGACGCGAGCTTCATATCGGTCACGACCGGCGCGAGCAGATGCGGAATGCCCTCGTAGACGGACAGTTCCAGCATCTTCGGGTCGATCATGATGAGGCGCACGTCCTCGGGCTTCGCCTTGTAGAGCAGCGAGAGAATCATCGCGTTGATCGCGACCGACTTGCCCGAACCGGTCGTGCCCGCGACCAGCATGTGCGGCGCTTTCGCGAGGTCCGTCACGACCGGATTGCCGATGATGTCCTTGCCCATCGCGATCGTGAGATTCGACTTCGATGCGCGATACACGTCGTGCTCGAGAATCTCGGACAGGCGGATCATCTGCCGTCGGGCGTTCGGCAACTCGAAACCCATGCAGGTCTTGCCGGGAATCGTTTCGACGACTCGGATCGATGTGAGGCCGAGACCGCGCGACAGATCCTTCATCAGCCCGACGATCTGGCTGCCGCGCACGCCGAGCGCCGGCTCGACTTCGAAGCGCGTGATCACCGGCCCCGCCGATGCACCGACGACCGTCACCGGCACCTTGAATTCCTGCAGGCGTTGCTCGATCAGCTGGCCGGTTTCGGCGAGACGTTCTTCGGAGACGGGCTCCGCTTCGTCGGAAGCCGGTTCGAGCAGATCGATCGTCGGCAATTCCACCGACGACGCATGCGGCGCGTGGAATTCGAACTCGGTCGGCGTGAAGCCGCGAATCGGGGGGCGTGGCGCTGTGTCCGGTGCCGGCTCGGTCGTTGCCGGCGTAATCGTGGGCGCTGTCGTTGCCGTGACGATCGGAAAGCGCACGACGTTCGATGACGAGGCTGCTTCAGGCATCGTGGGTGCTTCAGGCGCTGGCGATGGCGACGGCGACGGCGGCTCGTCGAGGTCCGGCAGCAATTCCCAGCTCGGCAGCGGCAAGGGCTCGTCGTCGCGTGTATCGAACCACGGCGCGCGATCCGGCTCGGCGGGGGACGGCGTGATGTCGGGGGCGGCGTCCTGATGTTCCGAATCCGTCTCCAGCGCGATGTGGGTGGTCG
>NZ_LFJJ01000168.1 GCF_001189365.1 Candidatus Burkholderia verschuerenii | reverse complement strand
ATCGGCGAAGTTCCAAACTCCCAGGAAACCATTCAGATCAATATTGCTTCTGGGAGTTCTGGGAAACACGATCTTCCGGCGGCCCCTTGCCACCCTTGACTTCGACTAATTCTGAAGGGCCGACCACGTATCGACGCCGGTCGTATAACGCGAGCGCATCCAGAAGCACAACGCAAACACGAGGAACGCGGCCGTCGCGATCCGGCGCGGATCGGTGCGCGGCAGGAACTTGCCGGTGATCGGCGAGAGCAGCACGGCGAACAATCCGACCGGCGCCATCACGAGGCCGGCATCCGTCGCCGTATAGCCGATATCGGTTTGCAGCCAGAGCGGCAACAGCACCAGATTGCCGAAGTACAGCCCGTAACCGACCGATAGATAGCGCGACCGTCCCGCCCGTGAAATTGCGCAGCGCGAACAGCGACAAATCGACGACCGGATGTTCCGCCGTCAACTCCCACACGAGGAAGAACGCGAACGCGATCACCGCGACGAGCGCGAGCACGACGATGGTCGTCGAGTTGAACCAGTCGAGGTCCTTGCCCTTGTCGAGCATGATTTGCAGCGAGCCGACCCACACGACCAGCAAGCTCAGGCCGACGATATCGATCGGCGCCTTGCGGATTGCCGAATCGCGGTCGCGGAAAATCGCGAACGTGGCGATTGCCGCGACGAAACCGACCGGGATATTCACGTAGAAGATCCACGGCCAGGAAATGTTCTCGGAGATCCAGCCGCCGAGAATCGGGCCCGCGACCGGCGCGATCAGCGTCGTCATCGACCACATCGATAAGGCCATCGGCGCTTTTTCGCGTGGATAGCTCGCGAGCAGCAGCGTCTGCGAGAGCGGAATCATCGGGCCGGCGACCGCGCCTTGCAGCACGCGCGCGGCGAGCAGGAAGGGCAGCGTCGGCGCGAGTCCGCACAGCCAAGACGCTATCACGAACAGAATGATCGAGCCGAGAAACAGCCGCACCTGACCGAGCCGCTGCGTGAGCCAGCCGGTGAGCGGCACCGAGATCGCGTTGGCGACCGCGAACGACGTGATCACCCACGTGCCCTGATCGGACGACACGCCAAGATCGCCAGAAATCGAGGGAATCGACACGTTGGCGATCGAGGTATCGAGCACGTTCATGAACACCGCCAGCGACACGGCGATCGTCCCGATGACGAGCTTCGCGCCTTGCAGCGGCGGATGAACGATGTTTTGCTGAGACATGAGGCGAACCCGCTTACATCAGCTTGGCGGCCGACGCCGACTTGACGGTCTTGCCGCGCGGCGCGGCGGAGGACGACGTCGTGCTCGGCGAGCCTTGCGCGCCCGGACCGCTGCCTTCGTTCTGCTGGATGATGCGCGCGATTTCCTGGTCGGCCTGCGCGCCGTAGTTCTCGAACACGTTGGTCTGATACACCGTGTTCGCCGCCTGGCCGAGTTGCGCGCCGTTGTCGTCCTTGATCGTCACGTCGACGTTCATCGACAGGCCGATACGCAGCGGATGCTGTTCCAGTTCCTTCGGATCGAGCTGGATACGCACCGGCAGACGCTGCACGACCTTGATCCAGTTACCCGTCGCGTTCTGCGCGGGCAGCAGCGAGAACGCCGAACCCGTGCCCGCCGAGAAGCCGATCACCTTGCCGTGATACGTGATGCTCGAACCGTACAGGTCGGCGGTCAGCTCGACCGGCTGGCCGATACGCATATGCTTCAGTTGCACTTCCTTGAAGTTGGCGTCGACCCACACGCCGTTGAGCGGCACGATCGCCATCAGCGGATTGCCGGGCGCGACACGCTGGCCGACCTGCACCGAACGCTTCGCCACATAACCCGTGACCGGCGCGGGCAGCGTGTTGCGCGCGTAGTTGATGTACGAATCGCGCACCTTGGCAGCGGCGGCGAGCACGTTCGGATGCTCGGCGATCGACGTGTTCGCGGTCAGCGAACGGTTCGACGCGAGTTCCTGTTGGGCGGCGTCCAGCGCGGCCTGCGCGCCGCGCACGGCATCGCGCGCGTGGGATATTTCTTCCTGCGACACCGCGCCCGTCTGCGCCACCTGCATGCGGCGATTCAAATCGTCCTGCGCGCGCGACAAGTCCGAGCGGCGCAGCGCGATCTGCGCTTCGTACTGGCCGTTGTTGACGAAGTACGTGCGCACCTGACGCACCGTCTGCGCGAGATTTGCTTCGGCCGAATCGAGCGCGACTTTCGAGTCCGCCGGATCGAGCGAGACGAGCGGATCGCCGATCTTGACCGTCTGCGTATCGTCGGCGTTGACGGACACGACCGTGCCCGTGACCTGCGGCGTGATCTGCACGATATTGCCGTTGACGTAGGCATCGTCGGTCGCTTCGTGGAATCGCGCGATCAGGAAGTAGTACAGCCCGTATGCAATGGCCGCGATGATGATGACGAGCACCACCAGCGTCATCAGCATACGGCGTTTGCCGTTGCTCTTCGGCGCTGGCGCGGCCGCTGCTGCGGCGTTTTGTTGAGGGTCGCTCATGAAAGGCTCCGATATCTCGTATTTGGCTTGATGCGTGTTCTGTGCGGTCCGGTTACTTCGCCGCTTGCTGAGTCGTCTGTTTCCGCGCTTGCGATCCTGCCTGCGATTGATCTTGCGCCGCCGGCTTCTGCCCGCTGCCGTCGATGGCGAGATTGGTGCTCGTCGCATCGAATCCGCCGCCGAGCGACTTGATCAGCGCGATCTGCAGATCGCTGCGGCGCATGCGCAGATTCGTCACCGTCTGCTCGTTGGCGAGACGGTTCTGGTCCGCCGTCAGCACTTGCAGTTGCGGCGACAGGCCCACCTTGTAGCGGATCACCGCGAGGTTGTACGCGCTCGTCGCGGCGCCCAGCGCGCGCTGCGCATCGCCCATTTGCCGGTCGATGGCGCGGATCGCGGAGATGTTGGTCGCCACGTCGTTGAGCGCGTTGATCAGCGTCTGGTTGTAGGTCGCGATATCGCCGTCGAAATCGGCGTAGCGGCCCTTCAACTGCGCGCGCAATGCGCCGGCATCGAAGATCAGCAAGTGGATGGCCGGTCCCGCCTGAATCTGGCGGCGGCTGCTCTGCAGGAAACGGCCCCAGCCGAACGCGTCGAAACCGAAGCCCGCCGCGAGGTTGATGTCGGGGAAGAACTCGGCCTTCGCTTCCTTGATGTTGTGCGTCGCCGCTTCCACTTGCCAGCGCGCCGCGACGATATCCGGACGACGCGAGATCAGGTCGGCGGGCACGTTGTCCGGCAGCGCGACATTCACGTTCGGATTGATCACCGGCTTGTCGATCTTCAGACCGCGATCGGGACCTTTGCCCAGCAGCGCGGCCAGTTGATAGCGCACCGATTCGATTTGCCCGTCGAGATCGCTCAAGTTGGTCTGGCTGGTAGCGACATTGCCTTCGGCGGTGCGGCGCTCGACGTTGGTGTCGAGTCCGGCCGTTACGCGCCCGTTGGTGATACGCCCGACATCCTGCCGATTGGCGATTTCACGCTGCGTCACGTCGCGCAGCGAGTAGAGCAGCGCGAGCTGGTTGTAAGTGCGCGCAACCGATGCCGCGAGCGTCACGCGCGCCTGTTGCATGTCGGCTTCGGCGGCTTTTTCCTGCGACACGGCCTGATTCAGACGCGAGCGGTTCTTGCCCCACAAATCCAGATCCCACGACGCGCTCGCCAGCACGTTGTTCTCGCTGAACCACGTCCCGCCGTAAGGCGGCGGAAACAGCGCGTTGCCGGAATACAGTTCGCGGGTCCACGAGTACGAGCCGTTGACCTTCGGATACAGCGCCGAATTCGACGTCTCGATATACGACGACGCCTTCGAGATCCGCGCCTGCGCCTGCGCGATGCTCGGGCTGTCCGCGAGCGCTTCGTCGATCAGCTTCGGCAGTTGCGGATCGCCGAACTGGTTGGCCCAGTCGAGCGACGGCCATTGACCGCCCTGATTCGGCACGCTCTGAGTCGCCTCGTATTGATCGGGCGTCGACATCTGCTTGTCGCTGTGGATGCCGGAGTAGTTCGCGCAGCCTGCGACGGCCAGCGCCGCGACGGCGGCGGCCACGGCGCTTCGGGCGCTCCGGATACGCGACGTGCCGTCGAGCGCGGGCAAGGAGAGGTGTTTCATCGCTCGTCTCTTGAGATGAGTATTAAAGATGGACGTTGCAATCATTTTGTAGGCTTCCGTCGTTCGATTTGGAGCCGATTTTGCTTGTCATTGCAATCAAGTGCCGGACTTGTCCGCTCCCGCGAGCAGGGCCGCTGCGGAAGGGTCGCACGAGTTGGCCAGAATGCGGCGCAACATGTTTTTCAGGAAACCGACTTCTTCCGGAGAAAAACCCGTGAGCAGTTTGTCGAGCACGCTGGTGAAGATCGGCGGGACTTTTTCGGCCATCGCGCGGCCGTCGTCGGTCAGCGCCAGGCGCACCACGCGCCGATCCGCCTCGCTGCGCACGCGCGACAGCAGTCCGCGCTTTTCCAGCCGGTCGATCAGGCGCGTCACCGCGCTTGCATCGATGCCGTATTCCCGCGCGATATCCGCCGCCGTCGCGCATTTGCCGACCGCGAGCATGAACATGATGCTGGCCTGCGTGCTGGTGATGCCCAGTTCGGACGTCGTCTGCTGCGTGACCATGTTCCACATCGTCGAGCGGACGCGGCTGATCAGGTAGCCGACGCTCTCGCTCAGGACGTAATTGTCGAGCGTGATCGCGGCAGGGGCGGCTTTGGAAGCGTCGCTCATTTCCGAATAATCATGCGATTGCAATAGTTGACTAGGCAGGATTGTAGCGGCGAGTTTCGAAGCCTGCAAAGGTGTTTTATGAAAGCGTTTAAGAATCGGCGCGCAGGCTTGCGCGGCGGGGCACGGGTGTTGCGCCATCTCGACGGGTGGTAGCGGGTATCGGCCTATTGTCAGAAGACGACATCCGTGCGTGCTATACTTTTCGGTTATCACCACGCCGGGCCCGAGTTTTATTTGTTGCAGCAGGGGTTGCCGAGCCTTGAAGCCTTCAATATCACGAAGGCGGCTCCGACGGCGCACAACCAAGACATCCTCCTATGACTCGCGCCCTTCGCAATATCGCCATCATCGCCCACGTCGACCACGGCAAAACCACGCTCGTCGACCAGTTGCTCCGCCAGTCGGGCACCTTCCGAGAAAACCAGCAGGTCGCCGAGCGCGTCATGGACTCGAACGACATCGAAAAGGAACGTGGCATCACGATCCTGGCGAAGAACTGCGCGGTCGAATACGAAGGCACGCACATCAACATCGTCGATACGCCGGGACACGCGGACTTCGGCGGCGAAGTGGAGCGCGTGCTGTCGATGGTCGACTCCGTGCTGCTGCTGGTCGACGCCGTCGAAGGCCCGATGCCGCAAACGCGCTTCGTGACCAAGAAGGCGCTCGCGCTCGGTCTCAAGCCGATCGTCGTCATCAACAAGGTGGACCGTCCGGGCGCGCGTATCGACTGGGTGATCAACCAGACCTTCGATCTGTTCGACAAGCTGGGCGCCACGGAAGAGCAACTCGACTTCCCGATCGTTTATGCATCGGGTCTGAACGGCCTTGCCGGTCTGAATCCGGACGTGCGTGAAGGCACCATGCGTCCGCTGTTCGAAGCCATTCTCGAACACGTGCCGGTTCGCCCGGCCGACCCGGATGCGCCGCTGCAACTCCAGATCACGTCGCTCGACTACAACTCGTATGTCGGCCGTATCGGTGTGGGCCGCGTCGCGCGCGGGCGTATTCGCCCCGGCATGCAGGTCGCGGTGCGTTCGGGTCCGGACGGCGCGATCATCAACCGCAAGATCAATCAGGTGCTGTCGTTCCACGGTCTGGAGCGCGTGCAGGTTGAAGAGGCGCAGGCCGGCGATATCGTGCTGATCAACGGTATCGAGGAAATCGGTATCGGCGTGACCATCTGCGCGCCGGAACAGCCCGAAGCGCTGCCGATGATCACCGTCGACGAACCGACGCTCACGATGAACTTCCTCGTGAACTCGTCGCCGCTGGCGGGCAAGGAAGGCAAGTTCGTGACGAGCCGTCAGATTCGCGACCGTCTCACCAAGGAACTGAACCACAACGTGGCGTTGCGCGTGAAAGACACCGGCGACGAAACCACGTTCGAAGTCTCGGGCCGCGGCGAACTGCACTTGACCATTCTGGTCGAGAACATGCGCCGCGAAGGTTATGAACTCGCCGTGTCGCGTCCGCGCGTGGTGCTGCAGGAAATCGACGGCGTGAAGCACGAGCCGTACGAAAACCTGACCGTCGATATCGAAGACGGCCACCAGGGCGGCGTGATGGAAGAACTCGGCCGCCGCAAGGGTGAAATGCTCGACATGACGTCGGATGGCCGTGGCCGCACGCGTCTCGAGTACAAGATTTCGGCTCGCGGCCTGATCGGCTTCCAGAGCGAATTCCTGACGCTCACGCGCGGCACGGGCCTGATGAGCCACACGTTCGATTCGTACTCGCCCGTCAAGGAAGGCTCGATCGGCGAGCGTCGCAACGGCGTGCTGATCTCGCAGGACGACGGCGCGGCCGTGGCCTACGCACTGTGGAAGCTGCAGGATCGCGGCCGCATGTTCGTGTCGCCGGGCGATGCGCTGTACGAAGGCATGATCATCGGCATCCATAGCCGCGACAATGACCTCGTCGTGAATCCGATCAAGGGCAAGCAGCTGACCAACGTCCGCGCATCGGGTACGGACGAAGCCGTGCGTCTGGTGCCGCCGGTTCAATTGTCGCTGGAATACGCGGTCGAGTTCATCGACGACGACGAACTGGTCGAAGTCACGCCGCAGTCGATCCGTTTGCGCAAGCGTCACCTGAAGGAACACGAGCGCCGTCGCGCCAGCCGCGAAGCGGACTAATCGCCCCGGAGTCTCCGCAGTAAAAGCACAAAGCCGCCCGAAGTCATCTTCCGGCGGCTTTGTCGTATCTGCGCCGGATTGAACTTCGGCGTACGCTTGTGTATCTCAAAAAAAGCCCGCACATCGTTATGGCAGAAGGGCGTGGCCCTGAGGCAAAGGTGCGACCATTAGCCATATGACGACTGGTTATGTGCTATGCTTTTGAGATTAGCTGTCGCATGTTAGGTCCTTCCAAGCAGACTTGATTCGCGCAATCCGCTAAACGGTCAGGCCGTGGCGCGGAAGGTTTTGTAACCCGCACTTCCTCGAGAAACTCGAAGAAAGGTGAGCGTAAAAATGATGAAGCAATTCCAGTCGAACTCATACCTGTTCGGCGGCAATGCTCCGTACGTCGAAGAGCTGTACGAGCAATATCTCGATAATCCCGCGTCAGTGCCCGAGACCTGGCGAGCCTATTTCGACGCGCTGCAGAACGTGCCCGCATCCGACGGCACGGCGCAGACCGACGTGGCCCATGGCCCGATCGTCGAATCGTTTGCCCAACGCGCGAAAGCCAACGCTTTCATCCCGCGCGAAAGCGGCACGGAAGATCTGGCCACCGCGCGCAAACAGGTCTACGTCCAGTCCCTCATCGGCGCCTATCGCTTCCTCGGCTCGCAGATCGCCAATCTCGATCCGCTCAAGCGTCGCGAGCGTCCGCATATCCCCGAACTCGAACCCGCGTTCTACGACTTCACCGAAGCCGACATGGACGAGACGTTCAGCGCCACGAACCTGTATTTCGGGTTCGAGAAAGCGTCGCTGCGCGAAATCGTCAAGGCGTTGCGTGACACGTATTGCGGCACGATCGGCGCGGAATACATGTACATCAGCGATCCGGAGCAGAAGCGCTGGTGGAAGGAGCGTCTGGAGTCGATCCGCTCGACGCCCGAATTCTCCGTCGAGAAGAAAAAGCACATCCTGAACCGCCTGACGGCCGCCGAAGGCCTCGAGCGTTTCTTTCACACCAAGTACGTCGGTCAGAAGCGCTTCTCGCTGGAAGGCGGCGAAAGCTTCATCGCGTCGATGGACGAGGTCGTCCGTCACGCGGGCAAGAGCGGCGTGCAGGAAATCGTCATCGCGATGGCGCACCGTGGCCGTCTGAACGTGCTGGTCAATACGCTGGGCAAGATGCCGGTTGACCTGTTCGCCGAATTCGAAGGCAAGCACCACGACGATCTGCCGGCCGGCGACGTGAAGTACCACAAGGGCTTCTCGTCGGACGTCTCGACGGAAGGCAGCCCGGTTCACCTGTCGCTCGCGTTCAATCCGTCGCACCTGGAAATCGTAAACCCGGTGGTCGAGGGTTCGGCCAAGGCACGTATGGATCGCCGTGGCGACGAAGAAGGCCTGCAAGTGCTGCCGGTGCAAGTGCACGGCGACGCGGCCTTCGCCGGTCAGGGCGTCGTGATGGAAACGCTGAACCTCGCGCAAACGCGCGGTTACGGCACGCACGGCACGCTGCATATCGTCATCAACAACCAGATCGGCTTCACGACGTCGGACCCGCGCGATGCGCGCTCGACGCTGTATTGCTCGGACGTGGTCAAGATGATCGAAGCGCCGGTGCTGCACGTCAACGGCGACGATCCGGAAGCGGTCGTGCTGGCTACGCAACTGGCCATCGACTTCCGCATGAAGTTCCACAAGGATGTCGTGGTCGACATCATCTGCTTCCGTAAGCTGGGTCACAACGAGCAGGACACGCCGGCCGTCACGCAGCCGCTGATGTACAAGACCATCGCGAAGCATCCGGGCACGCGCGCCGTCTACGCCGAAAAGCTGGTTCAGCAGGGCGTGATCACGGCCGAAGACGCGGATACCTTCATCAAGGAATACCGTCAGGCGATGGACGAAGGCCATCACACGGTCGATCCGGTGCTCTCGAACTACAAGAGCAAGTACGCGGTCGACTGGGTGCCGTTCCTGAACCGTAAGTGGACCGACGCGGCCGACACGGCCGTGCCGCTGGCCGAACTGAAGCGTCTGGCCGAGCGCATCACGACGATTCCGGAAAACTTCAAGGTCCACCCGCTGGTCGAGCGCGTCATCAACGACCGCCGCGCGATGGGTCTGGGCGAATCCAAGCTCGACTGGGGCATGGGCGAGCACCTCGCGTTCGCTTCGCTGGTCGCATCGGGCTACGCCGTGCGTCTGACGGGGCAGGACTCGGGCCGTGGCACGTTCACGCACCGCCACGCAGTTCTGCACGATCAGAATCGCGAGCGCTGGAACGACGGCACGTACATTCCGCTGCAGAACATCGCGGACGGTCAGGCCAAGTTCACGGTGATCGATTCCGTGCTGTCCGAAGAAGCAGTGCTCGGCTTCGAGTACGGTTATTCGACCGCTGAACCGAACACGTTCGTCGCGTGGGAAGCGCAGTTCGGCGACTTCGTGAACGGCGCGCAGGTCGTGATCGACCAGTTCATCTCGTCGGGCGAAGTGAAGTGGGGCCGCGTCTCGGGTCTCACGATGATGCTGCCGCACGGCTACGAAGGTCAGGGTCCGGAGCACTCGTCGGCGCGTATCGAACGCTTCCTGCAACTGTGCGCGGACCACAACATGCAAGTGGTTCAGCCGACCACGCCGGCGCAGATTTTCCACTTGCTGCGCCGTCAGATGATCCGCCTGTTCCGCAAGCCGCTGATCATCGCCACGCCGAAGTCGCTGCTGCGTCACAAGGAAGCGGTGTCGGATCTGTCGGAACTCGCGAAGGGTTCGTTCCAGCCGGTCATCGGCGAAGTGGACGAAACGATCGAAGCGAAGAAGGTCAAGCGCGTGGTCGCGTGCTCGGGCCGTGTGTATTACGACCTGGTCGCGCATCGCCGCGAAGCGAAGGCGAACGATGTCGCCATCGTGCGTATCGAGCAGCTGTATCCGTTCGCGCACAAGCAGTTCGACGCGGAAATCAAGCGCTTCGAAAATGCGACGGAAGTGGTCTGGGTGCAGGACGAGCCGCAGAACCAGGGTCCCTGGTTCTATATCGAGCACCATCTGCGCGAAGGCATGCGCGAAGGCATGAAGCTGGCCTACAGCGGCCGTCCGGCTTCGGCATCGCCGGCAGTCGGCTACTACGCGAAGCACTACGAGCAGCAGAAGGCGCTCGTGGAAGGCGCGTTCGGCCGCCTCAAGGGCGCGCAGGTTATTGCGAAATGAGCGCGAAGTAATCGTTGCTTGAAGAGACCGGGTGAGCGTGGAGTTTTCCAACAGCGCGCTCCCCGGTTTCGCTGCTCGACCAAACATACAGACACACGCATTAGGACAATACTGAAATGGCTATCGTAGAAGTCAAGGTTCCCCAGCTTTCCGAGTCGGTCTCGGAAGCGACCATGCTGCAGTGGAAGAAGAAGCCGGGCGAGGCTGTCGCCCAGGACGAAATCCTGATCGAAATCGAGACCGACAAGGTCGTGCTCGAAGTGCCGGCACCGTCGGCTGGCGTGCTCGCGCAAGTCATCAAGCATGACGGCGATATCGTAGGCGCCGATGAAGTCATCGCGAAGATCGACACCGAAGCCAAGGCAGGCGCCGCGCCCGCCGCCGGCGACGCCGAAGTGAAGCCCGCACCGGAAGCCGAACCGGCTGCCGCCGCTGCATCGGCTCCGGCTGCTGCGCAGGCATCGACGGGCGGCGCAGCATCGCCTTCCGCGACGAAGATTCTGGCCGAGAAGGGCGTGTCGGCGGATCAGGTGTCGGGCTTGGGCCGCGACGGCCGCATCACCAAGGGCGACGCGCTGTCCGCTCAGGCCGGCGCTCCGGCTGCAAAGCCCGCCGCCGCACCCGCGCCGGCTCCCGCCCGCGCCGCCAAGCCGTCGCTGCCGCAAGTCAGCGCACCGGCATTGGCCGATGCATGGCTCAAGGATCGCCCGGAACAGCGCGTGCCGATGTCGCGTCTGCGTGCGCGTATCGCCGAGCGTCTGCTCGAGTCGCAGCAAACCAACGCCATCCTGACGACGTTCAACGAAGTCAACATGGCGCCGGTCATGGATCTGCGCAACAAGTACAAGGATCGCTTCGAGAAGGAACATGGCGTGAAGCTCGGCTTCATGTCGTTCTTCGTGAAGGCCGCCGTCCACGCGCTGAAGAAGTTCCCGCTCGTGAACGCATCGATCGACGGTAACGATATCGTCTATCACGGCTACTTCGACATCGGTATCGCGGTCGGTTCGCCGCGCGGTCTGGTGGTGCCGATTCTGCGCAACGCGGATCAGATGAGCCTCGCCGACATCGAAAAGAAGATCGCCGAATTCGGCCAGAAGGCCAAGGACGGCAAGCTGTCGATCGAAGAAATGACCGGCGGCACGTTCTCGATCTCGAACGGCGGCGTGTTCGGCTCGATGCTGTCGACGCCGATCATCAACCCGCCGCAGTCGGCAATCCTCGGCGTGCACGCGACGAAGGAACGCGCGGTCGTCGAAAACGGCCAGATCGTGATCCGTCCGATGAACTACCTCGCGCTGTCGTACGACCACCGCATCATCGACGGCCGCGAAGCCGTGCTGTCGCTGGTCGCGATGAAGGACGCGCTGGAAGATCCGGCCCGTCTGCTGCTGGACCTGTAAGAGCTAATAGTGCCTTCGGGCGCGCGCGATAGGCTCGCGCGCGCCTTGAGGAAGGCGTCTGCGCAAGAGCGCAGTCATGCAAAAGGAAAGTCATGTCCAAGGAATTTGATGTCGTCGTGATCGGCGCGGGCCCTGGCGGCTATATCGCGGCGATTCGCGCAGCGCAACTCGGCAAATCGGTTGCGTGTATCGAGAAGTGGAAGAACCCGGCGGGCGCGTTGAAGCTCGGCGGCACGTGTCTGAACGTAGGCTGTATCCCCTCGAAGGCGCTGCTGGCGTCGTCGGAAGAATTCGAGAACGCGTCGAAGCATCTGGCCGATCACGGCATCAGCGTGTCGGACGTGAAGCTCGATGTGTCGAAGATGCTGGCGCGTAAAGACGGCATCGTCGAAAAGATGACCAAGGGCATCGAGTTCCTGTTCCGCAAGAACAAGATCACGTGGCTCAAGGGTCACGGCAAGTTCACCGGCAAGAACGGTTCGGGCGTGCAGATCGAAGTGTCGGGCGAAGGCGAGACAGAAGTCGTCACCGCGAAGAACGTGATCATCGCGACGGGCTCGAAGGCGCGTCATCTGCCGAACATTCCGGTCGACAACAAGATCGTGGCCGACAACGAAGGCGCGCTGTCGTTCGACGCCGTGCCGAAGAAGTTCGCCGTCATCGGCGCGGGCGTGATCGGTCTGGAACTCGGCTCGGTGTGGCGTCGTCTGGGCGCGGATGTGACCGTGCTCGAAGCGCTGCCGCAATTCCTCGGCGCAGCGGACGAAGCGCTGGCGAAGGAAGCCGCCAAGCAGTTCAAGAAGCAGGGTCTGGATATTCACCTCGGCGTGAAGATCGGCGAAGTGAAGACGTCGGACAAGGGCGTGTCGATTGCCTACACCGACAACGCCGGTAACGCGCAGACGCTGGAAGCGGATCGCCTGATCGTGTCGATCGGCCGCGTGTCGAACACCGACAACCTCGGTCTGGAATCGATCGGCCTGAAGGCCAACGAGCGCGGCTTCATCGACGTGGACGACCACTGCGCGACGAGCGTGCCGGGCGTCTACGCGATCGGCGACGTCGTGCGTGGCCCGATGCTCGCGCACAAGGCGGAAGACGAAGGCGTGGCGGTGGCGGAAATTATCGACGGCCAG
>NZ_LFJJ01000167.1 GCF_001189365.1 Candidatus Burkholderia verschuerenii | reverse complement strand
AGTTTTTAAAGAGCACATCGCAAACTGAAGCGCGGTGACTTGCTACTACCACCGCCCTTCCGTCTTGCGTCGCTGCATCAGCAGCAGAGAGATGAAATTGTGAATAACGTTTTGGTCAGTGTCAACAGGTTTTTAGAACTTTCTGCACCTGCTGCCTGCAACTGAATCATTCACCACCGACCCAGCGCATCCCGCCCAAACCGCCTTTCCCGCTCCCTTCGCGTTCATCGAATCGCGAAGGAACGGAATTCTAGTGACTCCACCGGCAGGATGCAAGGGGGTACGTAGAAAAATCAGCGGTGTTTGAATTCGGGCTTCCGCTTCTCGACGAAAGCCGCCATCCCTTCCTTCTGATCTTCCGTCGCAAACAGCGAATGAAACAGTCGGCGCTCGAAATGAACGCCCTCGGCAAGCGTCGTCTCATAGGCGCGGTTGACCGACTCCTTCGCCATCATCACTGCGGGCAAGGAGAAGCCGGAGATGATCGTCGCGGCTTCGATCGCTTCGTCGAGCAGGCGGTCCGCCGCGACGACGCGCGATACAAGCCCCGCACGCTCGGCCTCGGCGGCATCCATCATGCGGGCTGTCAGACAAAGGTCCATCGCTTTCGCCTTGGACACGGCGCGCGGCAGACGCTGCGTGCCGCCCGCGCCAGGGATGACGCCAAGCTTGATTTCCGGTTGGCCGAATTTGGCCGAGTCGGCCGCGATGATGATGTCGCACATCATCGCGAGTTCGCATCCGCCGCCCAGCGCAAAGCCCGCGACGGCCGCGATGATCGGCTTACGGATCGAGCGGATCGTCTCCCAGTTACGGGTGATGTAGTCGCCCTTGTAGACGTCCATATACGAGTACTTCGCCATCATGCCGATGTCCGCGCCAGCGGCGAATGCCTTTTCGCTGCCGGTCACGACGATGGCGCCGATGTCCTCGTCGGCATCGAAGGCCTTGAGCACGGCGCCCAACTCGTCCATCAGCGCGTCATTCAATGCGTTCAGAGCCTTCGGACGATTCAGCGTGATCAAACCCACACGGCCGCGCGTCTCCACCAGCAGATTCTCGTAAGCCATTCACTTCTCCTTTCGATCCTAAGGTAAGCCCTAATGAAAAGTTGTCTTCACGACATCTCGAAAATGCTACCATTCCAAACCAACCGGTCGGTTAATTATTTGACCTGCCCTCTTCCTTCGTTCCCTTCTCGCGACCATGACACATCCGTTCTTCACGAAGCACGAAGCGACGCTCGACAAAGGGCTCGCAGCAATCGAATCGCGCGGCTACTGGACTCCATTTGCCGAAATGCCGAGTCCCAAAGTGTACGGGGAAAACAGCCAATGTCGACGGCGAAGCGGCGTTCAAGACGCACCTCGGCAAGACGTTCGATATCGACCAGCCGTCTTCGGGCGGGACGGTGGGCTTGGAGCGTTCGCCGTTCGGCATCGCGCTGGATGTCAAATATCCGCAAGCCGATCCCGATGTGCTGATCGAGGCCGCAGCCAAGGCGCAA
Source organism: Candidatus Burkholderia verschuerenii (assembly GCF_001189365.1). Taxonomy (GTDB): domain Bacteria; phylum Pseudomonadota; class Gammaproteobacteria; order Burkholderiales; family Burkholderiaceae; genus Caballeronia; species Caballeronia verschuerenii. The sequence goes on along the minus strand of NZ_LFJJ01000167.1, from coordinate 26,557 downwards.
CCGGCATGGCGCGCCGCCGGTCCGCAGGCGTGGGTCGGCGTGAGCCTCGAAATTCTGTCGCGCCTCAACCGCGCCAGTTTCGAGATCGGCTACAGCGTCATGCACACCACCGGTCAGGCCTTCATGATGGCGTTTCAGGCCGGCGGCCCGCATGCACAGGACCGCGCGCTCGAGGCCGTCGTCTACGCTTGGGACCAACTGCGCCGAATCCCGTCCGACGCCCATTGGGAAAAGCCGCAGGGCAAAAATCCTCCGCTCGCGATGCACAAGCGCTTCACGATCGTTCCGCGCGGCACCGGACTCGTGCTCGGTTACTGCACGTTTCCGACCTGGAACGGCTATCCGGGCCTGTTCGCCGACCTCGCCACGGGCAATACGGTGATCGTCAAACCGCATCCGGGCGCGATTCTGCCGCTCGCGATCACCGTGCGCATCGCGCGCGACGTGCTGCGCGAGGCCGGCTTCGATCCGAACATCATCACGCTGCTTGCGACCGATCCCGACGACGGCCCGCTGGTTCAGTCGCTCGCAGTGCGTCCGGAAATCCGCCTGATCGACTTCACCGGCAGCACGCAGAACGGCACGTGGCTCGAGCGCAATGCGCATCAGGCGCAGGTGTACACCGAGAAGGCGGGCGTCAATCAGATCGTCATCGATTCGGTCGACGATCTGAAAGCGGTCGCGCGCAACATCGCGTTCTCGCTCGCGCTGTATTCCGGGCAGATGTGCACCGCGCCGCAAAACATTTACGTGCCGCGCGATGGAATCCGCGCCGGCGACGGCCATCTGAACTTCGACGAAGTCGCGAAGGCGCTCGCCGATGCCGTGCAAAAGCTCACGTCCGATCCCGCGCGCGCCGTCGAGTTGACCGGCGCGATCCAGAACGAAGGCATCGAACGGCGTATCGGCGAAGCGCACAAAGCGGGCGAAGTTCTGCTCGATAGTCAATCGCTCGCGCATCCCGCATTCGCCGAAGCGCGCGTCCTCACGCCGCTGATGCTCAAACTCGACGCCCGCACCGACGAAGCGCAGTTCACCAAGGAGTGGTTCGGCCCGATTTCGTTCGTCATCGCCACCGATTCGACCGCGCAGTCGCTCGACCTCGCCGGTTCGATCGCGCAGACGCACGGCGCGCTGTCGTTCTCCGTGTACAGCACGGACGACGCGGTGCTCGACGCCGCGCACGAAGCGGCGATTCGCGGCGGCGTCGCGCTCTCGATCAATCTGACGGGCGGCGTGTTCGTCAACCAGACGACAGCGTTCTCGGACTTCCACGGCACGGGCGCCAACCCCCCGGCCAACTCGGCGTTGTCGGACGCGGCCTTCGCCAATCGATTCCGCGTCGTTCAAAGCAGGGTCCATGTTGCGCCGAAGGTCGCGCCGGCGGAAGTCGGCCAAACGGCATAGGCAAAAGTACGAAAAAGCGACATTCGCCACGCGCCGTCCGTTTGGCCTATGCCGTTCGGCCGAATGGAAAGGCGCAAACGGCGCGGCTAGTATCGGCATGAAGCTCAAGCCAACCCGCGCCGGCCCGACGCCGGAATCGACGAAAGGAACTGCCATGTCGGAAAAGTCTGTCCTGTATCGAATCGACGACGAGACGCGCGTCGCGACCCTGACGCTCAATCGCCCTGACAAGCTCAACAGCTTCACGCGCGAAATGCATCGTGAAATCAATGGTGCGCTGACGGAAATCGAAGCAAGCGCCGCGCGCGCTGATCGTCACGGGAGCGGGACGCGGCTTTTGTGCCGGACAGGATCTGGCGGACCTCGATTTCACGCCAGGCGCGATGTCCGATCTCGGCGAACTGATCGAGGAGCACTTCAATCCGCTGGTGCGCAGGCTCCGCGCTTCGCCGCTGCCGATCATCGCAGCGGTAAACGGCACGGCGGCGGGCGCGGGCGCGAACCTCGCGATGGCGTGCGATCTGATCGTCGCGGCGCGCTCGGCGAGTTTCATTCAGGCGTTCGTGAAGATCGGGCTGCTGCCCGATTCGGGCGGGACGTGGCTTCTGCCGCGACGCGTCGGCGAATCGCGTGCGCTCGAGCTCACGCTCACGGGCGACAAGCTGAGCGCCGAAAAGGCCGAGGCGTGGGGCATCGTGTGGCGCGTCGTCGACGACGCCGAACTGCAGCAGAGCGCCGCCCAATTGGCCGCGCAACTCGCGCAGATGCCGGCGCGCGCCGTCACGGCCATCAAGCGCGCGATGCAAACGAGCGCCAACAACACGTTCGACCAGCAACTCGATCTGGAGCGCGATATCCAGCGCGATCTGGGAACGTCGCCCGACTATATCGAAGGCGTCGCCGCGTTCAAGGAAAAGCGCGCGCCGCGCTTCGAAGGGCTCTGACAAACACGCCATCTGGAGAAACTCGTGACGCCACAAGAACTCGCGGAAGCCACCGCCCGATCCATGTACGAAGCGGACGCCTGTTCGCGCGCGCTGGGCATCGAACTGGTCGAGGTGCGGCCCGGCTATGCGCGCCTGCAGATGGAAGTCCGGCCAGACTTCCTGAACGGTCACGCCATTTGCCACGGCGGACTGATGTTCACGCTCGCCGATTCCGCGTTCGCCTTCGCGTGCAACTCGTACAACGTGAATACGGTTGCGGCTGGCTGCTCGATCGAGTTCTTGCGGCCCGTCGAAGGCGGCGACCGGCTGACTGCCGAAGCGGTCGAGCAAGTGTTGAACGGCCGCACCGGCATCTACGACATTCGCCTCACCAACCGCGCCAGAGAAGCCGTGGCGATGTTTCGCGGCAAGTCCGCGCAGATCCGCGGCACCGTCATTCCTGTTTGATCGATTGATCGATAGCAAGCAAATCCGACCAAGGCATCGACTGAAAGAACGCGACGCACGCAGAACAGAACATGAGGGAGACATTGATGACGACCGCATTGCCGCTCGAGGCGATCGAGAAAGCGAGCCGCGACGAACTCGCCGCACTGCAACTCGAGCGACTCAAATGGACGCTCAAACACGCCTACGAAAACTCGCCGGTCTATCGGCGCAAGTTCGACGAGGCGGGCGTGCATCCCGACGATGTTCAATCGCTCGCCGATCTCGCGCGCTTTCCGTTCACGACCAAGAAGGACCTGCGCGACAGCTATCCGTTCGGCATGTTCGCGGTGCCTCAGGAACGCGTGTCGCGTATTCATGCGTCATCGGGCACGACGGGCAAGCCGACGGTCGTCGGCTATACGGCGCAGGACATCGATAATTGGGCGAACCTCGTCGCGCGGTCGATTCGCGCGGCCGGCGCGCGACGCGGCGACAAAGTGCACGTGAGTTACGGCTACGGACTTTTCACCGGCGGGCTCGGCGCGCACTACGGCGCGGAACGCGCAGGACTCACGGTCATTCCCTTCGGCGGCGGACAGACCGAGAAGCAGGTCCAGCTCATTCAGGATTTTCGGCCCGACATCATCATGGTCACGCCGAGCTACATGCTGTCGATCGCGGACGAGCTGGAGCGGCAAGACATCGAACCGGCGAACTGCTCGCTGCGCATCGGCATCTTCGGCGCGGAACCGTGGACCAACGACATGCGGCGCGCGATCGAACAGCGCATGGGCATCGACGCGGTCGATATCTACGGGTTGTCGGAAGTGATGGGGCCGGGCGTCGCGTCCGAGTGCGCCGAAACGAAGGACGACCCGACGATTTGGGAAGATCATTTCTATCCCGAAATCATCGATCCGGATACCGGCGAAGTCTTGCCGGATGGCGAATTCGGCAAACTGGTCTTCACCTCGCTCACCAAGGAAGCGCTGCCGATCATCCGTTATCGCACGCGCGATCTGACGCGGCTGTTGCCCGGCACCGCCCGCACGATGCGCCGGATGGAAAAGATCACCGGCCGCTCCGACGACATGATGATCGTGCGCGGCGTCAACGTATTTCCGACGCAGATCGAGGAATTGCTGCTGAAGCAACCCGTGCTCGCGCCGCACTATCAGATCGTGCTCACGAAAGACGGTCCGCTCGACGTATTGACGCTGAACGTGGAACCGTGCCCCGAATCCGCGCCGGACTTAACGGCGCTCGACAACGCGAAGTCCGCGCTCACCTACGACATCAAGGCGATGATCGGCGTAAGCGCGGAAGTCGTGGTGCTGGCGGTGAACGGTATCGAGCGGTCGGTCGGCAAGGCGCGGCGCGTGGTCGACAAACGCAAGCTCGGATAGCGCCGCGCGCGCGTCAGGAATTCGGCATGAGCAACCACATCCGGCCGCCCTGCTTCATGCGTCCGGCGAGGTCGCCGGCGTCGTCGCCGAGTCCCCAGAAATAGTCGGCGCGCACGCCGCCCTTAATCGCCGTGCCGGTGTCTTGCGCGAAGACCAGGCGGTTCATCGGCTGATTGCTGAGCGGACGCGTGGTTTGCAGAAACACCGGCGTACCGAGCGGGATCGCTGAAGGATCGACGGCGATCGAACGTTCAGGCGTGAGCGGCACGCCGAGCGCGCCGACCGGCCCGTCGCCCATGCTCGCGGCCATCGGATCGTTCGACGGCATCTCGCGGAAAAACACGAAACGCGGATTCACGTCGAGCAGCGCATCGACGCGCGACGGATTCGCCTTCGCCCACGCCTTGATGCCCTGCATCGTCGCTTGCGCGGGCGTGAGTTCGCCCCGGTCCAGCAGTTCGCGACCGATCGACCGGTACGGCTGGTTGTTCGTCCCGCCGAAGCCGACGCGCATCACGCTGCCGTCTTCCATGATCACGCGGCCCGAGCCTTGCACCTGAAGGAAAAACACCTCGATCGGATCGTCGACCCAGACAAGTTCGTTGCCGTTCAGCGCGCCGGAGCGCTCGAGTTGCGCGCGCGTCGGCAGCGTCGTGCCGGTCTTGAAACGATACGGCCAGCGATACAGCGCGTACTGATACGACCCGTGCCGCGTGCGCGAACCGTGCAGCAGCGGCTCGTAGTAACCGGTCACGAGACCGTCGAGCGTGCCGTCGTTGTTGGCGAGTTGAAACGGCGTGAAGTACTTCTCGAAGAAATCGCGCGCCGCCGACATATCGAGATCGTCGAGCCGCTGCGCCGCCGCGCACGGCCGCGCCCATTTGGCATCGCGCGCGAGCCGGCTGCAGTTCTGACGCAGCGCGGCGGTCGCGCCGAGCAGCGAATCGTCCGTCCAGCCCGGCACTTGCTGCCAGCTCACCGCCGTCAGACGCTGCGCGGCACGCTGTCCCGGCACGATGGGCGCGCCGCCGGGGACGCCCGCCGTGGTGCTGGTCGGCTTCACGTACGTGCCGCCGCCGCACGAGGCGAGCAGCACGGCGGTGGCGATCGACGCGGCCCAGGCCGCTACCTGTGCGGCTCTCGGCCGCGCGAAACGCATACAATGCTCGTTCTTGATGGGAACCGCCATGTCTGATCTGTTCGACGAATATCCAATGCTCATATTCGGGCTCGAGGCGCTCGTGGCGCTCGGCCTGTTGATTTTCATCGTCGTGTGGACCGCGTCGGGCAAAAAGAAGCACCAAAACCGCGCGAGCCGTCCGGACGACGCGACCGGGCGTCGCTGATTCACGCTCAATGCAGCGTGCGCGGCATATGCAGCGCGAATTCCGCGACCGGCGCCTCGAAGCGCTCGCCGTCCTCGGCCACGCAGAAATACTCGCCGCGCATGGTGCCGACCGGCGTCGCGATCACCGCCCAACTGGTGTATTCGAACTGCTCGCCCGGCGGAATGAGCGGCTGATGCCCGACGACACCCAGCCCCTTCACTTCCTGCACCTTGCCGTCGCTGTCCGTGATGATCCAGTGACGCGAGATCAACTGCGCCGCGACCTGTCCGGTATTGCGGATGGTCAGCGTGTAAGCGAACGCATACTGGCGAGCGTCCGGGTCCGACTGGTCGGATAGGTAGCGCGTGTCGACCGACACGCTGAATTCGTACTGGCTCATCTTTATTCCATTGCAAGTCGTGGCTGATCCGCGCCTTGACGGCACGCGGGTGTGCCGCTACTGGTGACGCATTCTGCTTCATGCGGCTTTGACTCGCAATACGAAAACCGTCCGGTGATCGCGTACCGCAAGCCGCCCCGCCGCCGTGTCCGAGCTTTGGCCTACGCCGTTTGGCCGAATCACGCCCGAAATAATCGCGGGTTAAAATCGAGGCTTCAAATCAAAGGCCGATCCCCGGCCGCTACCCGCATACGTTCATGGCGCAATTTCATATCGCTCCCAGCATTCTGTCCGCCGATTTCGCCCGCCTCGGCGAAGAAGTCCGCAACGTCGTCGCGGCCGGCGCGGACTGGATCCACTTCGACGTCATGGACAACCATTACGTGCCAAACCTCACGATGGGCCCGATGATCTGCGAGGCGATCCGCCCGCACGTCGATGTGCCGATCGACGTGCATCTGATGGTCCGCCCGGTCGATCGCATCGTGCCCGACTTCGCAAAGGCCGGAGCCAATGTGATCAGCTTTCACCCGGAAGGTTCGGATCATATCGACCGCACGCTGTCCCTGATTCGCGATCACGGCTGCAAGGCCGGCCTCGTGTTCAATCCGGCGACGTCGCTGAACTACCTCGATCACGTGATGGACAAGGTCGATCTCGTGCTGATCATGTCGGTGAATCCGGGCTTCGGCGGGCAGTCGTTCATTCCCGAGGCGCTCAACAAGGTGCGCGAGGCGCGCACGCGCGTCGACGCTTACCGCGAGCGCACGGGCCGCGCGATCCACGTCGAAGTGGACGGCGGCGTGAAAGTCGACAATATCCGCGAAATCGCGGCGGCCGGCGCGGATACCTTCGTCGCGGGCTCGGCGATCTTCGGCAAGCACGATTACAAGCAGGTTATCGACGAAATGCGCGCCGAGCTGGCGAAATCGGGAGTGAAGGAATGAGTGACATCGCGGCGACGCAAACGCCTTTCGTGAACCGTCCGATCCGGGCGGCCATCATCGATCTCGACGGGACGATGGTCGACACCGCGGACGATTTCGTCGCCGCGCTCAACGCAATGCTCGCGCGCATCGGCATCGAGAATCAGGTAACGCGCGCGGAAATGGTCGATTACGTCGGCAAGGGCTCGGAGAATCTGATCGGCAGCGTGCTGGCCGTGCGGATGCCGCATACGCAAGCCGTCGCGCAGTTCGACGACGCACTCGCCATCTACCAGAGCGAGTACGCGAAGTTCAACGGCCGCCATTCGACGCTCTTCCCCGAAGTAAAGGAAGGCCTCGACGCCATGCGCGATCTGGGCATTCCGCTCGCGTGCGTGACCAACAAGCCGCATCGCTTCGCGGTGGAATTGCTCGGGCACTTCGGTATCGCGGATTACTTCAAGGTGATCCTCGGCGGCGATTCGCTGCCGCTGAAGAAGCCCGATCCGCTGCCGATGCTCACCGCGTGCGAGCGTCTGGACGTCGAACCGCGCGAAGCGGTTGCCGTCGGCGACTCGGAAAACGACGCGCTGGCAGGCCGCGCGGCGGGCCTCGCGACGCTCACGGTGCCCTACGGCTACAACCACGGAAAACCGGTGCAGTCGGTGAAATCCGATGGTATAGTTTCCTCGCTGCGCACCGCAGCATCGGCGGTTGCAGCCACTTTGGCGCCGCCGGACACCACTCTGACTGAATAAGTCCATCATCATGTTTCTCAACAGAAAACGGAGTCTGAGCAGCATCGACCGGGGAGCCTGGCCCTGGCGTCGCTGGTCGCGCTAACCTCGCCCGAGGTTCGCTGAGGCACATCTGGTTTCACGCTTCAGCATCCGTTTTTTGTTTCGCTGCGCATCTCCGCGCCGATTCCGTCTAATCGCATGACTCCGAGCCTCGCTGCGCGCGCCGCATTCGCGAGCGAGACTCACAAGCCTCACCGCTTCGCCTGTCGGGAAGCGGCGGGGACTTCGTGTGCGATCATGACGGGATCCGAGCGCCCGCAGCGCCTCGCTTTTCCCGATGCCACATTTCCCTGACCGTGTGCGTCGCTCAAGGATCGCAACATGTCCGAACTCGAATTCCAATCGCTCGCGAACGAAGGCTTCAATCGCATTCCGCTGATCGCCGAAGCGCTGGCCGACCTCGAAACACCGCTTTCCCTCTATCTCAAACTCGCGCAGAGCGAACGCAACGGCGCGAACTCCTTCCTGCTGGAGTCCGTCGTGGGCGGCGAGCGTTTCGGCCGCTATTCGTTCATCGGCCTGCCCGCGCGCACGGTTCTTACCGTGCAGAACGGCAAGTCGGAGGCGCGCACGGACGGCAATATCACCGACACGGACGATGGCGATCCGCTGACGTTCATCGAGAATTTCCAGAAGCGCTTCAAGGTGGCGACGCGTCCCGGTCTGCCGCGCTTTTGCGGCGGCCTCGCGGGTTACTTCGGTTATGACGCGGTGCGCTATATCGAGAAGAAGCTCGCCGATACCGCGCCGCCCGACGATCTCGGCCTGCCCGACATCCAACTGCTGCTGACGGAAGAAGTCGCGGTCATCGACAATCTGGCGGGCAAGCTCTATCTGATCGTCTACGCCGATCCGACCAAGCCCGAAGCATATGCCAAGGCGAAGCACCGGCTGCGTGAACTGCGCGCGCGTCTGCGTGTGACGGTGCAGCCGCCGGTCACGTCGGCGAGCGTGCGGACCGAAACATATCGCGAGTTCAAGAAAGACGACTATCTGAACGCGGTGCGCCGCGCGAAGGAATACATCGCGGCGGGCGAGCTGATGCAGGTGCAGGTCGGCCAGCGCCTGATCAAGCCGTTCCGCGACAACCCGCTGTCGCTGTATCGCGCGCTGCGGTCGCTGAATCCGTCGCCGTACATGTACTACTACAACTTCGGCGGCGACGTTCATGTGGTCGGCGCATCGCCGGAAATTCTCGTGCGTCAGGAAAAGCGCGCCGAAGATCGCATCGTGACGATCCGACCGCTGGCGGGCACGCGTCCGCGCGGCAACACGCCCGAGCGCGATGCCGACCTCGCCACCGAACTCCTGAACGATCCGAAGGAAATCGCCGAACACGTGATGCTGATCGACCTCGCGCGCAACGACGTCGGCCGCATCGCGCAGACCGGTTCGGTCGATGTCACGGACCAGATGATCATCGAAAAGTACTCGCATGTTCAGCACATCGTGAGTTCGGTCGAAGGGAAACTAAAGCCCGGCATGAGCAATTTCGACGTGCTGCGCGCGACCTTCCCGGCGGGAACGCTGTCCGGCGCGCCGAAAGTCCGCGCGATGGAACTGATCGACGAACTCGAACCGGTGAAGCGCGGTTTGTACGGCGGCGCGGTCGGCTATCTGTCGTTTAGCGGCGAAATGGATCTGGCCATCGCGATTCGCACGGGCTTGATTCACAAGGGCAATCTCTATGTGCAGGCGGCAGCGGGCGTAGTCGCGGATTCGGTGCCCGAGTCCGAATGGCAAGAGACTGAAAACAAGGCGCGCGCCGTGTTGCGTGCCGCCGAGCAAGTGCAAGACGGCCTCGACAGCGACTTCTGAGGAGAAACGACCATGCTGCTGATGATCGACAACTACGATTCCTTCACTTACAACCTGGTCCAGTACTTCGGCGAACTCGGCGAGGACGTGCAGACGTATCGCAACGACGAAATCACGCTCGATCAAATCGCGAAGCTCAATCCCGCGCGCATCTGTTTGTCGCCGGGACCGAGCAATCCGCAGCACGCGGGCATCACGCTCGACGTATTGCGCGAATTCTCCGGCAAGCTGCCGATTCTCGGCGTCTGCCTCGGCCATCAGGCGATCGGCGAAGCGTTCGGCGGACGTGTCGTGCGCGCGCAAACCATCATGCACGGCAAGGTCAGTCAGATCGAAACGGACTGTCAGGGCGTGTTCTCCGATCTGCCGAAACACTTCAACGTAACGCGCTATCACTCGCTGGCAATCGAACGCGAGTCTTTGCCGGACTGTCTGGAAGTATCCGCGTGGACGCCGGACGGCGAAATCATGGGTGTGCGTCACCGTGAACTGGAAGTGGAAGGTGTGCAGTTCCATCCCGAATCGATTCTTTCCGAGCACGGCCACGCGCTGCTGGAAAACTTCGTGAAGCATTCCTCGACCGGCAAACGAGCGTGACGAACATGACCATCACCGCACAGGAAGCGCTTCAGCGCACCATCGAGCATCGCGAAATCTTTCACGACGAAATGCTGCATCTGATGCGCACGATCATGCGCGGCGAGATGTCGCCCGTGATGGCCGCCGCGATCATCACCGGCTTGCGCGTGAAGAAGGAAACCATCGGCGAAATCGCGGCCGCGGCCACCGTGATGCGCGAATTCGCCAATCACGTCGAAGTGCCGGACAACTCGAATTTCGTCGATATCGTCGGCACCGGCGGCGACGGCTCGCACACTTTCAACATTTCCACCGCGTCGATGTTCGTCACGGCGGCGGCGGGCGCGAAGGTCGCGAAGCACGGCAATCGCGGCGTGTCGAGCAAGTCGGGCAGCGCGGACGTGCTCGAAGCGCTCGGCGTGAATATCGATCTGTCGCCGGAACAAGTGGCCGCGTCGATTGCCGAAACCAGCATGGGCTTCATGTTCGCGCCGAATCATCATCCGGCGATGAAGAATATCGCGCCCGTGCGCCGCGAGCTCGGCGTGCGCACCATCTTCAATATTCTCGGGCCGCTGACGAATCCCGCCGGCGCGCCGAATCAGCTTCAGGGTGTGTTCCACGAAGACCTCGTCGGCATTCAGGTCCGCGTGATGCAGCGTCTCGGCGCGAAGCACGTGCTCGTCGTGTACGGAAAGGACGGCATGAATGAGGTGTCGCTGGGCGCGGCGACCAAGGTCGGCGAACTGAAGAACGGCGAAGTTACCGAGTACGAGATTCATCCCGAGGACTTCGGCTTGCAAATGGTCTCGAACCGCTCGCTTAAGGTGCAGGACGCGCAGGAATCGAAGACGATGCTGCTTGGCGCGCTGAACAACAAGGCGGGTGTCGCGCGCGAGATCGTCACAATGAACGCGGGCACGGCGCTTTATGCTGCGGATATCGTGGATTCGATCGAAGCCGGCATGGCCGCCGCGCGCGAGGCAATCGAAAGCGGCGCGGCACGCGAGAAAGTCGACGCGCTCGTCACATTCACGCAGCAGTTCGCAAAGAAATAACGGAAGCCATCATGAGTGACATTCTGGATCGCATCATCGCGGTCAAGCGTGAGGAAATCCGCGCGGCCCAACAAATCGCGCCGCTCGAAGAGCTGAAGCTGCAAGCCGGTTCGCGCGATCTGCGCGATTTCGTCGGCGCATTGCGCGCGAAGCACGCGGACGGCAAGGCGGCCGTGATCGCCGAAGTGAAGAAAGCGAGTCCGTCGAAAGGCGTGTTGCGCGAAAACTTCGTGCCAGCGGATATCGCCAAATCGTATGAACAAGGCGGCACGGCGTGTCTCTCCGTGCTGACCGACGAGCAGTTCTTCAAGGGCAGCGTCGCGTATCTTCAGGAAGCGCGCGCCGCGTGCAGCCTGCCGGTGCTGCGCAAGGACTTCATCATCGATCCGTATCAGATCATGGAAGCGCGCGCGATGGGCGCGGACTGCATTCTGCTGATCGCCGCCGCGCTCGAACTTTCGCAGATGCAGGACCTCGAAGCCTACGCGCACTCGCTCGGCCTCGCGGTGCTGGTCGAAGTTCATGATGCCGACGAATTGCGCGACGCGCTCACGCTGAAAACGCCGCTGATGGGCATCAACAATCGCAATCTGCGCACGTTTCAGACGAGCATCGACACGACCATCGGCATGCTGGAGATGGTGCCGGGCGATCGCATCGTCGTGACGGAATCGGGCATTCTGTCGCGCGTGGATGTCGAGCGGCTGCGTGCGATGCATGTGGACACTTTCCTCGTCGGCGAAGCATTCATGCGCGCGGACGATCCCGGCGCGGAACTCGCGCGAATGTTCTTCTGATAAGCCAATGGGAATCGAGAGAGAACTCAAGCTGGCGCTCGCGCCTTCGCAGCACGACGACATAGCGCGCTTCTTCGACGAACGCACCGGCGCAGGCAAGCCGATCGCGCTCGCCAACGTCTATTTCGATACGCCGGATTGCGCGCTCGCGAAAGCGAAGTCCGCGCTGCGCCTGCGCCGCACGCCGGAGCAATGGCTGCAGACGTACAAGACGCTCGGCAAGTCCGTCGCGGGTTTGAGCAATCGTCAGGAATGGGAGCTGCCGGTCAAGGGCGAGGCGCTGGAAATCGACGCGCTGATCGAAGCCTGCGACGACGAAGCCGCGCGCGACGCGCTGCAACACGCCGCGCCCGAACTGATCGCGCTGTTCAAGACCGATTTCAAGCGCATCGTGTGGGACATGGAGCGCGAGGGATCGCAGATCGAAATGGCGCTGGATCGCGGCAAGATCATCGCCGATGTCGACGGCGAAACGCGTCACGCGGAAATCAGCGAACTGGAACTGAAATCGGGCGATGTCGGCGCGTTGTCGATGCTGTCGGCGGAAATGCGCGGCGCGTTTCCCGAGCTGACGCCCGAAGATTTGAGCAAGGCGGAGCGCGGTTATCTGCTGCGCACGCGCGGCGAAGACGACGACGAAGCATGAGCCGCCAGCCTTCCCTTTTCGACAGCGCACCATCGCAAGACGCCGGATACACCACGCTCGAAAGCCAGTTCGACGCCCTCCCCGCCGACTGGCGCAGGCATCTGAAGCCGTTCCTCGACAGTCCGCGTTACGACACGCTGTGCGCCTTCGTCGATGCGGAGCGCGCGTCGGGCAAAACCGTCTATCCCGCCGATGTATTCCGCGCGCTGCGGCTCACCAGTCCCGGCGACGTGAAGGTCGTGATTCTCGGGCAAGACCCGTATCACGGCGAAGACAAAGGCTTGCCGCAAGCGCACGGCCTCGCGTTTTCGGTGCCCGCGCCGGTGCGGCCGCCGCCGTCGCTGAAGAACATCTTCAAGGAAATCAACGCGAGTCTGGGCTTCGCGCCGCCGTCGCACGGATGTCTCGATTCGTGGGCGAAGCAAGGCGTGCTGTTGCTCAACACGTCGCTGACCGTCGAACGCGATAAAGCCGGCAGCCACGCCAAGCGCGGCTGGGAACAGTGCACGGATACGCTCATCCACGAAATGGCGATGCGTCACGACGGGCTCGTCTTCATGCTGTGGGGATCGCACGCGCAGGCCAAGCGCGCGTTGATCGACGACACGAAGAAAGCGCATTGCGTACTGGAATCGGCGCATCCGTCGCCGCTGTCGGCGTATCGCGGATTCTTCGGCTGCGGGCATTTCGTGCTCGCCAACGACTATCTGACGAAGCACGGACGCGAGCCGATCGACTGGCGCTTGCCGTCCGAAGCGCAACTTCTCGCGTAAAACGCAAAAAAGGCCCAGCAATAAACTGGGCCTTTTTCGTATCGAACAGCGAAAACCGCTTACGCCGCAGCGATCGCCTCACGCGCCGATGCCAGCGCCGCGCTTGCCGCGTCCTGGCCCATGTTCAGGCCTTCCGCGTAGATGAAGTTCACGTCGGTCATGCCGAGGAAGCCGAGGAACGTCGTCAAAAACGGCGTCTGCGAATCGTTCGGCGTGCCCGCGTACTTGCCGCCACGCGCGGACACGACGTACACCTTCTTGCCCTTCACCAGACCTTCCGGGCCGGTCGCGGTGTAGCGGAACGTGATGCCCGCACGCGAAATCCAGTACGAAGTACGCCTTCAGTTGCGACGAAATGCCGAAGTTGTACAGCGGCGCTGCAATCACGACGATATCCGCCGCTTGCAGTTCGTTGATGAGCGCTTCGCTCTTCGCGTTGATGGCCGCTTGTTCGGCCGTACGCTGATCGGCAGGCGTGAAGAACGCGCCGAGCGTCGCGTCGTCGAGGTGCGACAGGTTGTCGGCGAGCAGATTGCGAACGACCACGTTCGCGCCGGGATTCGCTTGTTGCAGCTTTGCGGTGAGTTCGTCGGCGAGCAGCGTCGACTGAGCGCCTTGCGAACGGGCGGCCGAATTGATCTGGAGAATCGTCGTCATGATGGCTTCCTAATCCGTATTTGGGTTCGGGCGCCGGTGGCGCTCAGGTTAGGAAGCATTCTTCGTTTTTCGGCCGACGAGAAAAAGCCGTTTGGTCGTGACGGATCGTTGCATCAATAGAACAATCCGCCACACTTCCGTCTCGCGCGGAACTCAGCCTTTCAGCCAGCGTTCGCGCCATTGCTTCGACGGGCCGCGTCCGTCGATGGCCGTCAGCAGATAACGCGAGACATCCGGGCCGTCGAGTTTTACCTCCGTGCGACGCAATTCGTCGCGCCGGAACGAATGCACTTCGATCTTCGCGCCCGGCAGATAGCGCAACAGCAGACTGTCGAGATTCGCACCCGTGACGCGCAGGCCATCGACGGCGATCAGCACGTCGCCGGCCGACAAACCCGCTTTCTGCGCGGCGCTGCCTTCGTGCACGACCGCCAGCGTGCAATCCGCGCCACCGCGCACGCGCACGCCGAGCGACGGCTTGCCCGCCGTGCCGCTGGTCGGCAGATCGGGCGCGAGCGCGATACCGAACGGCTCGAACAGCGCGTCCAGCGGCAGATCGCGCGTGCCGCGCACGCCGTCGCGGAACAGCGCGCGCAGATCGGCGCCGGTCGCCTCGGCGAATAGCGCTTCGACGTCTTCTTCCAGAATGCCGCGCGGCTTGCCCTTGTAGAATTCGCGGCCGTAGCGCTGCCACAAAAGGCGCATCACGTCGTCGAGCGATTTGCGGTTGTCGGTCTGCGCGCGGATCGACAGATCGAACGCCAACGCGACCAACGAGCCTTTCTGGTAATAGCTGACGATCGCATTGGCCGCGTTTTCGTCGGCGCGATAGTACTTCACCCAGGCATCGAACGAACTCTGCGCGACGGATTGTTTAAGCCGCCCGCTGCCGCGCAGCACGCCGCCGATGGTCTTTCCGAGCATGTTGAAGTAATCGCCCGCGCCGATCAGCCCGCTGCGCACGAGAATCAGATCGTCGTAATAGGACGTGAAGCCTTCGAACAGCCACAGCAGCGTCGTGTAATTTTCCTGCGACAGATCGTACGGCGCGAACGCGGCAGGCTTGATGCGCTTGACGTTCCACGTATGGAAATACTCGTAGCTGCACAAACCGAGATACGTCCGATAGCCTTCCGTCATATCCGGCCGGCCCTGCACCGGCAGATCGCCGCGATTGCAGATCAGCGACGTCGACGCGCGATGCTCCAGCCCGCCGTAGCCATCGCTGACGGCGACGGTCACGAAGACGTAGCGGTCCATCGGCGCTTTTTTCGTGCGCGGTTCGAACAGCGCGATCTGCGCTTCGCAAATGCGCTTCAGGTCCGTCGCGAACCGGTTCATGTCGAGATTGACGACGCGCCCCGAAATCACGATGTCGTGCTTCACGCCATGCGCGGTGAAACTGCCGAGCGCGAATTCGCCGATCGTGACGGGATGATCCGCGAGTTCGTCGTAGTTCGCCGCCTCATATGCGCCGAATCCGTAGCGCTTCGTGCCGCGCGCTTCGTCGAGCGCGGTCGCCACGCGCCAGTTGCGATACGCGCCGCCCTGCGGCGGTTCGATATCGACGATGCACGGCGCCGCCGATTGCCCTTCCACCGCCAGAAACACGCTCGTCGCGTTGAAGAAACCGATCGTGTCGTCAAGATGCGCGGCGCGTACCGACATGTCCCATGCATAGACTTCGTAGCGCAGCGTGATCGGGCCGTCGATCGGCGCGGCCTGCCACGCGTGCTTGTCGATCTTCTCGATGGCGACCTTGCGCCCCGCCGCGTTGAACGCCTGCAAGGTGACGATATTGCGGGCGAATTCGCGAATCATGTAGCTGCCGGGAATCAACACCGGCAGCATGAAACGCTGCCCGGCCGGATCCGGCTCGGCGACCGTGAGCGACACCTCGAACAGATGCGCAGCCGGATTCTTCGGAACGATGCTGTAGCGCACTGGTTGCATGGATGGAGTCATCGCGTTGTCCTTTGTTCTTTTGCCGGGCGCTTTCCACGCGTTCGAAAAGCGGCCCCAAAAACTGCGAGAGGCGCATTGCGCGCCTCCAGTCGTCGAATCGATGCGCTCAGTGAGCGGCCGACAGTTCCTTTTCCAGCCGGTCGGCCGGCACCGCGCCCGGCAGACGTCGCCCGTCGGCGAGGAAGACCGTCGGCGTGCCGGTAACGTTCATCGAACGGCCGAGCTTCAGGTTCTTGTCGAGCACGGCGGTGTCGCAGGTGCCGGCGGTGGTCGGCGCCTTGTGATCGAGCATCCAGCTTTCCCACGTCGTGCCGCGATCCTTCGAGCACCAGATCGACTTGGACTTGGCCGTGGAATCCGGCGACAAAACCGGATACAGGAAGGTGTAGACCGTCACGTTGTCGATCGACTTGAGCGTGCTTTCGAGCTGTTTGCAGTACGGGCAGTTCGGATCCGAGAACACGGCGATCTTGCGCTTGCCGTTGCCCTTCACCACTTTCACGGCGTCGTCGAACGGCAGCTTGGCGAAGTCGATCTTGTTGGTCTCCGACAGCCGCGCCTCCGTCAGATTCTTGCTGGTGCGCGTGTCGACCATATCGCCGATGAACACGTAATTGCCGCTCGCGTCGCTGTAGACGATCTGCGAGCCGAGGTTCACTTCGTAGAGACCGGGAATCGGCGTCTTGTCGATGCTCTTGATGGTCGCGTCGCCCATGCGCGATTCGAGCGTCGATTTCAGTTTGTCGGTGGTTTGATCGGCCTGCGCCGAGCAGCCCAGACCGAGCGTCACCGCGAGCGCGGTGATCGAGGCAAGACCGAAGCGGAAAGTGCGTTTCATGTGAGGTCCTGTGGATCGCGTAGCCTGGCGCATGCGCCGCGCCCGCGCAATATCAACTGTCTGTTTCGATGTCCGATTGAGGCATCGCCGAAGCCGCACTGGCGCGCCACTGTTCTTGTCGATTCAACCTAACGCGGCCGAAATCAGCCAGCGCTTCACGAGCGGCTGCGCGCCGACGAACGCCATGCCGACGTTGCGCACCGCGCGCGCGATCGTGCCCGGCACGGCGAACAGCCGCTGCAGACCATCGGTCGCGAGCATGAGTTTCTGGATGTCCTCGCGGCGCGCACGCTCGTAACGGCGCAGCAGGATGACATCGCCGAGATCGCGAAAACCTTCCTTGTTGGCGATGACATCCGCGAGCGTCGCGACATCGCGCAAACCGAGATTCATGCCTTGTCCGGCGAGCGGATGAATCAGATGCGCGGCATCGCCGACCAGCGCGACGCGCGGCGCGATCAGCTTGTCCACCGTTTGTAGCGCGAGCGGAAAGCCTTGCGCGGGCGTCACGCATTCGAGCGTGCCAAGCATGTTTTGCGTCGCCTGTTCGACTTGCGCCGCCAGCTGCGCGGGATCGAGCGCGAGCAATTCGTCCGCGTGCTCGGTACGCGCCGACCAGACCAGCGACACGTGATCGTTCGGCAGCGGCAACAGCGCGATGATTTCCGTGTCCCGGAACCATTGATACGCCGTCTCGCCGTGAGCCTTTTCCGCCTTGAAATTGGCGACGACGCCGGTCTGACGATAATCGCGCCGATCGACCTTCGCGCCCATCTGCGCGCGCACCCAGGAATGCGCGCCATCCGCGCCGACGATCAGATCCGCCTGCAGCGTTTCGCCGCTCGACAGCGCGACGTACGCGGCGTCGTCATCGACGGTCATGCCCTGCGCGCGCGATTCGAACCACGACAGGCTCGGCTGAAAACGCAGCGCGGCATCGAGCGATTGCTCGATCAGCGTTGATTCGACGATCCACGCGAGTTGCGGCACGGACGCCTGAAACGCGGAAAAATGCAGCTCGGCGAAGGCATCGCCGAACACGCGCATATCGAGGACCGGACCGAGCCGCGAGCGGTCGAGCGCCTGCCAGACGCGCAGGCGTTCCAGCAGATCCTGCGAACTCGACGACAGCGCGTAGATGCGCGAATCGAAGGCCGCGCCCGGCGGCAGACCGGCGGCACGCGGCGCGAGCAACGCCACGCGCAACCCGGACTGCGCGTGCGCGAGCGCCGCCGTCTTGCCGACGAGCCCGCCGCCGACGACGATCGCGTGAAAGGTCAAGGAATGCGAAGTCATCCGGGCATTATAGCCGTGGGGTACGAACGGGTTTGGTGCGGCGGGCGCGTGGCAGACGCCGCGTGGGACTACGGCAGAACCGGCGGCGGTACAATGGTCGTTTGTCCGGCCGCAGATCGCGGCCTCAGCGCTGGCGAGCGTTTCGACTCGCCGCCCGGCGCGCATCGTTGACGAAACCCGCGCGGCCCGCGCCGTCTCACCAGTTCGAAGGATCCCATGAGCCTCCAATGCGGCATCGTCGGCTTGCCCAACGTCGGCAAGTCCACTCTTTTCAATGCGTTAACCAAGGCGGGCATTGCCGCCGAGAACTATCCGTTCTGCACCATCAAGCCGAATGTCGGCGTGGTCGAAGTGCCCGACGCGCGTCTGCAGGCGCTCGCCGAGATCGTGAAGCCGGAGCGCATCCTGCCGGCAGTCGTCGAATTCGTCGATATCGCGGGTCTGGTCGCGGGCGCGTCGAAGGGCGAAGGGCTGGGCAACCAGTTCCTCGCCAATATCCGCGAGACGGATGCGATCACCCACGTCGTGCGCTGCTTCCAGGACGAGAACGTGATTCACGTCGCGGGCAAGATCGATCCGCTGGCGGATATCGAAGTCATCAACACGGAACTCGCGCTGGCCGATCTGGCCACGGTCGAAAAAGCGCTGACGCGTTATTCGAAGGCGGCGAAATCGGGCAACGACAAGGAAGCGGCGAAGCTCGTCGCGGTGCTCGAAAAGGTCCGCGCGCAACTGGATCAGGCGAAGCCGGCGCGCGCGCTGTCGTTCTCGGACGATGAGCAATTGCTGCTCAAGCCGTTCTGCCTGATCACCTCGAAGCCGACGATGTACGTGGCAAACGTCAAGGACGACGGCTTCGAGAACAACCCGTTCCTGGATGCGGTCCGCAAGCACGCGGAAGCGGAAAACGCGCCGGTCGTCGCGGTGTGCGCGGCGATCGAAGCGGAAATCGCCGATCTCGACGATGCCGACAAGATCGAATTCCTCGCCGACATGGGCATGAACGAGCCGGGTCTGAATCGCGTGATTCGCGCGGGGTTCAAGCTGCTGGGTCTGCAGACGTACTTCACGGCGGGCGTGAAGGAAGTTCGCGCGTGGACGATTCATATCAGCGATACGGCGCCTCAGGCCGCCGGCGCGATTCACACGGATTTCGAGCGCGGGTTCATTCGCGCCCAGACCATCGCGTTCGATGACTACGTGCAGTTCAAGGGCGAACAAGGCGCGAAGGAAGCCGGGAAGATGCGCGCGGAAGGGAAGGAATACGTCGTGCATGACGGGGATGTGATGAATTTCTTGTTCAACGTCTGAGGCGAACGACACGCCATCTCAAAGTCGGATTAATCGGCTTGAATCGAAAAGCGGAGTGCCTCATAAAAAGGCCTCCGCTTTTTTCATGTGCGGACGAGGCGACAAACGAATAGAATAACGAAAGAGAGCACGCAATGAAGAGATTTCGGCCGATCGCCCTGCTTGCGCTGATCGCGGCGTTCACGGCATCCACACCCGTCTACGCATACCAGAGCTACGGGTATCAATCCCAACCCGACGAATCCGACCTCGACAACCACGGCCACTACGTCAACCGCGACGGCAACACGGTCCACTCGCCCGCGCATTCGCGATCAGGCGCGATCCCGCAAGGCGCGACCGCCCAATGCCGCGACGGCTCGTACAGTTCAGCCAGCATCACAGCGGAACCTGCTCGCGCCACGGCGGCGTGTCGCGATGGGAATGACCTGCCGCCGCATCCTCGCCCAGCGCCCGAAGTACAATGCCAGTTGATCCTGCCCGCGCCCACGCGGCGCGCGGGAAGCGCGAGTCTCTCCGAGCCGCGCCGGCAAATTCCGTCGAACGCCGAATCACGCGCCGTCCGCGCACGGCATTCGCATCGTTATCTCTTCATCACAGACATCATCCAAATGGCCCAATACGTCTTCACCATGAACCGCGTCGGCAAGATCGTTCCGCCGAAGCGTCAGATCCTGAAAGACATCTCCCTTTCATTCTTCCCCGGCGCGAAGATCGGCCTGCTCGGGCTGAACGGTTCGGGCAAGTCGACGCTTATCCGCATCATGGCGGGCGTGGATAAGGACATCGAAGGCGAAGCCACGCCGATGCCGAATCTGAACATCGGTTATCTGCCGCAGGAGCCGCAGCTCGATCCAAAGCGGACCGTGCGTCAGGCCGTCGAGGAAGGTCTCGGCGATGTCTTCCAGGCGCAAAAGAAGCTCGACGAAATCTACGCCGCCTACGCCGAACCGGACGCCGACTTCGACGCGCTCGCCGCCGAACAGGCGAAGTACGAAGCCATCCTCGCGACGAGCGACGGCGGCAGTCCCGAGCAGCAACTCGAAGTCGCCGCCGATGCGCTGCGTCTGCCCGCGTGGGACGCGACTATCGAGCACCTTTCGGGCGGCGAAAAGCGCCGCGTCGCGCTGTGCAAGCTGTTGCTGCAAAAGCCCGACATGCTGCTGCTCGACGAGCCGACCAACCACCTCGACGCGGAATCCGTCGAATGGCTCGAACAGTTCCTGACGCGCTATCCGGGCACCGTCGTCGCGGTGACGCACGATCGATACTTCCTCGATAACGCCGCCGAATGGATTCTCGAACTCGACCGCGGCCACGGCATTCCGTGGAAGGGCAACTATTCGAGCTGGCTCGACCAGAAGGAAGATCGCCTGAAGCAGGAAGAAGCCAGCGAATCGGCGCGTCAAAAGGCGATCAAGAAGGAACTCGAATGGGTGCGCCAGAACCCGAAGGGCCGTCAGGCCAAGTCGAAGGCGCGTATCGCCCGCTTCGAGGAGCTCAACAGCCAGGAATACCAGAAGCGCAACGAAACGCAGGAAATCTTCATCCCGGTCGGCGATCGTCTGGGTAATGAAGTCATCGAGTTTATGAATGTCAGCAAGGCTTATGGCGACCGTCTGCTGATCGACAACCTGAGCATGAAGATTCCGGCGGGCGCGATCGTCGGCATCATCGGGCCGAACGGCGCGGGTAAGTCCACGCTGTTCCGCATGCTAACGGGCAAGGAGCAGCCGGATTCGGGCGAAATCGTCAAGGGACCGACGGTCAATCTCGCCTATGTCGATCAGAGCCGCGACGCGCTCGCGGGCGACAAGACCGTGTTCGAGGAAATCTCCGGCGGCGCGGATGTGCTCACCGTCGGCAAGTACGAAACGCCGTCGCGCGCGTATATCGGCCGCTTCAACTTCAAGGGCAGCGATCAGCAGAAGCTTGTCGGCAATCTGTCGGGCGGCGAGCGCGGACGTCTGCATCTGGCGAAGACGCTGATCGCGGGCGGCAACGTGCTGCTGCTCGACGAACCGTCGAACGATCTCGACGTCGAAACGCTGCGCGCGCTCGAAGACGCGCTGCTCGAATTCGCCGGCTCCGTGATGGTGATTTCGCACGATCGCTGGTTCCTGGACCGGATCGCGACGCACATCATCGCGTTCGAAGGCGATTCGCATGTCGAGTTCTTCGACGGCAACTATCAGGAATACGAGGCCGACAAGCGCAAGCGTCTGGACGAGGAAGCCGCCAAGCCGAAGCGTCTGCGCTACAAGCCGATCACGCGCTAATCGTCAGACAAAATATGCGCGCCTATGCGGGCGCGCGCACCGACAAAAAGCACAAAAGCGGCGACCGTGTGATGCTGGTCGCCGCTTTCTTTTTTGCGGCACCCTTCACACATCACAATGCCCAAGAACGGAGACTCTTCAGATGGCGGCATCGAGCGCGCGACGGGGCGCGCTGTGGGTATTCGGGATCGTCGTGGCGCTGGTCGTCGTCGCAGCGGGCGGCTGGCTGTTCGTCGTGCATCAGATGAAAGAGCGCATCGTCGAGACGCTCGAGCCGAACGGCTCCGTCGAGGATATCGACGTCGGCTTCGGTCATGTCACGCTTGTCGCGCGTGCGAATTCGCGGCCCGCAAGGCTGGCCCGCCAGCGACGCGATGCGCGCCGAACGCGTGCTGCTCGATCTCGACATGCGTTCGATCCTGCGTCGGCCGCTGCATCTGCGCAGCGTGAGCGTCGACAACTACTATCTCGCGATCGTCCGTTCTGCCGATGGCCGCATGCGCATCCTGCCCGGCCTGCGCGAAACCGCGAGCACCGCCGACGCGGTTCCGAATACCAAGCAAACCGATCACGCGCAGGAAGAGAAGCTTATCGATCACGTCTCGTTCGAACGCGGTTCGATGGAGTTCTTCGACGAAACAGTGCAGATGCCGCCGTATCGCGTGCTGATCAGCGACACGCGCGCGACCATCGATCATCTGCATCTGCCCGCGTTGAACGATCGCACCGATCTGTCGATGTCCGGCTCGATCAAAGGTCCGTCGCACACGGGCGCGGTGACATGGGGCGGCTGGATGGTGATCGCCAGCAAGGATTCGCAGACGCGCGCGACGCTGCGCGGCGTCGATATCGCCACGCTCGATCCGTATCTGCTGAAAAAGGCCGGCGCGAAGGCGGCGGTGACGGGCGGCACCATCGACATGAACGTCGATGCCACCGTGAAGGACTATCGCATTCACGCGCCGGGCACGCTGACGCTGAATCATTTGACGATCGGCGACAGCGGGAATGGCGCGGACACGTTTCTGTCGATTCCGACGAAGCTTGCCATCGCCGCGCTGAAGGATCGCAAGCAGCAGATCAAGCTCGACTTCACGCTCGACGGCGATCTGCGCGATCCGAAGTTCTCTCTGTCCGAAAGTCTGTCGAAGAAGCTCGCAGCCGGTTTCGCGAAGGCGCTCGGCGTGAGCGCGGAAGGCGTGGCGAAAGGCGCGGGCGATACGGTGCGGGGAATCGGCAACGCGCTGAAAAACCTGCTCGGTCAGTAGCGCGTCGCCTCGCTCGAACGCGGGTCAGATCGGCACGTTCAGCGTGCGCAGCTTGGTTTCGGTTTCCATCGCGCCGATGTAGTTAACGCCGTGCCAGCCGAGCAACGTGGCGGTTTCGGCGTTCTTCACGTTGTCGTCGATAAAGACCAGCTCGGACGGCTGGATATCCGGCAAGTGCTTGCGGATTTCGTCGAGCATCAGCGCGAAAATCTTCGGATCGGGCTTCACCATGCCGACGCGCCCCGACACGATCACCTCGCGAAACTGCCGCAGCACGTCGAAGCGCTCCCACGCATACGGAAACGTCTCCGCCGACCAGTTCGTCAGCCCGAACAGCGGCATGCCGACGGCCTTCAGACGATCGACCAGCGCGACGCCCTCTTCCAGCACGCCCGACACCATTTCCGGCCAGCGCGCGTAGAACGCGCGGATCAGCGCCTCGTGCTCCGGATACAGCGCGATCAGTTCGGCCGTGCCTTCCTCGATGGTCTGCCCGCCGTCCTGCTGCACGACCCAATCCATCCGGCACACATTGTCGAGAAACCAGCGGCGCTCGGTTTCGTCCGGAATCAGTTGCTTGTAGAGATACTCGCGATCCCAGTCGATCAACACGCCGCCGAAATCGAATACAACTGCTTTGATGGTCATGCGAACTCCGTTCGTTGGATGTCCGATCCGCTCAGCAACTTCACGCCTTTGCCGGACATCGACGAATGCGTCCAGACGAAGTTCTGGTGTTCGACAATTTTCGCGGCATCGAGATGCGGTTTGTCCTGAGTCGTATGAAGGTCCAACGCGACGATGGTGCGCAAGCCGAGCAATTCGGCGCGGCGCGCGGTCGCGTTCACGCAGAATTCGGTGGCGTAACCGCACAGCACGACGCTGTCCACGCCCGCCTCGCGCAGCCGCTCGATGAGCGGCGTGCCTTGAAACGAATCGCCCACCGTCTTGTAGATGGATTCGTCGCCGGCTTCGCGGACCAGCGTCGGCGGCAGTTGCCACGCGTCGCTGTGGCGCGCGAGCGGGCCGTTGGCGTCGCTCTCGTGCTGAACGATGAACACCGGCGCGCGGCGGCGCTCAATTGATTGATGCCGTCGATGACTTCCGCCCCGCGATACGCGGGTTTCGCGCCGCTGAAGAACATCGCCTGCACGTCGATGACGATCAAAGCGGTTTTAGCCATCGTTCAGATCGCCTTGGTGCGTGCTTCGAGCCAGGCTTTCGCATCGCCGGAAACATGCGGCGACACGCGCGTGCGCACCGTCTCGTGATACGCGTTGAGCCACGCGCGTTCGTCGTCGCGCAGCAGCGAAACGTCGATGCAGCGCGTGTCGATCGGGCACAGCGTCAGCGTTTCGAACGAGAGGAAATCGCCGAATTCGGTCTTGCCCGCCGCCTGATTCATCACCAGATTTTCGATGCGGATGCCCCACTTGCCCGGCCGGTAGATGCCCGGTTCGATCGACGTGATCATGCCTTCTTCCATCGCCGTCCACGACTCGGCGGGCGCGTAGTGCGAGATCACTTGCGGGCCTTCGTGCACGTTCAGGAAGTAGCCGACGCCGTGGCCCGTGCCGTGTCCGTAATCCGCGCCGACTTCCCAGATCGGCGCGCGGGCGGTCGAATCGAGCATCGGCGAACGGATGCCGCGCGGAAAGCGCGCCCGCGACAGCGCCATCGTGCCCTTCAGCACGACGGTGAAATCGCGCTTGTGCTCGGCGGTGATCTCGCCGACCGGCACCACGCGCGTGATATCGGTCGTGCCACTCAAATACTGACCGCCGGAGTCGATCAGCAGCAGCCCGTTGCCTTCGATCACCGAATGCGATTCGTCGGTGGCGCGGTAATGCGGCATGGCGCCGTTCGCGTTGAAACCGGCGATCGTACCGAAACTCAGCGTGACGAAGCCCGGCCGACGCGCACGCGCCGCCGTCAGCTTCTCGTCGATGGTCAGTTCCGTGATGCGTTCGCCGCTCGCGAGCGCGCTTTCGAACCACGCGAAAAATTCCGCGAGCGCCGCGCCGTCCTGCTCCATCGTCGCGCGGATATGCTCGGCTTCCGCCGCCGTCTTGCGCGACTTGGCGAAGGTCGACGGATTCACCGCCTCGACGATTTTCACCGTCGACGGCACTTGCTCCAGCAAGCCGTGCGTGATGCGGCGCGGGTCGATCAGGAGCGTCGCGCCCGACGCGAGCGCGGCCAGCGCTTTCGGCGCATCGGCGTAAGCGGCGACGCGCACGCCGTCTTTCGCGAGCGATGCCTTCAGCGCCTCGGGCATCTTGCCGTCGCCGACGAAGATCGTCGCATCGTCCGGACCGATCAGCGCGTGCGCGACGAACACCGGGTTGTAACTCACGTCGCCGCCGCGCAGATTGAAGATCCACGCGAGATCGTCGAGCGTGGAGACGAAGTGCCATTGCGCGCCCTTTGCGCGCATCGCCTCGCGAATCTGCGCGAGCTTGTCCGCGCGCGCGACGCTCGCGTGCGGCGCGGCGTGTTCGTAGACGGGCGCATCCGGCAAATCGGGACGCGCGGGCCACACGGCATCGAGCAGATCGACGTCCGTACGCAGCACGATGCCGCGCGCGCTCAGCGCATCGGACAGCGCGCGGGCCGCCGCCACGCCGAGCACCGCGCCATCGACCACGACGACGCCGTTCGCCGGCACATGCTCGGCCAGCCAGTCGACGTGCGGCGCGGTCTGCTGGCCGCCCATCATCTTCATCAACTGGACGCCGGTGCCGGGGAGTTGCGCTTCGGCCTGCGTCCAGTAACGGCTGTCGACCCACACGCCCGCGAAATCCGCCGTCACGACCAGCGTGCCGACCGAGCCCGTGAAGCCCGACAGCCATTGCCGTCCCTGCCAGTGCTCCGGCAAGTATTCCGACAGATGCGGATCGACGGAGGGAATCAGCACGGCGGCGAAACCGTCGCGGGCCATCTGGCCGCGCAGCGATTCGATGCGTCGGGCGGCGTCGGGAATTGCGATGTGATCGTTCATGAAGTCACCTGCTCAAGAGCCAGATGCGCGGCGCGCAATTCGGCGCACGTCGAAGAATGAAGGGCTAGCGGCGTCCGCCCAGCGCGACGATCGTCGCGAGGATGCCGGCGGCGATCGCCGTCCAGATTCGGCCGGCCGCGCCACGCCCGACGCGCCCCGCCCGCCGCAGCGGATGCAGCCACCAGCCCGCGGCGCCGATCACCGCGCCGAGCATGATCAGTCCGAGCCAGCCCATTAGCGGCGCGGCTCCACGGAAAAGATTGAGGCGGTTCGTTCGACGGTCATGGTTTCGATTCGAGTCAGCGGAAAAGACGCGGCGCGCGGGATGCAGCGGCTGAGTTTAGGGGGACGGATTGGCGATGGCAAGCATGGGTTATTCGACCCGAACGTATTAATCGGATTCGCGCGCGGTATTTATGCGAATAGGCTTAGAAATGCAATTACTCGACGGTGCTAGGATTTAAGCCAAACTCAGAAGCCAAACTCAACGGCACAATCCTGGTATTTAGTCGGCCCTTCAGAATTAGTCGAAGTCAAGGGTGGCAAGGGGCCGCCGGAAGATCGTGTTTCCCAGAACTCCCAGAAGCAATATTGATCTGAATGGTTTCCTGGGAGTTTGGAACTTCGC
>NZ_LFJJ01000166.1 GCF_001189365.1 Candidatus Burkholderia verschuerenii | reverse complement strand
TCAAGGGGCAAACCGGCGACGCGCTGCATGCGGTGCTGTGTGCGGCCGGCTACAACCTGCGCTGGCTGCTGCGCGCGATCGTTCGTCTGGGCCTTGGCCCTATATTCTTTTTGCTGCTCGCGTGGGCGCGTTTTCAGCTCAACGTCATGCCTCAACCTCTACTCGTGCGCTGCAGACCTGGCTGAGATGTGCGTTTACGTCTGCACCAGACTGCGTCGTTGGGTCCATTCCGGCAAATTCAATTTTGCAGGCCAGACTATCGAAGGTCTGGCGCGCCAGCGAAAATTCGACGCGATTGGCCACGCCCACCAGCACGCCGTAGGTGCCGAGCGCGTAATCCTGCGTGTGGACGTAGGTGCCGTGCACGTCGGTACCGATCTGCTGCGCCGAGCCGTAGCCGCCGATAACGGCCCACGGCACGAGGCCGCCGCCCGCCGCGCCTTCGACTTGAGAAACGCCGCCGGTCAGCAGCAGCTTGCCGCCGGTCAGCGGGACGACGGGCGGTTCGTCGGCGAACGCGCCGGGCGAGATCGAGACGAGCGCGGCCGAAACGATTCCGGCGAGGCTCGCGGTCAGGCGATGGAAACGCATTGCAGTCAATGGGTCGAAGTTACTGTTGTTCACGATCCCCGTCCGGCGCGCGTACAGCACGAGCGCGGCGCAAGGGGGCGTTGGCGCGCCGGACAGGCCGCGCCTTTTCATACGCATGTAAACGGCCGGGTGAACATGAACTTGACGGTTCGCATCGGAAAAAAGCGGCCAGGCAGCCGCTTTAATATGCGTCGGAATTACCTGATTCAGCCTTTGCCTAATAATTCATTCTTGTATCGGGCTGCTGTCACATTCCTTACCTAACCTTTCCTCTTCCATTAAAAGCCGCCCCCGGCCCCCGCCAGCGCGCGGCACGACGAGAGCGGAGAACAGAGGGATGACGAGTCACAACAAGGCTTTGGGACTGCTGCTGGCATCGACGGCGATGCTCGCCGCCTGCGGACACGACAACGACGACGCGCCCGCCACGCCCGCCATCGCGGACGGCACCAAGGCAACGCTGGCGATGCTCGAGACGACCGACATCCACACCAACGTGCTGAGTTACGACTACTTCAAACTGGCCGAAGACAAGTCGATCGGTCTCGAGCGCACCGCGACGCTGATCGCCGCCGCGCGCCAGGAATTCCCCAACACGATGCTGCTCGACGACGGCGACACCATTCAGGGCACCGCGCTCGCCGACTATCAGGCGCTGGTATCGCCGGTGAGCTGTCAGACCACGCTCGCCGTCTACAAGGTGATGAACGCGCTCAAGTACGACGCGGGCACCATCGGCAATCACGAATTCAATTACGGCCTGCCGTTCCTCGCGCAAGTCACCGGCAGCAAGCTCGACGTGCCGAATCTGCCGCCCGTCGCGCAGCAGGCGGTGTGCGCCGGGCCGACCTTTCCGCTGGTGCTCTCCAATGTGATGGGCGCAAAAAGCGCGCAGCCGATCTTCAAGCCGTACACGATCATCGAAAAGCAGGTGACGGCGACGGGTCCGGACGGCAAGACCGTCACCGCGCCGGTGAAAGTGGGCGTGATCGGCTTCACGCCGCCCGCGATCATGTCGTGGGACAAGCGCAATCTCGAAGGCAACGTGTATACGAACGGCCTGAAGGAAAGCGCCGAGAAATACGTGCCGCAGATGAAGGCCGAAGGCGCGCAGATCGTGGTCGCGCTGTCGCACGGCGGGCTCGACAACTCCGCCTATTCGCCGACGATGGAAAACGGCAGCTATTACCTCTCGACCGTGCCGGGCATCGACGTGCTGATGATCGGCCGGGCACGGTCAACGGCGTGCCGACCGTGATGGCCAACTTCTGGGGCAAGCATCTGGGCGTGGTGTCGCTGTCGCTGACCTATTCGAAGGGCGCGTGGGTCATCGACAAGAACGCGACCAAGGTCGAGGCGCGCGCGATCCAGAACGCCGACAAGAGCTACGTCGCCGCCGATCCGAGCGTGTCCGCCGCGATCGCCGCCGAGCATCAGGCGACCATCGACTATGTGAAGACGCCGATCGGCTCGACCGATTTCCGCATGACCACCTACTTCGCCGATGTCGGCGACGTGTCGGCCATCGAGATCGTCAATCAGGCGCAGGCGCAGTACGTGTCGGATTACATCGCGGCGAATCTGCCGCAATACGCGGGCATTCCGGTGCTGTCGGTGAGCGCGCCGTTCAAGAGCGGTTTCGGCGGCGGCACGGATTTCACCGATGTCTCGGCGGGCAATGTCGCGATCAACAACGCGGCCGATCTGTATCTGTATCCAAACACGGTCTACGCGGTGAAGGTCACGGGCGCGGATCTCAAGGGCTGGCTCGAAACCGCCGCGCAGCGCTTCAACCAGATCGATCCCACCAAGACCACGGCGCAGGCGCTGGTCAGCAACTATCCGGGCTACAACTTCGACGTGATCTCGTCGAAGGACTTCAGCTATGAAATCGACGTGACGCAACCGGTCGGCAGCCGCATCAAGAACCTGAGCTACAAGGGCACGCCGGTGGCGAGCGATCAGGCGCTGATCGTCGCGACCAACAACTATCGCGCGAGCGGCGGCGGCAATTTCCCCGGTCTCGACGGCAGCAAGACGATCTATGCATCGCCGGATGCGAACCGCGACGTGCTGATCTCCTACATCAAGAAGATCAAGTCGATGACGTCGGTAACCAACGGCATCGACCGGAGCTGGCGCTTCACGAAGGTCGGCACGGCCGGTCAGGTCACGTTCAAGTCGGCGCCGAATCTGGTATCGCTGGCGCAGACGCAGGGCATCGCCAACGTCACGCAGATTCAGGCCGACGACGGCACCGGCAAGGGCCTCGCGACCTACGCGGTCGATCTGTCGCAATGATGAAGCGCGCCCTTTCGATCGGCGCATCGGTCATCGTCGTCGCGTACGCGGCGGCGATGTTCACGGCCGCGCGCACGCCCACGCGCGATATCGACGAGTGGCGCGTGCGCGCGCTCTCGACCCACGACCGGACCTCGATGACGAAGCTGCGCGTCGCGTCGTGGGCCGGCAACGACGCCGCCGCGCTGGCGTTGGGCGCGGTGCTGGTCGGCGGCCACGATGCGCGGCATGTGCGCGAGGGCATCGGCTGGCTCGAACGCAGCGCGGATCACGGCGACGCCGATGCGCAACTGCTGCTCGGCCGCGTGTACTTCGAGGGCGCGGCGGGCGCGCCGCCGGATTACGCGCAAAGCCGCCGCTGGCTGGAACGCGCGGCGCGCACGCTGCCCGCGACGCCCGCTCTCCACGATGACGACGACCACGAAGGCCACGCGCCGCTGGCGGGCGCGCAGGCGGCGTACTGGCTGGCGTCGATCCATCGCAACGGCTACGGCGTCGCGCGCGATGCGAACGAAGGTGTGCGCTGGCTGACGCTGGCGGCGCGTCACGGCGTGCCGCAGGCGCAATTTCAGCTTGCCAACGTTTATCGCGAACGCGGCAACGACGCGCAGGCGCTGTCGTGGCTCGAACGTTCGGCGCACGCCGAGTTGCCCGAGGCGAATCTGGCGCTCGCCATCGCGTACCGGAACGGCGAAATGGGCCTGCGTCCCGACGACGACCGCTACTGGAACTACGTCAAGGAAACGCTGCACGACTATAAGCATCGCGTGCAGCCGTGAGCGGCGGTCTGCAGGGTTTTCCCTGAACGCGTATCCTTCGTGTCGCTACACGGGGAAATCACACAGGAAAAACCATGTCCGCTCGACCATCGGCCGAGCGCGCCGGGACGCAGCACGTCGAACTCACGCGCGGCCTGATCGCGCTGTTCGCGTTCTGCTGCGGCGCGATCGTCGCCAATCTGTACTACGCGCAACCGATCACCGAACTCATCGCGCCGGACCTGCACATGGCGAGCGGCACGGCGAGCCTGATCGTCTCGCTCACGCAGATCGGCTACGCGCTCGGACTGTTCTTCGTGGTGCCGCTCGGCGATCTGCTCGAAAACCGCAAGCTGATGATCGCCACGGTGATCGTTTCCATCGGCAGCCTGACGGCGGCCGCGTTCGCGCACACGCCGGGCTGGTTCCTCTTTATCTCGCTGCTGATCGGGTTTTCGTCGGTCGCGGTGCAGATTCTGATTCCGCTGGCCGCGCATTTCGCGCCCGACGAATCGCGCGGCAAGGTGGTCGGCACGGTGATGAGCGGCCTGTTGCTCGGCATCCTGCTGTCGCGGCCGATCGCGAGCGTGGTTGCCGGACACTTCGGCTGGCGCGCGATGTTCGGCGCGGCCGCCGTGCTGATGGCGTTTATCGCCGTGGTGCTGGTGCTGACCATCCCGCAGCGTCAGCCGAGCCATCAGGCGACCTACTTCCAACTGATCGGCTCGCTCGGGCATCTGGTGCGCGGCATGCGGCTGTTGCGGCATCGCTCGTTTTATCAGGGCTGCATGTTCGCGTCGTTCAGCCTGTTCTGGACCGCGATTCCGATCGAACTCACGCGCCATTACGGCCTCACGCAAACGCAGATCGGCCTGTTCGCGCTGATCGGCGCAATCGGCGCGAGCTCCGCGCCCATCGCCGGCCGTCTCGCCGATGCCGGGCATACCGTGCCCGCCACCTTCGTCGCGCTGCTGCTCGCGGCGCTGGCGTATCTGCCGGTGATGATTCATCCGGCGTGGGGCGTCGGCGCGCTGGTCGTAACGGGCGTGCTGCTCGACTTCGCGGTGCAGATGAACATGGTGCTCGGCCAGCGCGAAATCTACGGCCTGCACGCGGTGAGCCGCAATCGCCTGAACGCGATCTACGTGACGAGTATTTTCGTGGGCGGCGCGTGCGGTTCGGCGTTCGCGAGCCGTATCTACGAAAGCGGCGGCTGGCACTTCGTCGCCCTGCTCGCGACGGCGTTTCCGCTGCTCGCGCTCGCGCACTATGCGCTGATCGGCCGACGCGTGACGGCATGAAAAAAGCGCATGCGCCTCGCGGCTGCATGCGCTTTTGTTTGAAACGGCGCGCTCAGGGCTTCGGGATGCGGATACGGCTGATCATCAGCGAGCCCGAAATGGCGTAGATCAGCACCAGCGGATGCAGCGTGAAGCCGCCGAACTTCCAGACGCCGAACCACAGATTCTCGCCGACCGCGCCGAAGTAGCCCGCGACGCCCAGCATCAGCACGATGGCGAACGATGTCGGAATGGGCGTGCCTTCGAAATGCGTGACCTTGCCGCTGCCGCCCGACATTTCCTCGGTCGTGACGTTATAGCGCGCCAATCGCGACACGCCGCACGCGACGAAATACGCGAGGATCACGCGGTCGTACAGCCCGCGCATGCCGCATCCATACGCGATGATCGCCGGCGCGACGCCGAACGAAATGACGTCGGCGAGCGAATCCAGTTCCTTGCCCAATAGCGACGCCTTCTGCCGCCACCGCGCGATGCGGCCATCGAGCACGTCGAACACCAGCGCCAGAAATACCAGACCGACGGCCAGATAGATATGCAGCACGTCGTTGTCGTCGAGATAGGACATCGACGACAACAGCGCGCCGGTTCCGCAAATCGCGTTGCCGAGGGTGAACCAGTCGGCGAGGTGAAAGTCGCGGATCATCGAAAATCGTTTGTTCATGCGTTTCTTCTTTAGTCGTGGATCGAGCGGACCGTCTTGAAAACGCGCGGCCCGCATGATCATTCAAGTCTATCATCGCGCCCCATTCAGGGGAGCGAAGCGGTTTTGCGGTTTCCGCAAACCTGTACGTGAACGTACAGGTTTGCGTTATACTGTCGTCTTCTGTACGTGGGACTGCGCCATGTCATCGCAAAAGCCCGATCTGCTCACCATCCGCGACGCCGCCGAACGGCTCGACGTCACGCCGCGCACGCTCAAGTACTACGAGGAACGCGGCCTCGTCACGCCGAGCCGCAGCGAAGGCCGTTATCGTCTCTACAGCGAGGCGGATCTCGAAAAATTCGCCCGCATCCTGCGCCTGCGCTCGCTCGGCTTTTCGCTCGAGGGCATTACCGAAATCCTCAAGCGTCCGCTCGATGCCGTCCACGATGGCCGCTCCGGTTATTCCATGACATCGTTGCGCGAAATAGAGAGCGCGTTGTCGCAACAAATCGAATCGGTCGATGCGCGCATCGCCGCCGTGCGCCGCGAACTGAAGGAAGCACAAGCGGTTCGTCGCGAGCTGAGCGATGACCTAAACTACATCCAGCGTCGTATCGGCGGTGAAAAACAGGAAGACCTGTTCAAGGAGCGCCTCGCGCGCAAGCGTCGCAAGCCGGCAAGCAAAGAGGATGCCGCGAAATGACAGCCGCATCGATGGGTCGCGCGCAGTCCGTCGCGGCGCGTATTCGAGACGATTTTTTCCCGTGGGCCATCGCGCTCGCAACGGGTCTCGATTATTTCGATAATTCGATCTTTTCCTTCTTTACCAGCTATATCGCGGGCGGCATCAACGCATCGACGGACGAACTCGTGTGGTCGTCGAGCGCGTATGCGGTGATGTCCGTGCTCGGCATCCTGCAGCAGCAATGGTGGATCGAGCGCATCGGTTTCAGGCGTTATCTCGCGGGCTGCCTGTTTCTGTTCGCGGCGGGCGGCGTGGTGGCGGCGCTGTCGGAATCGTCGCTGGAACTGGCGTTCGCGCGCGGCGTGCAGGGCTATTTCATCGGGCCGATGATGAGCGCGTGCCGCATCTTCATCCAGAAGAAATTCACGCCGCAGCGGCGGCCGATGGCGGTCAAGCTGTTCCTCTTCATGATCCTGATCGGCAGCGGACTCGCGCCGCTGATCGGCGCATATCTCGTCGCGTGATTCGGCTGGCGCGCGCTGTTTACGTGCACCGTGTTCGGCGTGTTCGCGTGGCTGGCCGTGCCGCACTCGGGCCACGTATTGCCCGAAGCGCGCGGCGATGCCCATTTCTGGCCGTACATCTGCTTCGCGTTCGTGCAGGGCGCGTTGCAGGTCGTGATGCAGCAGGTGCGCTTCGAGTTGTTCAGCACATCGCCAGAACTCGTGTTGCTGACGGCGGCGGGACTCATCGCGCTGGCGTGGTTCGTCTGGCATCAGTGGCATTATCCGAAGCCGTTATTGCGGCTGAGCGCATTGCGCGAGAAGACGTTTCGTGCGGGCATCGTGTCGCCGCCTTCGTCGGCGCATGGATGATGCATATGCCGCCCGATGTCAGCATGCCGTGGCTGATCGCGCCGCTCGTGCTACGCGGCGCACTGTTGCTGTTTATCGCGCTGCCGGTGGCGAACGTGACGTTCCGCGTGTTCGCCATCGAGGAATATAACCACGGCTATCGTTTCAAGAATATCGTCAAGCAACTGACGTATTCGTTCTCGACGGCGACGATGATCATTCTTCAGCAGCATCGCGTGGCCTTGCATCAGACGCGGCTGGTCGAAGCGGTAAATCCCTACAATCCGGAATTTCAGAGCGCGTACGAACGCCTGAGCAGCGGCTTCGAAGGACTCGGTTATGCCGCAGGCCAGGCCAAAAGCCTCGCGATGGTCGAAATGAGCCGCGCCGTCGCGCAACAGGCAAGCTTCCTGAGCGCGCTCGACGGCTTTTACTTTCTGATCGGCGTGGCGCTGGTTGGCGGCGTGATCGCGTTCTGGCAGAAGCAGATCGACTGACTCAAAGCGTGTCGCCTTGCTTTGGCTCGTGCATCGGGCAGCCGTTGCGTTCGCCGCGAAAATTCGACGACATCTCATACGACATCCGGCGCGCGCGCATCACGCCGCCAAGCGGCCGATGCGCCGTCACGCCATACCACGGGCTGAACGCCATGCCGTCGTCGATGCGTTTGGCACGCTCCGCGCTCCACGACGATTGCGGCGACACGCGAATCCGCGCGATCGTCACATACGGGCTCGCGTCTTCGGGCCACTGCACGGAGGCGTCTTCGATCGGCATCGCGTCGATATCGGTCGCGAGTTGCACGCGCACTTCCCACGCGCCGTCGTTGCTGGAAAAGAACTGGCTGACGGCATCGCGCAGACCGTCGGGATTGCCGGCGAGTTCGATACGCGCGTCCGTCAGCGCGGTCAGCGCGCGCGATACCGGCGCCACGCTGAGCTTGCCGAAGTACTGCCCGTAAAGCAGCGGCACCGCTGTATAGAAGGTCTCGCCGAGGATATGCGTTTCGGGATGCCCGCCCAGACTCTTGATCGTGCCGCTTTCGCCGCCGAGCTTTTCGATGGCCGCTTCGGTCACGCGCAACACCGCCGACAACGCCTTCTTCGCGCCGGGCGCCTTGTCGGTGGTTTTGGCGAGCAGCTTCAGATTGCTCAGAAACTTCTTCGGCGTGGCGGCCGTGAAGGCCGGCGCGTTGATCATCACGAAGTCCTGCGTGACGTCGCCTTCGCTGCCCGGCAGACGCGCGCCGTCGACGCCGATCACCTTGATCGCGAGACCGCGCGGCGTCGAAACCTTGTCGTCGAGCACATCGCCGGGATTGGTCGACAGCCGCATCACCACGGGCAAGGTCGCCGCGCGCGTGAAGATGCCTTGCGCAAGCTCGGGCGGCAGATCGGGCAGGACTTCGAACTCGCCGATCAGCAAACCGTGGCTTTTCGCGTGGACCGTGCGCCAGCCGTGGCCGGAATCGGCGTAAGTCGTCTCGGCGATGGTGCGCATCGTGTCGGCGAGTTCGCGCGTGGTGTCGGCTTTGTCGTCGGGTATCTGTTCGTAGGCGGAATCGAAAGGCAGCGCGTGCGTCGGGCTCATGGAGGCTCCGGATCGTGTGGGGTTCATGCGTTTGTCACAGCAACCGGTATACCCACGAAAACGAACCGCTTCTCGCGTACCATCGCTTCCGCCCCCTGAACGAGCAAGCCCATGACCATCCGATCCGCGCTCGCCATCGCCGCCCTTTTACTGACTGGTTCGCCCGCCATTGCCGCGAACCTGTCCGTCGATATCGGCACGAAGCAGACCTTTACGACCGAACAGCTTCTCGCGCGCCCCGATGCGACGACCATTCACGTGCCGAACGACGCCGCCTTCCATCGTACGATGACGTATCGCGCCGTGCCCTTGCGCGCGCTGCTCGATGCCGCGCATTTGCCCGACAAAAGCGACGTGCAGATTACCGGCACCGACGGCTTCGTCACGCATCTTCCCGCGCGATTGATGGCCGAGTCGAAAGCGCCGCATGCGCAAGCGTGGCTCGCGATCGAGCCATCTGATGCGCCGTGGCCGCGCGATATCGGCCCGTTCTACGTCGTCTGGACGAACGCGGCGGCATCGAACATCAAGAGCGAGCAATGGCCGTACAAGGTCGATTCGATCCGCACCGCCACGCCGCCCGCCGTGCGATGGCCGCAAATCGCGGTAGGCAGCGACGTGCCCGCGACCTCGCCGATTCGCCGCGGACAGGCGCTGTTCGCGACGCAATGCATGGCGTGCCACAAGATGAACGGCGCGGGCGATGCATCGATGGGACCGGACCTGAACCTGCCGCACAATCCGACCGAATATTTCCAGCCGTGGGTGCTGAAGCAGTTCATCCGCGATCCGCGCTCGATCCGCGCGTGGCCCGACATGAAGATGCACGGCTTCGACCGCAACGCCATGAGCGAGCGCGATATCGACGACGTGATCGCCTATCTCACCTACATGGCGAAGCACAAAAAGTAGCCGGTTCGCGGGGAAACCCCAAGTTTCAGCGCGCCCACATTGCATACAATTCTTCGGTACGCGCATGAAAACGGACCCAAAATGGCCCATCCAGAGCAAGCTTTGCATACAATCCCGCCCGAAGCACCGCGCTCGGGAGACGACGTGTATGCCGCCATCAAGGATGCGCTCGCGACCGGCCGCTACGGCGCGGGCCAGTATTTGCGCGAGGAACAGCTCGCGAAAAGCCTCGGCGTGAGCCGCACGCCGGTGCGCGAGGCGCTGCGCCGGCTGGACGCCGAAGCTGGGTCGAGACGCGTCCCAACTATGGCGTGCGCGTCAAGGCGTGGACGCTGCAGGACGCGCGTGAGATTTTCGAGGCGCGTCTGCTGATCGAACCGCATCTGACGGGGCGCGCCGCGCTGCATATCGACGCCGCGGACATCGCACGCCTGAAAGCCCTCGCCGACGCGATGATGTCCATCACCCAGCACGCCTCGACGCCCGAATTGCGCGAAGCATGGTTCGCCGCCAATGGCGAATTCCACGCGATCATCACGGCCGCCGCGAACAACGCGCGCCTCGACCGCTCGCTTCGATCGATGAAGGAAACGCCGCTCATCAAGTGGACCTTCGATACCTACGGTGACGAGGATCGCGAACGCAGCGCGCGCCAGCATTTCGAAATCGTCTCGGCGCTGGAGCAGCGCAATGTCGCGTGGGCCGAAGCAATCACGCGTTGCCATATCCTCGCCGCCGAAAAAGCCGTGCTCGACCGCTACGACCGGGAGCACGCGTCCGGCTGAAACGAATCCGCCCGCATCGATAGAAGTCGTAGAACGGATAGCCGCCGAAGCGGCATGCACCCATGCAACCGTAGGAGACACGACATGACCGTCAACGCCGGCCCCAGGCTGGACCGATTGCCCATCTCCGGTTTCCACAAGCGCGTGCTGTGGCTGATCGGCGGCGGCATGTTTCTCGATTCGTTCAATATCTATCTGGCCGGCGGCGTGCTCGGCGCGCTCGCCAAATCCGGCTGGTCGACGATGCAGCTCAACGCGGCGTTTCTCTCGTCGACCTTTATCGGCATGCTGATCGGCGCGTTCACCGCAGGCGTGCTCGGCGATGCCAAGGGCCGCAAGTTCACCTATCAGTTCAATCTCGCGGTGTTCGGGCTCGCGTCGATCGCGGGTGCGTTCGCGCCGAACATGCAATGGCTGATCGTCTGTCGCTTCTTCATGGGGCTCGGCCTGGGCGCGGAAATCGTGGTCGGTTACGGTTCGGTCGGCGAATTCATGCCGCCCGCCGTGCGCGGCAAGTGGTCGGCGTATCTGTCGCTGATCACGAATTCGGCGCTGTTCGTCTCGACCTTTCTCGGCTATCTGATCATTCCGTCGATCGGCTGGCGCGCGATGTTCGCGCTGGTCGACATCGGCGCGATGATCGTCTGGGTGATCCGCAAGAAGATGCCGGAGTCGCCGCGCTGGCTCGAATCGAAAGGCCGCTACGAGGAAGCCGAAGCGATTCTGCGCGCCGCCGAAGAGGAATCCGCGCGCGTGCGGCCGCTGCCGCCCGTCGCCGATGTACCGCGCGCCGCGCCGCAGAAGACTTCGATGCTCGAACTGTTTTCGCCGTCGCAGATTCGCCGCACGTTCGTGTCGATCGTCGTGCAGATCGCGGTGAACATGGTCATCTACGGCTTTATCGTGTGGGTGCCGACGTTCCTGATGAAGCAGGGCATCGGCATCGCGTCGTCGCTCGGCTACACCACGCTGATGTCGCTCGGCGGTCCGGCGAGCGCGCTGCTCGGCGTGCTGGTGGCGGATCGCGTTGGCCGAAAGAATGGGCTGATCGCGGTGGCGGCGCTCGCGGCGCTGGTCGGCTGGCTGTACGGCCATTCCGACGATGTGACGACGGCCACCGTGCTCGGCTTCCTGCTGTTCACGCTGACGTATCTGATGGTCGCGCTCGGCATCGCGACCTACATTCCCGAACTCTTCGCCACCGAGAACCGCATGCGCGCGAACGGTATCGCGGGCTGCGCGAGACGCATCACCGGCATTCTCGCGCCGCAACTCGTGGTGGTGATGTATGCCGTCGGCGGCATCAAGGACGTGCTGTCGCTGATCACGGGCGCGTGCGCCGTAATGGCCGTGGTGCTGGCGCTGTTCGGCATCGAGACCAATCGCCGCTCGCTGGAAGAGATCGCGCCGACGTCCGACGCCGATGGCGATCTGGCGACGTCGTCGTTGTCGCGCGAATCGCATCACTGAATCTTTTTCTTCGATTACCTGGACAGGAGCAGCATATGAACGTCTCGCATCAGGACAAACGCAAGGCATTGAAGGCGCGTTTCGCGCGCAAGGAACTCGTCACCGCGCCGGGCATTTTCGACATGGTGTCGGGCGAAAATGGCCGATTCGATGGGCTTCGACTGTCTCTACATGACGGGCTTCGGCACGGTCGCCTCGTACCTCGGCCTGCCGGACGCCGGCATTGCGACGTACACCGACATGGTGAATCGCGTCACGGCGTTCTGCGGCGGCACCAACACGCCGATGATCTGCGACGGCGACACCGGTTACGGCGGACTCCTTAATGTGGCGCACACGGTGCGCTGTTACGAGCAGGCAGGCGCGGCAGGCATTCAGCTGGAAGATCAGGAATTTCCGAAGAAATGCGGCCACACGCCGGGACGCCGCGTGATTCCGCTCGAGGACATGGTGAAGAAGATCAAGGTCGCCGCCGAAAGCCGCACGGACGCGAATTTCCAGATCATCGCGCGGACGGATGCACGCACGTCGCTCGGTCTCGATGAAGCGCTGCGGCGCGCGGAAGCTTTTGCCAAGACGGGCGCGGATGTGTTGTTCGTGGAATCGCCGGAGAGCGTGGAGGAACTGGAGACGATCGGACGCACCTTCGATATGCCGCTGCTGGTGAATGTCGTCGAAGGCGGACGCACGCCGCAGCTTACGCCCGAGGAATTTCAGAAGCTCGGCTTCAGGCTGGCGATTTATCCGGCTTCGGGGTTCTTGACGGTCGCCAAGGCGCTTAAGGACGTGTATGGCGAGATTCTGGCGCGCAAGGATACGCAAGGCGCGGTCGGCGGGATGTATCCGTTTTCGGAAATGTGCGAGTTGATGGGGTTTCCGGAGGTTTGGGCGTTTGATCGGAAGCATGCGGACTAAAAAGCAGTGCGCGGTGGTATCCGAGCCACCGCGCTTGCTTCGGGCTAGGTGGTTTTGCTGAACACCCGATTCAAGTCCCCACCTCCCGCCGCCCCGCCAAACCCATCGAACCG
>NZ_LFJJ01000165.1 GCF_001189365.1 Candidatus Burkholderia verschuerenii | reverse complement strand
GCTCAACGTCATGCCTCAACCTCTACTCGTGCGCTGCAGACCTGGCTGAGATGTGCGTTTACGTCTGCACCAGACTGCGTCGTCGGGTCCATTCCGGCAAATTCAATTTTGCAGGCCAGACTCATTATTCGCGGATGAAACGCGAAGCCGATGCCTACGTCGCGCGGCGCGGCGTGCCGTATGCGATCCTGCGGCCCGGTCCGCTGTCGGACGAGCCGGCGCGCGGCACCATCGCGCTCGCGGATGAAGACACGGAGTTCATGCCGCCGGTATCGCGCCAGGATATCGCGGACTTGGCGTCGCATATGACGTGAAGAACCGCATGATCGGCGTGACCGGCGGAGACATGCCGCTGGACGCGGCGCTGACCACGACGCCAACCGCGCTCAACTCGCCCCTGTCAGCCGATATCCCACGCCCGTTTCGGTGGCGATATGCTCGGGCTGCGCGGCATCGCGCTCGAGCTTCTGCCGCAGATGCGCCATGTAGATGCGCAGATAATGCGGGCTTTCCACATGCGACGGTCCCCACACGTCCAGCAGCAATTGCCGATGCGTCAGCACGCGCCCCGCGTGCCGCACGAGCGTCGCGAGAAGCCGATATTCGATCGGCGTCAGATGCACGTTTTCGCCGTTTTTCGTGACGCGGCGCAGCGCCAGATCGACGCTGACATCGCCGAAAGTGACGAGCGGCGTTTCGCTCGCCGCCGCCTGATTACGCCGCCGCAGATGCGCGCGAATCCGCGCCATCAGTTCCGAGACGCCGAAGGGCTTGGTCAGATAATCGTCCGCGCCCGCATCGAGCGCGGCGACTTTCTGTTCTTCCTGCGTGCGCGCCGACAGCACGATCACCGGCACTTCGGTCCAGCCGCGCAGTTCGCGAATCACGTCGATGCCGTCGGTATCCGGCAAACCGAGATCGACGATGATGAGATCCGGCTTGCGCGTCGCCGCTTCGACGAGACCTTGCTTGCCGGTTTCGGCCTCGTGCACGCTCATGCCCTGGGCTTTCAGCGATACGCGCACGAAACGGCGAATCTGTTTCTCGTCCTCGATCAGGACGACGTTGAAGGACGGTTCGCTCATGGTTTTAATAGATGGTGATTTGGTCTAACCGCCCTGCCCGATTTAAGGCAAAAAGATCGTCGAACCGGTGGTCTTGCGCGCTTCGAGGTCTTCATGCGCTTTCGCGGCGTCGGACAATGCGTAGCGCTGACGCACGTTCGTCTTCACCTTGCCCGACGACACGACGTCGAACAACTCCGCCGCCATCGTATCGAGATCGCTGCGTTTGGCGATATAGCTGAACAGCGTCGGGCGCGTGAAGAATAGCGAGCCGCGTCCGGCGAATTCGGACGAATCGATCGGCGGCAGCGGGCCCGACGAATTGCCGAAGCTCACGAACAGGCCGAGCGGCGCGAGACAATCGAGCGAGGCAACATAGGTGTCCTTGCCGATCGAATCGTAGACGACCGGCACGCCCGCGCCGTTGGTGATCTCGCGCACGCGCTGCGTGAAGTTGTCGCGCGTATAGACGATCGGGTAATCGCAGCCGTGCGCCTTCGCGAGTTCCGCCTTCACGCGATACGTGCGACGCAGCAGATACTGCGCGGTCAGCCCTTGCAGCATGATCGACGCGGCATCTTCGTAGCCGACCGAATCCGGCAGCTTAACGACGTAATCCGCCGATATCACACGCTCCTGCGCATACGCGCCCGGCGGACGCGACGCATACGCCACGCGATCGCCAGGCTTGAATTGCGTGACGCCCTCGCCCACCGCCGTCACTTCGCCCGCTGCTTCCATGCCGAGCCCGCCGGGCAGCGGCATCGGATAAAGACCGGTGCGGAAATACACGTCGATGAAATTCAGCCCGACCGCATGATGCTTCACGCGGATTTCGCCCTTGCCCGGCTCGCCCACGTTCACGTCGACCTACTTCATCACTTCCGGGCCGCCTGGTTTGTCGAAACGGATTGCCTTGGTCATCGCTCGTTCTCTCCTTTTATGGGATGGTCAGGACGCCCGCGCGAAGCGCAGACGAAGATCGTCGAGAATCATGCGCGCCGTCGCGATATTGGTAGCGCACGGCACGTTGTGCACGTCGCAGGCGCGCACGAGCGCGTTGATGTCCGGCTCGTGCGGCTGCGGCGTCATCGGGTCGCGCAGAAAGATCACGATATTCACGCGCCCTTCCGCGAGTTCCGCGCCGATCTGCAAGTCGCCACCGTGCGGACCGGACAGCTTGCGTTCGACCGCGAGTCCGTGCGCCGCCGAAATGCGCGTGCCGGTCGCGACCAGATCGCATTGCGCGAGCGTATCGACGAACTCGCCCGCGAGCTTGACGATGTCGTCCTTCTTCATGTCGTGCGCGATCAGCGCGACGCGGATTTTATCGGCGGCGTTCATCAGTAGGTGCCCGGATACGCGCCGCCGTCGATCAGCAGATTTTGACCGGTGATGTAGCCCGCGTGCACGCTGCACAGGAACGCGCAGGCCTTGCCGAATTCCTCCGCGTTGCCGAAGCGTCCGGCCGGCAGACTCTGCGCGCGCCGCTCGCGAATCTCGTCGATGGACACGTTCTGCGCCTTCGCCTGCGCTTCCATCGTCACCGCGATGCGATCGGTGCCGAAGGTGCCCGGCAGAATATTGTTGATGGTCACGCCGGTCGACGCGACCTTGCGCGCCACGCCCGCGACAAAACCCGTCAGCCCCGAACGCGCGCCGTTCGACAAACCGAGCACGTCGATCGGCGCCTTTACCGACGAACTCGTGATATTCACGATGCGCCCGAAACCGCGCTCGATCATCCCGTCGATGGTGGCCTTCATCAGTTCGATCGGCGTCAGCATGTTGCCTTCGAGCGCCTTGATCCACATCTCATGCGTGAAGCTGCGGAAGTCGCCCGGCGGCGGTCCGCCCGCGTTGTTCACGAGGATGTCCGGCTGCGGGCACGCGGCGAGCGCGGCGGCGTGGCCGGCGGGCGTGGTGATATCGCCCGCGACGGTTTTCACGTCGACGCCGTATTGCGCGCGGATATGCGCGGCGGTCGCCTCCAAGGTTTCGGCCGTGCGCGCGGTGATCACCAGATTCACGCCTTCGGCGGCGAGCGCTTCGGCGCAGCCGCGGCCGAGTCCCTTGCTTGCCGCGCACACGAGCGCCGTGCGGCCCGCGATTCCCATGTCCATCGTCACTCCTCCGTGTCGTTTCGTATTGGTCGAGCGTGAACACGCCTCTCGCGCATTCTAGAAGAATCGGGGCGGCAACGTCGGGCGCGCCTCTGGCCGAAAACTCGCACGAATATTCTTAGATCGCGTGGGGCTTTTCGGTAAACTGTCGCCACTGCCTGCTTCCGGGCTTTATGCTCGATGCGTTTCGCGTCGGCATCGACTCCGCGAGCGCGCACGGCAGCCCATCACCCGAGCAGGACGCGCATCGCGCGCGAGACCCATGAAACAAGACAGCCGCTTCCCGAATTTCTTCATCACCGATCACCCGCTGATCCAGCACAAGCTCACGCACATGCGCGACAAGGACACGTCGACGCGCACGTTTCGCGAATTGCTGCGGGAAATCACGCTGTTGATGGGTTACGAAATCACGCGCAGCCTGCCGCCACGACCAAGCGCGTCGAGACGCCGCTCCTCGAGATCGAGGCGCCCGTGATCGCCGGCAAGAAGCTCGCCATCGTGCCGGTGCTGCGCGCGGGCATCGGCATGTCGGACGGGCTGCTCGATCTGATTCCGTCGGCGCGCGTCGGGCATATCGGCGTGTACCGCGCGGAGGATCATCGTCCGGTCGAGTATCTCGTGCGCCTCCCGCCGGATCTCGAGGACCGCATGTTCATCCTGTGCGATCCGATGGTCGCGACCGGTTATTCCGCCGTGCACGCCGTCGACGTGATGAAGCGCCGCAACGTGCAGGCGGAGAACATCGTGTTCGTCGCGCTGGTGGCCGCGCCCGAAGGCGTGAAGGTGTTCCAGGACGCGTATCCGGACGTGAAGCTGTACGTGGCGTCGCTGGATTCGCATCTGAACGAACACGCGTATATCGTCCCCGGTCTCGGCGATGCGGGCGATCGTCTGTTCGGCACGAAGAACTGACGCCGCCGGCATTTCGCATCGGCCGATGAAGCCGCCGCGCCGCCCCGCGCGGCGGTTTGCGTTTACACGGCAAAACCCGCAGCGAAACCCGACGATGCGGCTTTGCCAGGAACCCGCGCGATTTCCGCACGATTTCCGTGCAATCCGGACGCATTCGGCGCATTT
Organism: Candidatus Burkholderia verschuerenii; assembly: GCF_001189365.1. Lineage (GTDB taxonomy): Bacteria > Pseudomonadota > Gammaproteobacteria > Burkholderiales > Burkholderiaceae > Caballeronia > Caballeronia verschuerenii. Next base: position 8,068 of record NZ_LFJJ01000165.1, on the reverse strand, counting down.
TCCGGTCGACGGCACGCGCGCCCGCCCCTGCCGGCGCGCGCCGCCATGATAAAATTTCAGTCTGTTCCTAATCGGGTCTCGTCACGCGGCGCAAAAACCGCGCACGCCGCGCCGCATGCGTTTCACGACGTTTTCGGCATCGCCCGCGAGCACGAACATAGTCGGCTTCACAGAAACATCACGGTATTTACTGCGGCGCCCAGGCGACGCACGACGGAGAAAGGTAATGGCGGGTCACTCGAAATGGGCCAACATCAAGCATAAGAAGGCCGCGGCCGACGCGAAGAAGGGCAAGGTCTGGACGCGGCTGATCAAGGAAATCCAGGTCGCCGCGCGCCTGAGCGGCGGCGAGATCGACACCAACCCGCGTCTGCGCCTGGCCGTCGACAAGGCCTACGACGCCAACATGCCGAAAGACAACATCAACCGCGCCATTCAGCGCGGCGTCGGCGGCGTGGACGGCGCAAACTACGAAGAAATCCGCTACGAAGGCTACGGCATCAGCGGCGCGGCGATCATCGTCGACACGATGACCGACAACCGCACTCGCACGGTCGCGGAAGTGCGCCACGCGTTCTCGAAGTTCGGCGGCAACATGGGCACGGACGGCTCGGTGTCGTTCATGTTCGATCACGTCGGCCAGTTCCTGTTTGCGCCCGGCACGCCGGAAGACAAGCTGATGGACGCCGCGCTCGAAGCCGGCGCCGACGACGTCGTGACGAACGAAGACGGCAGCATCGAAGTGATCTCGCCGCCGAACGATTTTCAGAAGGTGAAGGACGCGCTCGAAGCCGCGGGCTTCAAGGCCGAACTCGCCGAAGTGACGATGAAGCCGCAAACCGACGTCGAATTCTCCGGCGACGACGCGGTGAAGATGCAAAAACTGCTCGACGCGCTCGAAAATCTCGACGACGTGCAGCAGGTCTACACCAACGCGGTGATCGACGAGGAATAAGCGCCTTCGTTCAGCGCCCTCTTTCGCGGCGCGCCGGGGCACCTCGGCGCGCCGCTGGAACGGCTTTCGCTTCGGTATCCGAGAACCGGAGCATGCAATGCCAGATCGCCCGAAGGCGCGTGACGCAGCAGCAGTCAGCGCGAGCCGCCTTCGACCGGTCATGACGGCACGCCTGGCGCCCGTCGCGGGAACGCGCATCGCCGTTCCGTATCGCCATCGTCTTTACAGCCGCTTTTGGTCAATTCGGGGATTCACATGAAGTTACTCGTCGTCGGTTCCGGCGGCCGCGAACACGCGCTGGCCTGGAAGCTCGCGCAATCGCCGCGCGTGCAGATCGTCTATGTCGCGCCGGGCAACGGCGGCACCGCGCAGGATGAGCGTCTGCGCAACATCGACATCACTGATCCGGCCGCGCTCGCCGATTTCGTCGAAAGCGAGCACGTTGCGCTGACGGTTGTCGGGCCGGAAGCGCCGCTCGCGGCGGGCATCGTCAATCTGTTCCGCTCGCGCGGGCTGAAGGTGTTCGGGCCGACCAAGGAAGCTGCGCAACTCGAAAGCTCGAAGGATTTCGCCAAGGCCTTCATGAAGCTCCACGCGATTCCCACGGCCGAGTACGAAACTTTCACCGATATCGCCGCCGCGCATGCCTACATCGACGCCAAAGGCGCGCCGATCGTCATCAAGGCCGACGGGCTGGCCGCGGGCAAGGGCGTGGTCGTCGCGATGTCGCTGGAAGAGGCGCATGCCGCCGTCGATTCCATGCTCTCTGACAACAAGCTCGGCGATGCCGGCGCGCGCGTCGTCATCGAAGAGTTCCTGACGGGCGAGGAAGCCAGTTTTATCGTGATGGTGGACGGCAAGCATGTGCTGCCGCTGGCATCGAGCCAGGATCACAAGCGTCTGCTCGACGGCGACAAGGGTCCGAACACCGGCGGCATGGGTGCGTATTCGCCCGCGCCGATCGTCACGCCGCAACTGCACGCCCGCGTGATGCGCGAAATCATCCTGCCGACGGTGCGCGGAATGGAGAACGAAGGCATTCGCTACACCGGTTTTCTGTACGCGGGCCTGATGATCGACGCCAACGGCAATCCGAAGACGCTCGAATTCAACTGCCGCATGGGCGACCCGGAAACGCAGCCGATCATGGCGCGCCTGAAGGGCGATTTCTCGAAAATCGTCGAAATGGCGATCGACGGCAAGCTCGACGGCGCGGAACTCGACTGGGACCGCCGCACGGCGCTGGGCGTGGTGCTGGCCGCGCACAATTACCCGGAGACGCCGCGCCGTGGCGACCGCATCAACGGCATTCCTGCGGAAACCGATAATTCCGTGACCTTCCACGCGGGCACTACACTGACCGACGGCAAGCTGACGACCGCCGGCGGCCGCGTGCTGTGCGTGGTCGGACTGGCCGATTCCGTGCGCGGCGCGCAATCGGTGGTCTACGATACGGTGAATCAGATTGCCTTCGACGGCATGCAGTATCGCCGCGACATCGGCTATCGGGCGGTGAACCGCAAGCAGTCCGAGCGTCACGGCTAGGAAGGCCGTAGCTCACCAGGTCATCACGCTGCCGGACCGCCCTGTCCGGCAGCGTGCTTTTTAGAGTTTCGAATTTTTCGGCGCCCGCATGGCGCATCGCAGCAATCGATGAGTGAACCGAACGCACGCCACAACGACGACGCAACCCACGATATCGCAGCCGTCCGCGCCTATCTGACGGGCCTGCAGACGCGCATCGCCGATGCGCTCGGCGGCTTCGACGGCACCGCCTTCGCCACCGACGCGTGGGCGCGCGAGCCGGGCGAGCATCTGCGCGGCGGCGGCGTCACGCGCATGCTGGAAGACGGCGGGTTCTTCGAGCGCGGCGGCATCGGTTTTTCCGACGTGCAGGGCGACGCGCTGCCGCCGTCCGCGAGCGCGGCGCGTCCGCAACTGGCGGGACGCGGTTTCGAGGCGATGGGCGTATCGCTCGTGATGCATCCGCGCAATCCGCACTGCCCGACCGTTCATATGAACGTGCGCATGCTGACCGCCATCAAGGACGGCGAAGCGCCGATCTTCTGGTTCGGCGGCGGCATGGATCTGACGCCGATCTACGGCTACGAAGACGACGCGCGGCACTTTCATCAGACTTGTCGCGACGCGCTGGCGCCGTTCGGCGTCGAGTTGTATCCGCGTTTCAAGACGTGGTGCGACGAGTACTTTTATCTGAAGCATCGCAACGAACAGCGCGGCATCGGCGGGATTTTCTTCGACGATTTCTCGGAACCGGGTTTCGAGCGCGCGTTCGCGATGATGAAAAGCGTCGGCGACGCGTTTCTCAAGGCGTACTTGCCGATCATCGAGAAGCGCCGCGACGCGCCGTACGGCGAGGCCGAGCGCGCGTTTCAGGCGTATCGGCGCGGACGCTACGTCGAGTTCAATCTCGTCTGGGATCGCGGCACGCACTTCGGCCTGCAAAGCGGCGGCCGCACGGATTCCATTCTCATGTCGATGCCGCCGTCCGCGGACTGGCGCTATGACTGGAAGCCCGAGCCGAACACGCCGGAAGCGCGTCTGTATTCGGACTTTCTGGTGCGCCGCGAATGGCTGTGACTTCGAGCGCCAAACCCGGCGTCAAGCTCGGCTTCAAGCGCGTCGGTCTGCTCGGCGGCACCTTCGATCCGATCCACAACGGCCATCTCGCGCTGGCGCGCCGTTTTACGGAACTGCTGAATCTGACCGACATGGTGCTGCTGCCCGCCGGCCAACCGTGGCAGAAAGCGGGCGTCTCCGCGCCGGAACATCGCCTGGCGATGACGCGCGCGGCGGCCGAATCGCTCGATCTGGACGGCGTGCACGTGATCGTCGCCACCGACGAAATCGATCGCCAGGGCGACACCTACACGGTCGATACGCTTGCCCACTGGCGCGCGCGCGAAGGCGCGGAGGCATCGATCTCGCTGTTGATGGGTGCGGATCAGCTGGTGAAGCTGAATTCGTGGCATCGGTGGACGGAGCTGTTCGACTACGCGCATGTCTGCGTGGAAACGCGCGCCGGCTTCGATGTGGCGACGCTGCCCGCGCCGGTCGCGGCGGAGCTCGAACGGCGTATCGCCCCGGCGAAAACGCTGAAGGCGACGCCGCACGGCCATATGCTGATCGACGAGCGGCTGCTGATGGATATTTCCGCGACGGCCATCCGCGAGGAAGCGCAAACCATGAGCGGCGCCACCGATGCGCGGGCTCAGGTCCCATCGGCCGTATGGGACTATATTGTTCAACATCACCTGTACCGGTCACGGTAAATCAACGGTAGAGACTCGGGTAACTATGGAAATTCAAAAGCTGCAACGCGCCATCATCGACGGTCTGGAAGACGTCAAGGCGCAAGACATCAAGGTGTTCAACACGACCCACCTGACGTCGCTGTTCGACCGCGTGGTCGTGGCGAGCGGGACGTCGAACCGGCAGACCAAGGCGCTCGCCAACAGCGTACGCGAAAAGGTCAAGGAAGCGGGTGGCGATATCGTCAGCACGGAAGGCGAAGAGATCGGCGAATGGGTGCTGGTCGATTGCGGCGACGCGGTCGTGCACATCCTGCAACCGGCGCTGCGCCAGTACTACAACCTCGAGGAAGTCTGGGGCGACAAGCCCGTGCGCGTGAAGCTGCAGACGCCGAACATGTTCGGCGGCGCGCGCGTGACGGCTGACGAAGACGACGAGGACGAAGAAGACGCGAAGCCGGCCATCAAGCGTCCGGCGCGCAAGACCGTGCGCAAGACGAACGCCTGAGACCTTGAAGCTCGTCATCCTCGCCGTCGGACACAAGATGCCCGACTGGATCACGAATGGCTTCGACGAGTACGCGAAGCGCATGCCGCCTGAATTGCGCATCGAACTCAAGGAAATCAAACCGGAGCAGCGCTCGTCCGGCCGCAACGCCGAGAGCGTGATGGCGGCCGAGAAGCAGCGCATCGAAGCCGCCCTGCCGAAGAACGCCCGCGTGATCGCGCTCGACGAACGCGGCCGCGACTGGACCACGATGCAGCTCGCGCAGGCGCTGCCCGGCTGGCAGCAGGACGGACGCGATGTGGCGTTCGTCATCCGGCGGCGCGGACGGGCTCGATCCCGACGTGAAAGCGCGCGCGGACATGCTGCTGCGCATATCGAGCCTGACCTTGCCGCACGGCATGGTGCGCGTGCTGCTCGCCGAACAGCTTTACCGCGCGTGGAGCATCACGCAGAATCACCCTTACCATCGCGTGTGAGGCTGTTCGATAGTTGGATTTCGGATGCCGCGCGCGTCATTCGAATCCGACTCCGACATGCCTTCTCATCCCTTCGTTTATCTCGCCTCTCAAAGTCCGCGCCGTCAGGAGTTGCTGCGTCAACTCGGCGTGCAGTACGAACTGCTGCTGCCCCGCCCCGATGAAGACGCCGAAGCGCTCGAAGCCGAGCTCCCCGGCGAAGCCACCGATGCGTACGTCGTGCGTGTCTGCGCGCTGAAGGCGAAGGCCGCGCGCGAGCGTCTGCTCAAGGGCGATCACGCCACCGCGCCGATCCTCACCGCCGATACGACCGTCACCATCGACGGCCTGATCCTCGGCAAGCCGCAACATGAGGAAGACGCCGTCGCGATGCTCGAACGGCTCGTCGGCCGCGAACATGACGTGCTGACCGCGATCGCCGTCGTCGATGCACAAGGCGCGCTGCTCGAACCCGTGCTGTCGCGCTCGACAGTGCGCTTCGCCGCCGCCGATCGTGCTGCGCTGCAACGATACGCCGCGACCGGTGAGCCGCTGGGCAAGGCGGACGCATACGGCATTCAGGGCCGCGCGTGCCCCTATTCGAAACCTCAGCACTCTTGCGCGTGGCGCGCGTCCAGTTCTAAAAACAGGCCATGAACGAAGAAATCCTGATCAACGTCACACCGCAGGAATCCCGCGTCGCACTGGTTCAGCAAGGCGCCGTTCAGGAGCTTCATGTCGAGCGCATGCTATCGCGCGGACGCGTCGGCAACGTATATCTCGGCAAGGTCGTGCGCGTGTTGCCGGGCATGCAGTCCGCCTTCATCGATATCGGTCTGGAGCGCGCCGCGTTTCTGCATGTGGCCGATATCTGGCATCCGCGTATTGCGGGTGAATCGCATAATTCGCAGCCGCATACGCCCATCGAGAAGATCGTCTTCGAAGGCCAGGCGCTGATGGTGCAGGTCGTGAAGGATCCGATCGGCACCAAGGGCGCGCGTCTGTCGACGCAGGTGAGCATTGCGGGACGCACGCTGGTGTATCTGCCGCAGGAGCCGCATATCGGCATCTCGCAGAAAATTGAGAGCGAAGCGGAACGCGAAGCCGTGCGCGCGCGGCTCACGGCCGTCTTGCCCGCCGATGAGAAAGGCGGCTATATCGTGCGGACCATCGCCGAAGATGCCTCGAGCGAAGAGCTCGCGGCGGACGTGGCGTATCTGCGCAAGACATGGGCGACGATCGTCGCGCAAGCGCAGCGCGTGCCGCCGACCACCCTGCTCTATCAGGACCTGAACCTCGCGCAACGCGTGCTGCGCGATTTCGTCAACGACGAGACCACGCGCATTCAGGTGGATTCGCGCGAGACGTATCAGATGCTCGCGGATTTCGCGGCGGAGTTCACGCCGGCGGTGGCGTCACGGCTGCATCACTACACGGGCGAGCGGTCGCTTTTCGATCTGTACAACATCGAGGCGGAGATTTTGCGCGCGCTATCGCGGCGCGTCGATCTGAAGTCGGGCGGCTATCTGATGATCGATCAGACCGAAGCGATGACAACCATCGACGTGAATACGGGCGGATATGTCGGCGCGCGCAATTTCGACGACACCATATTCAAGACCAATCTCGAAGCGGCGCATACCATCGCGCGGCAATTGCGGCTGCGCAATCTGGGCGGGATCATCATTATCGATTTCATCGACATGGAAAATGTCGAGCATCGGGATCAGGTGCTGGGCGAGTTGAAGAAGGCGTTGTCGCGCGATCGTACGCGGGTGACCGTCAACGGATTTTCGCAACTCGGACTGGTGGAAATGACGCGCAAGCGCACGCGCGAATCGCTTGCGCATGTGTTGTGCGAGCCGTGTCCGACGTGTCAGGGCAAAGGCCAGGTGAAGACGCCGCGCACCGTGTGCTACGACGTGCTGCGCGAGATCATGCGCGAATCGCGGCAGTTCAATCCGCGCGAGTTCCGCGTGGTGGCGTCGCAGCAGGTGATCGATCTGTTTCTGGAAGAAGAATCGCAGCATTTGGCGATGCTGATGGATTTCATCGGCAAGCCGGTGTCGCTGCAGGTGGAGAGTAATTTGAGTCAGGAGCAGTATGACATTGTGTTGATGTAATCGACTTCGTTTCTTTGGAGTCGATGCGTTATTTCGATCGATCCCCCTTAAATCTCCCGCTGGTTACTAATTCCCGAAGCGCTATTGCTTTGGTGCACGACACACCTCATCTATCGAACGCCTGAAACCGATTCTCGGAATCGATGGGAATTGGTCGCGTGACGATGTCCGGTTTGTTGTAAGCACACCATTGTCGATTTGTCTTACAGACTATTACACTCTCTTTCAGGCCGGGACAGGCCATAACGGAGAGAAAAGTGAGAACAAAGCTGACGGTAATCGGTGCGGTGATCATGTTGGCAGCCTGCGGAGGCGGCGGCGGAGACAATGGAAACTCATCTACAACGCCTAGTGCCACGGCGGCCGGTCAATATACCGGAACAGTGAATAACCGACAGGCGGTAGTCACCGTCTTGGATAACGGCCGTTTCTATACTCAATACAGCGTGGCAGGGTCGTCTACTTCTTTGGGCGGTGTCGTAGCCGGTACGGTGTCGTCAAACGGCGGGACGATTCAAAGCGGCAGCGGATTCGATTACAACCTTGAAGGCGCTGGCGTCCAGTCGGTTTCCATCTCGGGCACTTATGCCGCAAAGCAATCGCTTAACGCAACCGTTGGCTATTCCAACGGGTAGTGTGCAGAATGATGTGCAAAAACGCTGAGGCGGCAGGAGCGCAGAGGCAGGGGTGGCCGTGGTGTAAGTTGATGAATGTCCAGTTCGTCAACCTGCCCTCGGGAGGGCTTACGCCATGGC
>NZ_LFJJ01000016.1 GCF_001189365.1 Candidatus Burkholderia verschuerenii | reverse complement strand
TTCTCGCTCCAGATTGGACACGAGAACCTCGATTCCCTTACGTCCCACGATCGTCTCCCGCACACCATAAGTCGATCATAGAACATGTTGGATTTATATAAAGTTATTTCTGGGACGGAACACTAGACCGGCTTTTTCTTGCTACGGCGCGACAGCATGTTCAGCCCTTCGACCAGCGCTGAAAACGCCATCGCCGCGTAGATGTAGCCCTTCGGAACGTGCGTGCCGAAGCTCTCCGCGACCAGCGGTCATGCCGATCACCAGCAGGAAGCCGAGCGCGAGCATCACGACGGTCGGATTGCGTTCGATGAAGCGCGACAGCGGCCCGGCGGCGAACATCATCACCGAAACGGCGGCGATCACCGCGACGAACATGATCGGAATGTGCTCGGTCATGCCGACCGCCGTCACGATGCTGTCGATTGAAAACACCAGATCGAGCAGCAGAATCTGGCCGATCGCCGAGACGGGCGTGAGTTGCTTGCCCGGCTTGTCGTCCGCGTCGTGCGCGACGTGATGATGGATTTCGCTCGTCGCCTTCCAGACCAGAAACGCGCCGCCTGCCAGCAGAATCAGATCGCGCCACGAAAAACCGTGCCCGAAAAGTTCGAAAATCGGCGTCGTCAGCCGCACGATCAGCGCGACGGTGCCGAGCAGCGCGAGCCGCATCACCAGCGCGAGCCCGATACCCAGCTTCTGCGTGCGCGCCCGATGCGCCTCGGGCAGCTTGTTCGTGAGGATCGAAATAAAAATCAGATTGTCGATGCCGAGCACGACCTCCATCACGACGAGCGTGGCTAAGGCGGCCCAGGCGGCGGGATCGGTCAGAAGCGTGACGAAGTAGTCCATAGGCGTCGGGTCCGCGTGAGTGTTGTCAAAAATGAAAGGAATTTGAAAAAATTTTAAGACACCAATGAGACGAAATTCGGCGTCATGCAGCCGGACGGAAATTCTTGACGCGTAAATAACACAAACTGCGGATTTGAAACGGATATTTGCATCTCTTTTCGAGATTGCCGGACCCGTTTACGGGTAAACTCTCATTCCTCAGAGTTGATGTCCTTTACACCGGTCTGCGCCGCAGACCCTCACACACTCGCCGCATGTCGGATAAACCGCAACGTCTTGTCGAGCTGGACTTCTTTCGTGGACTGGTCCTGCTGATCATCGTCGTCGATCACATCGGCGGCAGCATGCTTTCGCGCATCACCTTGCATTCGTCGCGCTGAACGATGTCGCCGAAGTGTTCGTGTTCCTCGGCGGCTTCGCGACGGCGTATGTGTCGATGGCCCAGCGCCGCTCGGAAAGCGCCGCGCGCGTGCGCTTCGTCAAGCGCGCCTTCGAGATTTATCGCGCCTTTCTGGTCACGGCCGCGCTTATGCTGGTCGCGTCGTTCGTTCTGCGTCCGCTGTTCGGGCATGCGCCGAATCTCGCGCTGCACGATCTGGACAGCCTGATCGCGCAGCCGGTGGCATCGGTCGCGCAGATTCTGACCTTCGAGCGTCAGCCGTATCTGTCCGCCGTGCTGCCGATGTACGCGCTGTTCGCGCTGGCGGTGCCGATCGTGCTGCCGCTCGCGCGCAAGTCGCCGTGGATGCTGCTGGGCCTGAGCCTGTTGCTGTGGGCGTGCGCGCCGGATATCGGCGAGTACATGCCGTCCGTCGACGACAACCTGTGGGACTTCAACCCGGCCGCCTGGCAGCTGATGTTCGTGCTCGGCGTGCTGGCGCGCTGCCAGCCGGTGTATCAGCGGATCAGCGCGCATCGGTTCGGCTGGGCCGTGAGCGCGGGCGCGGTCGCGCTGATTGCGGGCATGGCGTATTACAAGCTGCTGGTGCTGCCGGCACCGCTGGACAGTTCCTTCAAGCGCGATCTGGCCGGCGCGCGCGTCGTCAATTTTTTGGCGATCGCGTGGCTCGCGACCAATCTGGCGCGCTATGGCATCGTCAAGAAGATCGCCAATCGCTTGCCGTGGGTCGGCGCGGTGGGGCGCGATGGGATGGTGTGCTTCGTTGCCAGCGCGGTGATTTCGCTGACGGTCGATTCCATCCTGTTCACGATGACCGATGGCCTGATCAACGTCCCGGCCGGCCTGCTCGCCGATGCAGTCGCCATCTCGTTGCTGCTGGTCGTGCCACAAGCTCGCCAGCCGTTGATGCAGCGTCTCGGCGCGGGCACGCGCGCCACCGCCATGGCGGCGTCGTCGCTCGTCACGGGAAGCAGGCGCGCACGGGAAGTGCGCTGACGGTTCGTCGGCGGCGCGCAAGAAAAAGCGGGAAGAACCTTTCCGCTTTTTTATCGCGATTGAAGCGCAACTAACGGTTTTCCCCATCAGCGCCCGCACATAAAAGCGGCCAAGGCACGCTGCTTGCGTGAGGTTCGACACCTACAACAAAAAACGGAACTGTCATGCTCAAACTTGCCATTCTTTTCGCGGTCATTGCCGGCCTGTTCGGCTTTACGCGTGTGTCGTCCGGCGCGGCCGGCATCGCGAAAATCTGCTTCTTTATCTTCCCGATCCTGTTCGTCATCTTCCTGATCGTCGCGATATCGGCGGGTTCGCTGGTACTCTGAGGACGCTTCCCACGTCCTTTTCTTCGACGCCCGCGCGATGTTTTGCATCGCGCGGGCGTCGGCGCATGCGCGCTTCCTCGCATCGACCCGTGCGCGCGGACGGTGTTACATTCGCTGAGGAGACAGGCGAAACGATAAAAGGAGAGGGCGATGCAGCATGCCATCGGCGCGTCTTTGCGACACGCGCAGCACGACGTCATTCACGCGTCGCACGGGCGTTCGGCCACCTTCGGCCTGTTCGCGACGATGCGTCCGGACTACTCCGTCCTGAGCGGACCGGAGTTGTCCGTCAAGCTCGACGAGAGCCGCGCCTTATGGGCGCACGCGCTGCCGGTGATGGAAACGCTCTACGCGCAGATCGCCAATACGCACAGCATGATCGCGCTGACCGACGCGAGCGGCCTGATCCTGCATTCGCTCGGCGACGACGATTTTCTGGCGCGCGCGCAAAAGGTCGCGCTGCGGGCGGGCGCGGTGTGGAGCGAGGAGCATCAGGGCACGAACGCAATCGGCACGACCATCGCGGCGCGCGAAGCCGTCACCGTGCACGGCGATCAGCACTATCTGCGCGCCAATCACTTTCTCACGTGCTCGAGCGTGCCGATTCTCGATCCGCTCGGCAATCTCGGCGGCGTGCTCGACGTCACCGGCGACCGGCGCGGCTATCACCAGCACACGATGGCGCTCGTCAAGATGTCCGGTCAGATGATCGAAAACCGGTTGATCGCAAGCACGTTCACCGATGGCCTGCGCATCCATTTTCATAGCCGTCCGGAGTTTATCGGCACGCTGATGGAAGGCATCGCCGTATTCGATCTCGACGGGCGGCTCTTGTCCGCGAATCGCAGCGCGCAGTTTCAGCTTGGGCTGGAGCTCGGACATCTGCGGGTGCAGACGCTGTCGTCGCTATTCGGCGTGACGACGGACGATCTCATCGCGCGCGCGGGCGAACCGGCGCGTCGCTTCGAACTATATAGCGGCGTCGGCGTATTCGCGACCGTGGAGTTTCACGCGCGCGCCGCGACGCATTCGAGCAGCACGGCGGTCGTCGCGCCGCCCGCGCAGTCGAGCCTCGCCGAACTCTGCACGGGCGACGCCCAGATGCAGGACGTCGTGATGCGCGTGCGCAAGGTCATCGGCAAGAACATCCCGATTCTGATCGGCGGTGAAACCGGCGCGGGCAAGGAAATGCTCGCGCGCGCGATCCATCGCGATTCGCCGCGCAGCGCGGGGCCGTTCGTCGCGGTGAATTGCGCGTCGCTGCCGGAGACGCTGATCGAAAGCGAACTCTCCGGCTACGTGCAGGGCGCCTTCACCGGCGCGGCCAAACGCGGCGCGGCGGGCAAGATCGTGCAGGCGAACGGCGGCACGCTGTTCCTCGATGAAATCGGCGATATGCCGCTGAGCCTGCAAAGCCGTCTGTTGCGCGTGTTGCAGGAGCGCGTGGTCGAGCCGCTCGGCGCGGCGCGCGCGGTGCCGGTCGATTTCACGCTGATCTGCGCGAGCAATCGCAAGCTGCGCGAGCAGGTGGCGTGCGGCGAGTTTCGCGAGGATCTTTACTATCGCGTGAACGGTTTGTCGCTGACCTTGCCGCCGCTGCGCGAGCGCACCGATCTGCGCGCGGTCGTCAACCGGATTCTGCGCACCGAATGCGCGGAAGGCCGCGCCGTGAGCATCGATGCGGACGTGCTCGAACTGTTCGAGCGGCATCGCTGGCCGGGCAACTTCCGGCAACTGAGCAACGTGCTGCGCACCGCGTATGCGATGCTCGACGAGCACGATGCCTTCATCCGCGTGACGCATCTGCCGCGCGATTTCGTCGATGAACTGAACGATGCATCGCTCGCCGATCCGGCGCAGCCCCACGCATCCGCCGATGCGCGTCTCGCCGATATCGAAGCCAGCGCGGTCGCCGCCGCGATGCAGGCGCACGGCGGCAACGTATCGGCGGCGGCGCGCGCGTTGGGCGTGTCGCGCACGACGGTGTATCGCAAGTTGCGGGCGTGAGCGCCTTGGCCACTCACTGATAAGACATCGTGAAAGTGGCCTTGCCGGTGAGCCTGCCCATCGTGATCTTCGACGACGACGTGCGCACATAGCGCGCGACGAGCGGAATGCTCATCGGCCCGGCCGACGCGCTGCCCGCCAGCCACTGATTCTGATTCCCCGCGACCGACGTATCCGCGCCGTAAGCGACGGGCGTCGAGTTGAATAACACCTGAATGCCGACGCCCGCCGCCACCGAATTCGGATCGAGCGATAGCGTAGTCGAGCGATTGCCCGTGTTGACGGCGTCGGTCAATGTCACGTAGACCTTGGCGGCGACCGAGCAGGTCAGGTTGAGCGTGAAGGCGGTATCGCCCGCTGTCGAGCCGGCGCTCGGCATCGCGGAGGGCGCGACCGTCGGCAGCTTGACCTGCACGTTCGAGTTGTCGATGCTGCACGTCGTGCCGGTGATGGCGGAGCCCGCGGTGAGGTACTGCGTCGTGCTCGTCGTCGTGATGCACGAACCCGTATAGGTGATGGTCATGCTCGGCAGATCGGTGAGCGTGCCGGTCCCGACCGGTCCTGTCACGACGAGATTCGCCTGCGTGTAATGCGCGGTGCTGCCGCTGTTGCTGAACGAACTGGTGATCGGCGCCTGCTCGAATCCGCCGCTATAGCCCGATGTGACGTAGAAACGCACGCCGATTCCCGGGACATTGGTTTGATAGGTTTTCGGATTGCCCGGTACGAGCGTGCCGTTGACCGTCGATGCCTGTTGCACGGTACACGTGATGCTCGCCGTCATGCCGGGGTTCTGAGGCACGCTTTGCAGTACCGTGCCGACTGTCGTGTCTCGTCCCGGCGTCATCGTGGGTGGCGGGAAAGGCGAGATTGGCGAGCGGCGGGGTCTTCGGGAAATTCACGTAATCGGCTATCGCCGTGCGCGAAAGGAGCGCAAGCAAGAGCAGGGCGGCGACGCGTAGCGTGTTCATTATGTTCGTCATCCGAAATAATTATGACGTTGTGTCTGGTTTTCGAACCGATGCAACGCCTATCGTGCTCGCACATCGAAACGATCGCCCGCATCGTTTCGTTTGACGACTAGATCGCAGGCGGCGTCAGCGCGGAAGAATGGGGCCGCTCGTCCGGCAACGCGCCGCTGTGATCCTTCAGCCCGACGCCCGTCAATTGCCGACGCAGCGCTTCGGTCAACAGCCAATGCAGCTTGAACGCGGCGGCATCGTAAGACAGTCCTTCGGGCCGCACGTTGGAGATGCAATTGCGTTCGGCATCGCTGCGGCCCGCGCGCGGCGCGTACGTTACGTACAGGCCGAGGCTGTCGGGCGAACTGAGCCCGGGCCGCTCACCTATCAATACCACGACCAGCTTCGCCCGCAACGATTCGCCGATGCGATCGCCCAGCGCGACGCGCGCCTGCTTCGCCATGACGACGGGCGCGATGCGCCAGCCATCGAGCTTCGCGCGCACGCGCGTGATCAGCGGCACGACATGACGCTGCACGGCGAACGCGGACAAGCCATCGGCGGCGGCGAACACGACGTCCGGTTCGTCGCGCTGCGCGGCCGCATAGTCGGCGAGCCGTTGCGCGCTGTCGTCATCGAGGTCGCGGCCCAGATCCGGGCGACGCAGATAGTGATCGCGATCGGGCGCGGCGCTCGCGGCATCGAGCGTCTCGAAGCCTGCGGCATGCAGCGCGTCGGCGAGCGCGGCGGTGTCGAGCGGTTCGTGCACGGCGTCGCGCGCCTGCGCATGCGCGAGCTGGAACGCGAGCAGCGGCGCGGTCGGCAGGCTATTGCCCGTGCGCCCCAGCGCGATGCGTGCGTTCGTGAAGCGCCGAAGCGCGTCCCACGGGTCGGCGTTTGTCATGCGTCGATCCATTCGAGCAAGGGTTGCGCGGCTGGCGCGAGCAACGTGCCCGCGCCATCGGTGACGCGCATTTTCGCGAGCCACGCTTCGAATTCGGGCGCGCGCTTCAGATCGAGCACGCGGCGGATATAGAGCGCATCGTGAAAGGACGTGCTCTGTTAGTTGAGCATCACGTCGTCCGCGCCGGGCACGCCCATGATGAAGTTGACGTTCGCCACACCGAGCATCGTCAGAAGCGTGTCCATATCGTCCTGATCGGCTTCGGCGTGATTCGTATAGCAGACGTCGACGCCCATCGGCACGCCGAGCAGCTTGCCGCAGAAGTGATCCTCGAGCCCCGCGCGCATGATCTGCTTGCCGTCGTACAGATATTCCGGGCCGATGAAACCAACCACCGTATTCGTCAGCAGCGGCTGAAAGCGCCGCGCGACCGCGTACGCGCGCGCCTCGCAGGTTTGCTGATCGACGCCGTGATGCGCGTTCGCCGACAGCGCGCTGCCCTGACCGGTCTCGAAGTACATCACGTTGTCGCCGACGGTGCCGCGCTTGAGCGATTGCGCGGCATCGTGCGCTTCTTCGAGCAGCGCGAGCGTCACGCCGAAGCTCGCGTTGGTGCGCTCGGTGTCCGTGATCGACTGAAACACGAGATCGACCGGCGCGCCTTGCTCGATGGCCGCGAGCGTGTTGGTGACGTGCGTCAGCACGCAGGATTGCATCGGCACGTCGTAGCGCTGGCGGAAGTCGTCCATCATCGTCAGCAGCGTGCCGATGGCGGCCGGCGAATCCGATGCCGGATTGATGCCGATGACCGCATCGCCGCAGCCGTAGAGCATCGAGGCGGCGATGCCCTTGGCGTCGTCGGTCGGATGATTCGGCTGCAGACGCACCGACAGATGTCCCGGCAGGCCCACGGTCATGCGAAAGCGCGTGACCACCGGACGCTTTTTCGCGACGAGGATCAGGTCCTGATTGCGCATCAGCTTGGAGACGGCCGCGGCCATTTCCGGCGTGATGCCCGCCGTCGCGCGTTCGAGCGCGGCGGTGTCGGTCGTGTCGGCGAGCAGCCATTCGCGGAATTCGCCGACCGTCAGATGCGCGATCGGCGCGAAGGCCTCGGCCGAATGGCTATCGACGATCAGGCGCGTGACTTCGTCGTCTTAGTAGGGAATCAGCGCTTCGTCGAGAAAGGTGCGCAGCGGCACCTGCGCGAGCGCCATTTTCGCGGCGACGCGTTCCTCTTCCGTGGCGGCCGCGATGCCCGCGAGCTCGTCGCCGGAGCGGCGCGGGCGAGCAGCGTCTTCAGATCGTCGAAGCGGTAGCGGCGCGCGCCGATCGTTTCCTGGAAGGCCATCGTAGTTCCCTCGCGTCGGGCATCGATGCCTGCACTTTGACCGCTCCGCGCGCGGGGCGTCGCGCGCGCCAAAAATGCGCGTCAACGCCGAATTTCATCTCCATGCGATAATTTTTCGTTGGCTGCGATGCCGTTTCTGTCCGTCTGCCCCTTTTCCGTGAAAAACCTGCTTGCTCCTCTCGATCGCCTGGCCGATTTCGACGAAATCGTCGACGTCCACACGCCGCTCGAATTCGCCGAAGACCACATTCCCGGCGCGATCAACGCGCCCGTGCTCAGCAACGAGGAGCGCGTCATCGTCGGCACGATGTACAAGCAGGTGTCGCCGTTCGAGGCCACGCGTGTGGGCGCGGCGATGGCGGCGCACAATATCGCGCATCATCTGGATACGTTGTTCGCGGGCAAGCCGCGCAACTGGCGTCCGCTCATCTATTGCTGGCGCGGCGGCAAGCGCTCCGGCTCGATGACCACGATGATGAACATGATCGGCTGGCAGGCGCGCCAGCTCGAAGGCGGCTACAAGACCTATCGGCGCGACGTGCTCGACCAACTCACGACTTTGCCGCGCCGCTTCCGATACGTCGTGCTGGTCGGCCACACGGGCAGCGGCAAGACG
This sequence comes from Candidatus Burkholderia verschuerenii, assembly GCF_001189365.1. Lineage (GTDB taxonomy): Bacteria > Pseudomonadota > Gammaproteobacteria > Burkholderiales > Burkholderiaceae > Caballeronia > Caballeronia verschuerenii. Next base: position 41,392 of record NZ_LFJJ01000016.1, on the reverse strand, counting down.
CGGCTTCTGCACGCGCTGGGCGCAGCGGGCGCGCAGGTGCTGGACCTCGAAGGGATCGCGGCGCATCGCGGGTCGCTGCTGGGCGGCGTGCCGGGACATGCGCAGCCGTCGCAGAAAGCGTTCGATTCCGCGCTCGTCGCCGAGCTCGCGCGTTTCGATGCGGCGCGTCTGGTGTTCGCGGAAGCGGAAGGACGTCGCATCGGCTCGATCACCACGCCCGATGCACTGCTGCACAGCCTGCACACGGCGGCGTGCGTGGAAGTCGCGGCGCGTCGCGAAGATCGCATCGCGTTTCTGTTGCAGGACTACGGGCATCTGTTCGACGATCCGGCGTTCTTCAAGGCGCAATTGTCGAAGCTCGTCGGGTTGCATAGCCGGGAGCGCGTGGCGCAGTGGCATCGGCTGATCGACGATGACAAGCGCGCGGAACTGTCGGGCGAGCTGATCGACAGGCATTACGATCCGGCCTACGCGCGCAGCAGCCGCGAGCTTTACACGAATCTGCCACGCGCGACGCCCATGCTGTTCCGCCCGAACGATGCCGACAGCCTCGATCAGGCCCGTGCGCTGCTCGCGCAACTGGACGAGACGAGCCCCGCGCTCGGCTGACGATTTCTTTTTTATTCAAGCAACGAACGATATGAACAACACGCTTCGACAACCACGCGTCGCGCTCGGCTGGATCGTATTTCTGCTGATCGCAGTCGCCGGACTGTTCTACGTGAAATGGTTTCCGTACTACAACCGCGCGTTCGTCGCGGCCAGCCAGCATTCCATCGGCAAATCGATTTTGATGGGCACGGCATCGAGCGCGCCCGCCGCGTCGTGGCAGGCCGCGCTCGATTACGCGCTTGCCTACGGTAAGGCCATCTGGCAGGCGATGGTGCTTGGCCTGCTGCTGGGATCGGCCGTGCAGGCGCTGATTCCGCCGCGCTGGGTCGCGCGTGCGCTCGGCGAGCACAACTTTGGCAGCGTCGTGAACGGCGGGCTGATGTCCTTGCCCGGCATGATGTGCACTTGCTGCGCGGCGCCGGTCGTCGCGGGCCTGCGCGCGCGTGAAGCCGCGCCGGGCGCGGCGGTCGCGTTCTGGCTCGGCAACACGGTGCTCAATCCGGCGACGCTGATTTTCATGGGCTTCGTGCTCGGCTGGGAATGGACGGGCTTGCGCGTCGTGCTCGGCGTGCTGATGGTGTTCGGCCTGGGCTTCGCGATCAACCGGATGGTGACGCCGGCGCAGGCGGCGGCATCGCGGGCGGCGGTGGCGAAGCTCGTCGACGAGGACGATCCGGGCACCGCGTTCGCGCGCTGGATCAAGCTGCTCGGCAAGATGAGCCTGCGCCTGATTCCCGAGTACATCGTGCTCGTGCTGCTGCGCGGCGCGGCGCGTGCGTGGCTGTTTCCGCATATCGGACCGGACATCGGCAATAGCGCGCTGTGGATCGCGGCGTTCGCGGTCGCCGGCATGCTGTTCGTGATTCCGACGGCGGGCGAAGTGCCCATCATTCAGGCGATGCTGTCGCTCGGCATGGCGGCGGGCCCGGCGGGCGCGCTGCTGATGACCTTGCCGTCCGTCAGCCTGCCGTCACTCGCGATGCTCGCGAAGTCGTTCCCGGCGAAGGTGCTGACGTTCGTGGCGGTGTCGGTGGTGATTTTCGGTATCGTCGCCGGAGGGATTGCGGCGGCGGTGTTTTAAGCCGCGCGCCGTTTCGGGCGTGGGCTAATGAATCCCCGCGCCCAGCTTGATCAGCAACTTGAACGGCAGCGCCAGCAGCATCGCGCCGCCGACACCGGCGAACCACAGCGCGACGAACCAGAACAGCTTCTTCGCGCGATCAGTGGTAGTGATGTTCGCCATGACGCACCTTTCCTCTGAATACCCAATAGCCGAACGTCGTGTACGCGATGATCACCGGCAGAATCACCGCCGCGCCCACGATCGTGAATAGCTGGCTCGAACGCGGCGTGGCGGCATCCCACAGCGACACGCCCGGAAAAATCTCGTGCGGCGAAATGCTCGCGACGAGCCCGAGATAACCGAGCAGCACGAATCCCAGCGCCACCGCGAACGGCCGCTTCTCATGCCGCGACGCGATCGACCGGCGCATCGTCCACGCGAACGCGGCGACCAGAACCGGCGCGGGCAGCATCCGATAGAACCACGGCGAATCAAACCAGCGCGACGCGATGCCCGCATCGTGCAACGGCGTCCAGATGCTGACGACGAGAATCGTCGCGAGTTGCAGCACCGTCAGCGGCCACACCACGCGATACATCCGCCGCTGCAAATCGCCTTCGGTCTTCGCGATAAGCCAGCATGCGCCGAGCAGCGCGTAGGTCACAACCAGCGCGCCGCCCGTGAAGATCGCGAAGGGCGTGAACCAGCCGAAGGCATCGCCGGAAAAGCGGCCGTCGGTCACCGGAATGCCTTCGAGGAACGCGCCCAGCGCCACGCCCTGAAAGAACGTCGCGCCCGCCGATCCGCCGATGAACGCGAGGTCCCACAGATGCTTGGTGCGCTGCGCCTTCGCGCGGATTTCGAACGACACGCCGCGAAAAATCAGGCACACGAGCATCAGCACGAGCGGCAGATAAAGCGCGGACAGCACGGTCGAATAGACCATCGGAAACGCGGCGAACAGCGCCGCGCCGCCGAGCACGAGCCAGGTTTCGTTGCCGTCCCAGACGGGCGCGACGGTGTTCATCATCACGTCGCGATCGTGCTGGTCGGGGATAAACGGAAAGAGAATGCCGATGCCAAGATCGAAGCCATCGAGCACGACGTACATGAACAGGCCCAACGCGATGATCGCGGCCCAGGCGACAGTGAGATCCATAGCGCTTACGCTCCCTCGATCGATTGACCCGGCACGCCGAGCGGACGATGCGCGCCGCCCGGCAACGTCGGCGCTTCCGTGTGCGAACCCGGCAGCGCGGGCTCGTGACGCAGCAGCTTCAACAGGTAGTAGATGCCCGTGCCGAACACGATGCTGTAGACGATCACGAACGCCATCAGCGACACGCCGACCTGCTGCGCGGTGACGGGCGACACGGCATCGGCCGTGCGCATCACGCCGTAGACGACCCACGGCTGACGGCCGGCTTCGGTCGTGATCCAGCCCGCCAGCAGCGTGACGAAACCGCTCGGCCCCATGCACAACACGAAGCGATGAAATCAGCGCGCGTCGAACAGCTTGCGCCGCCGATGCAGCCACCATCCCGCGATCGACATCACGATCATCAGCACGCCGAGGCCGGCCATGATGCGGAAGGTGAAGAAGATCAGCGTCGAATTCGGCCGGTCTTCCTTCGGGAACGATTTGAGGCCGCGAATCTCGCCGTCCCAGCTATGCGTGAGGATCACGCTGCCGAGATGCGGCACCTTGATCGCGTACTTCGTGGTTTCGGCGTCCATGTCGGGAATGCCGAACAGGTTCAGCGCGGTGCCGCCTTTCTCCGTGTCCCACAGACCTTCGATCGCCGCGATCTTCGCCGGCTGATACTCGCGCGTGTTGAGGCCGTGCGCATCGCCGACGAGCGCCTGAATCGGCGTCAGCGCGAGCAACAGCCAGAGCGCCATCGAAAACGTCTTGCGGATGGCCGGATCGCGCCGGCCCTTCAGCAGATGCCACGCGCCCGTCGCCGCCACCACCAGCGCCGCGACGATAAACGCCGCAATCGCCATATGCGCGAGCCGGTACGGAAACGACGGATTGAAGATGATCTTGAACCAGTCGACCGGCACCACATGATCGCCTTCGATGCGAAAGCCCTGCGGCGTCTGCATCCAGCTATTCGACGCGAGAATCCAGAAAGTCGAGATCAGCGTGCCGATGGCGACCATCAGCGTCGCGCCGAAGTGCGCCTTCGGGCCGACCTTGTTCCAGCCGAACAGCATGATGCCGAGGAAGCCCGCTTCGAGGAAGAACGCGGTCATCACTTCGTACGTGAGAAGCGGACCGGTGACCGGACCGGCGAAACTGGAGAAGCCGCCCCAGTTGGTGCCGAATTCGTAGGCCATCACGAGGCCCGACACGACGCCCATGCCGAACGCGACGGCGAAGACCTTCGACCAGAACAGACACAGTTCCTTGTAGACCGGTTTGCCGATCTTGAGCCACGCGCCTTCGAGCACGGCGATGAAGCTCGCCAGCCCGATCGAAAGCTCGGGAAAGATGATATGAAAAGACACGGTGAACGCGAACTGGATGCGCGCCAGATCGAGTGCTTGGGTGGTCGTATGCATGATGACTTCTGCTTTGAAATTCACGCGCACGAGCCGGCAGGACCGCCAGGTCCTTTTTGATAAAAATCAGACTCGTGACGGTCCGAAGATTAGTCCTATTTCAGGAAGCGTGTTGCGCTGCGTCAGAGGATGCGCGTTGCGCGCAAATGCCGCAGTTTCAAGGGCTTATCGTCGTCAGAGGCTTGATATGCCGATGTTTTCGGCATGGCGCGCGCAGTTGTGACGGGCGTATGCGGACCGGTTTTTGCGACAATCGACCGCACTGCGTCACGGCATGTTGTCGCAGGCGCGAGCGCGTCGGTCGAACGAAGTTTGACGCTCGAAAGTCGCGAGACGACGAGGGCGCGCAAGTACCATAATGACTTTACGCGCGACATAGCGCGATCCAAGCGGAGAACACCATGCGCCTCGACGACGAAGCGGAAAGTCAGAACGTAGAAGATCGGCGCGGCGGAGGCGGGGGTGGATTTCGCATGGGCGGCGGATCGATCGGCATCGGCACGATCGTCGTGGCGCTGGCGGCCTCGTATTTCTTCGGCATCAATCCGATGACGATCATCAACGGTGCGCAGGTGCTTCAGCAGAGCGCGCCGCAACAGCAAGCCGCGCCTCAGAACGGCCCGCCCGCGCAGGATGCCGGCGCGGTGTTCGTGCGTCGCGTGCTCGGCAATACCGAGCGCACCTGGCAGCACATCTTCCGCGCGCAGTTCAATCAGGATTATCCGGCGCCGAAACTGGTGATGTTCTCCGGCGGCACGCAGACCGCGTGCGGCGTGGGACAAACCGCGATGGGTCCGTTCTACTGTCCCAACGACCGCAAGGTGTATATCGATCTTTCGTTCTACCGCGAATTGCGCGACCGCTTCGGCGCGGGCGGCGACTTCGCGCAAGCGTATGTGATCGCCCATGAAGTGGGGCATCACGTGCAGAACGTGCTCGGCATCATGGACAAGGTCGATCAGGCGCGCTCGCGCATGTCGCGCGAGCAGGCGAATGCGCTGTCGGTGCGCGTCGAGTTGCAGGCGAATTGCTTCGCGGGCGTGTGGGCGGCGGTCGCGCAGCGCGATAACGCCAAGCTGATCGAGCCGGGCGATTTCGAGCAAGGGCTGAACGCGGCGGCGGCCATCGGCGATGATCGGCTGCAGCAGCAATCTCAAGGACGTGTAGTGCCCGAAGCGTTTACGCATGGCACGAGCGCGCAGCGTCAGCGCTGGTTGCGTCGCGGGCTGTCGACTGGTGACGTGCGTCAGTGCGATACGTTTTCGGCGCAATCGCTTTGAGAGCGGTGCTTCGAATCGGACAAAGCGCTGCGGCTTACAATCGCTGACAGCCGGATCATCGCGAATTCATTAGAATCCCGGTTTTCCGCATGCGTGCGTTCGTGCCTGCCCTGCATGGACGCATCCGCCGAAGCTATCAAGCACCTTTCATGAAGCGAATCCTGATCGTCAAAGTCACGTCTCTCGGGGACATCGTCGAGACGCTGCCGGTCGTCTCCGACCTGCGGCGCGCGTTCCCGTCCGCGAAAGTCGACTGGGCCGCCGATGCCGCGTTCGCCGATATCATCCGCTGGAATCCGGGCGTGGATCGCGTGCTGAGCGCGCCGCTGCGCAAGTTCAAAAAGGCGCGTAGCTGGAACGATCTGAAGGAGATCGGCGCGTCCATCGGCGAACTGCGCGCGGAGAAGTACGACGTCATCGTCGATATTCATGGCGTGTACAAGAGCGCGATTATCGCGTTCATCGCGCGCGGCAAGCGGCGCTATGGCTATCTGAATCAGGATCTCGGCGAACGCGGCGCGGCGTTCGCCTACAACCGGCGCTTCGGTCCGCGCCCGCATACGGATGCCTGGCGCGGCATGCGCGTGAGCGTCGCCGATGCGCTCGGCTATCAGTTCGAAGAGAAGCCCGACTACAACGTCCGCTTGCCGGCGCTGAGTCGCAGTCTCGACATTCCGCGCGGCAAACCCATCGCGATGCTGTTCCACGCGACTTCCGCCGACATCAAAAAGTGGCCGAAAGAAAACTGGGCCGAAGTCGGCCGATGGCTGGTCGAACGCGGCTACGCGATCGCGCTGCCGTGGGGCACCGACCGCGAACGCGGCGAGGCGCAGGCGATCGCGGCGCTGCTGCCGGAAGAGCTCGTATTGCCGAAGCTGACCGTCGAGGAATGCGCGAACTGGATTCAGGCGTCGGAGTTGGTTATCGGCGCGGATACGGGGCTGGTTCATCTCGCGCACGCGCTGCAAAAGCGCACCGTGATGTTGTTCGCCGCGACATCGCGCGAGCATTTCGGCGTGAGCGAGCCGGGACGCTCAGTCTCGGTTGGTGATCAGGGCGCGCCGCCCGATGTCCAGCAAGTGCTCGCGGCGACGCGCAGCGTGCTCGGCGAACCGGCTCGCAATATCGACGGTCACGCGGAACCGGGCGCGATCCTGCGCTGATTCTTTCTTCCCGACTTTATGTGTATAAAGTTTTTTACGGGATAGCGATTTTCACGCGATACGCGTAAGAACGCCTGTTCTTGTCCCGTAATTAGGACGGGAGCGTAAAAATTGCCTCGGAGTACTTGACGGCAGCTCGACTTCACAGGACGATTGCAAAAAACGTTTAAAAATCGTCCAGAAAATGTCACAAGCTAACGCCGCCTCCGAGGGCCCGGCGCTTGTTCGCCTCGACCCTGCCGACGTTCCGTTGTCCATGCCGCTCGATTGGCCGATCGTGGCGGCAGACGGTGCGTTGCTTTTCGATACCGGCACCGTCATTCCCGACGAAGCCGCGCGTCAATTCCTGTTTCAGCAGTTCGAGCCGCATCGGCCCGCCGATCACGCGGGAGGCGGTCCCACGCCTGGCGATGGCACGCGCGACGACCTGCTCACGCTCGAACATATGGGACTCAATATCGGCGCACGCGTCGGCATGCGTGGAACCGGCACGTCGGGCTCGTCGATGTACGCGAGTCGCGTGATCGGCTTCTCGCACGCGCGGCGCAACGGCGAACGATCGCTGTTCCTGACTCAGCCGCAGATGCAGGGTCACGGCCCGATCGATCTGTCGCGCGGCGAGCAGGTGGAACTGGTCGCGCTGACGGGCAAGGGCGTGTTCCGCTTCATGTGCACCGTCGATGCCACCAGCCGCGAACCGTTCAGCTACGTGGTGTTGTCGGCGCCCGGCGCGATTCGGCGTCTGCGTACGCGCAAATTCGCGCGCATGCCGACGCGTCTCGCCGCGCGCTTCTCACCGGAAGGCGACGGCGCGGAGCAACTGGCGCGCGTCGGCGACCGCTTGCAGCTCTCGTTCCACTTCAACACCGACGGCACCGACGTTCAGGTCGATACGATCGCGATCGTGCGTCATGTGGGTGAGATCGAAGCGGCGACGGGCACGGCGGCGTACGGGCTGGAATTCGAAGCGCTCGAGCCGTCGCAGCGCATCGCGTTGAAGTCGTTCATGGCCGAGCACAGCTAGGCGAAGTGTTTCAGCCCGCCGGAAAGCCGTCCGGAAACAGCCGTTCGATGGCGGCTTCGAAGTGCTGGATCGGCGCGGCGCCGCGCAGCGCGATGGGCGGCGGCGGTTCCGCGCCCGGTGCGCCTTCGCGCGAGAGCACGGCGAACGGCACGCCGCTCACGCCGAGTTTGGTCGCGAATTCTTCGTCTTCGATCACGAGATCGGTGTAGGTGCCTTCGTCGAGCGCTTCTTCGAGCATTTCCGGATCGATGCCGCAGGTCGCGGCGATATCCAGCAGCGCATCGGTATCGCCGATATCGATTCCTTCCTCGAAGTACGCCTTGAAGAGCGCGCGATGCACGACCTCGAAGCGGCCCGATTCGCGTGCGAACATCGCGGTTTCGAAGGCCTTGCGGCTGCGCGGCGCGACCGGCGGCAGGCGCATCGTCAAGCCGCGTTCCGCTGCGAGCGGCTGCACCGAATTTTCCCAGCTATCGGCGATGGCATCGCTGTTCGGATCGAGCAGCGCCGTCGGTTCCGGACGCAATTCGAACGCGTGCCAGCGAATCTCGACCGCATCGCCGTAAGCGTTGCGCAACTGGTCGATCACGGGCGTCTCGAGATAGCAGAACGGGCAGACGAAGTCGGACCAGACGTCGACGAAAAGAGTAGGCGTGGATGCCATGAAAGCCTCGACAAGCGAAAACGAACCGTGCGGAGCGAGACGGCGAACCCGTGGTTCAGTCGGCCGCGCGCGCCGCAAAAGCCGGTATGTTAGCGCGTGACGCCTCGTGCCGCTCGCGCGTCCGATGCCGTCAGAACCCGCCATCGAGCACGATCGGACTGCCGTCGAAAAAGCGCGATAACCGGAACGCGCGCGGATCGACCTGCGGGGTATCGTTGGTGACGAGATCGGCCATCAGCTTGCCTGCGCCCGGTCCGATGCCGAAGCCGTGACCCGAGATGTCGCGATGAACAAACCCGGCATGCGTTCGACGCCGGAGATCACGGGCACCGCGTCGGACGTCACATCGATATAGCCGGCCCATTCCTGCTCGACCTTCACGCCAGCGAGCGCGGGAAAGATCGCGCGAAATTCGTCGATGGCCGCCTTGTTGAACGCCGCGACGGGCGACGGATCCAGCGTGCGCTCGGTCTCGAAGATCGTCGGACGATCGAGCGGCCAGCGACGCGGACGCCGCCATTCTTCGAAAAAGCGTGCGTTGAGCCCCAGCTTGAGCGAGCCGAACTGGCTTCTGAGCGCCGGCAGAAACTTGAAGAACAGGCGGAAGCTGTCGGGCGTGATGTCGCTGTAACTGCGAAACGCATTGGCGATCGTATAGCCGCCGTCCAGCCGCTTGCGATAACCCATTGCGTGATTGCACGCGCTGACGTCCGGCCCGTGATCGAGCGGCGCGGTGCGCAGCACCGGCGAGCGCACCATCAATTGCGGCACGTCGATGCCGAGATTGCCCGCGAACAGTCGCGTCCACGCGCCGCCCGCGACGACCACGCTGGCGCAGCGGATGCGCCCGTATTCGGTAACGACATGACTGATCGCGCCGCCGCTCGTCTCCACGCCGCGCACGGCGCAGGGCGTCAGCACTTTCACGCCGCGCGTGCGCAACGCCGCCGCCATCGCGGGCACGGCGCGCTGCGGTTCGGCGCGGCCATCGCCGGGCGTGTAGATGCCGCCTGCGAAGCGTCGCGACGCGCCGGTCATCAACGCCGCGGTTTCTTCGGGCGAGACGATGCGCGAATCGAGCGCATCGCGGCCCACTAGCGCGAGGGCGCGCGCAAGCCATGCTTCGTGATCGGCGAGGGCTTTTTTATCGTCGGCGGCGTAGAGGATGCCGCAGGTGCGATAGCCGCTGTCGATGCCGAGATCCATGTCGATGCGCCGCCACAGCTTGAGGCTTTCGAGGCTGAGTTCGAGCTCGCGCAAATCGCGATGCGTCGCCCGGCACCAGCCCCAGTTGCGGCTCGATTGCTCGCCCGCAATATGCCCTTTCTCGCAGACGGCGACGGACAGTCCTTTCTCGGCGAGAAAGCGTGCGGTGCTGACGCCGATCACGCCGCCGCCGATCACGACGACATCGACGGATTCGGGCAGCGTGCGATCTTCTGGGATGCGTTCGGTAGGTGGACCCATGTCGTCAGGCGGCGGAGTGGAGGAGGCGGACGGTGATAGCGCGGGTTGATCATCGGATTGCGCAGTTGTGCGATCAATTGTTCGTGGCTGCCGCGCGTGCGCAATGCACGGTGAAAGACTTGCGCTGCGTGATGCGCGCCGTAGTGGGCGCGACTGCATACCGCCCGGAACTGTGGTTCATTGCCGGCGTTCCGCCACAACGCGGCCGCGCATTCGACGAGTTCGCGCGCCGTGCTGCTCATTTGCCGATTCCGTTGAAACGGGCATCGAACGCGTTCTCGAGCACGATATCCGCCTCGATTTCCTCAAGCACCAGTTCGAAGTTGAGATCGTCCGCACGCTCGGGCTGAATAGGCACATTCAACAGATACGTCACATCCTTACACACCCCTTCGACCAGAATAATGCGCGGCACGATCGTCGGCCGCAGTCCGTGCCGGCGCAGCACCTTAGCCGCCGCATCCAGTTGCCGCGCGATGCGCTCATCGGTGAACTCGGCCTCGCGCAGGATTGAGCGCGCCTCCATCACCTGCTGCGCGATCGCTTCGTCGCACTCGAATCGGTGCGCTTGTCCCAGTTCGATCAGCGCGCCGGTACGTTCGATCGCGCCGATCAGAAAGCCGCACGACACCATCGCCGCGAAGTTGTCGGCGCGCGGCGCGGCGGCTTCGGCGAACCACGCATGCGCCGACGAAAACAGCCCGCGATCGGACGGCGCGCTTCGATAGACATCGGCGGGTTCGACGGCATTCGACACCGGACGCCACGATCCCGCCGCGATCCAGTTATCGCGCGCGTCGCCGTCGAACAGACGCGCGATGTTCTGCTCGATGTCGCGCCATTCGCGCCCGAGCGATGCATCCGGCGTCGGCCGAGCCTCGTCGACCTCGTGCGTCCTGACGACTTGCGATGTTGCATTCATATGTGTCTGCCCGATGTTGCGATGGTGCGTTGATGCCGAAATCCGCGTGCGAGCATGCTAAGGGAAAGCTCGAAGTTTGACCATACGATTAGCGCGCGGTGAACCATCGGCGGCTGCCGTCGACGGTCCGCCAACCCTTGTCGCACAAGCCTCGCTGGCGATCATAGTCCGAATGGCATAGGCCGGATCACATGCCCGGACGCGTCCGCTGCGCGCGCTCGAACGTTCCGCTACGATGCATTCGGCCGCATCGGCAAAACATGCCCGCCGCGCGGCCACGATCGAGCGCCGGCGCAGGCATGACGCATGCGACTCCGCTTCACGCGTCCGGTGCGCGGCATGCGGCATCGGTCGAACGCAAATCCCTTCCCATTCCTTTGGAGAACTCTCGTGCAAAAGACAGCATCGGCAAAATGGAGCGGCGGCATCAAGGACGGCAAGGGCTTCATCTCGACGCAAACCGGCGTGCTCAGCGATGCGCCGTACGGCTTCAAGTCGCGCTTCGAGGAAGGCCCGGGCACGAATCCCGAGGAACTGATCGGCGCGGCGCACGCAGGCTGTTTCACGATGGCGCTGTCGCTGCAACTCGAACAGGCCGGCATGAAAGCCGAAAGCCTCGAAACCAAATCGACGGTCACGCTGGATAAGGACGGCGAAGGCTTCTCGATCACCGCCTGTCAGCTCGACCTGAAGGCAAAGATTCCGGGCGCGGACAAGGCCGCTTTCGAGAAGGCCGCGCAGGCCGCGAAGGAAGGCTGCCCGGTGTCGAAACTGTTCGCCGGCAACGCGAAGATCACGCTGAACGCCGAGCTGGTTTCGTAAGGCGTTCCCGGCTAAAGATGGGCCGCGCGTTCAGTCGCGCGGCCCGTTTTTTTGCGCGGCCTTGTGCGCGTACATCTTGCTGTCGCTGGCGACCAGCAAATCCATCACCAGTTCGTGCAGTTCGAGATCGAACTGCGTCTTGCCGACGCTGAAGCGGATTTCGTAACCGCGCGTCGACGCCCGGTTCAGCGATTCGACGACATCGCGCAGCCGTTCGAGCACGCGCTCGGTTTCGTCCTGTCCGGCATCGGTCAATAACGCGACGAACTCGTCGCCGCTGAGTCGGCCGATCACATCGTTTTCCCGCAACGCGCCGCGCAACGCGGTGGCGAAGGTCGCCAGCGCGCGATCGCCTTCCGCGTGGCCGAAGGTATCGTTGATGCGCTTGAAATCGTCGAGATCGAAGAACAGCAGCGACGCGTGCCGCGACAGCCGCTTGCACACGTTGAGCGCGTGCTGCGCGAGCGCTTCGAAGCCGCGCCGGTTGGCCAGCAGCGTCAGTTCGTCGACAGTCGCGAGTTCGATCGCCGCGATTTCCTGCTCGGCGATATGCGCGAGGTCGCGCAGCAAATCGCGCTCTTCGTTGTCGAGATCGCGCGGGCGCGTGTCGATCAGACAAAGCGTGCCGAGCTTCGTGCCGTTCGGCACCGTCAGCGGCTGTCCCGCATAGAAACGAATGTTCGGATAGCCCGTGACGAGCGGATTGTCCTGAAAACGCTCGTCGGCGCGCGCATCGGGAATCAGGAAGACATCGTCGTGAAGGATGGCGTGGCCGCAGAAGGAAATGTCGCGCGGCGTTTCGGACACGCCCAATTCCGCGCACGACTTGAACCACTGGCGGTTCTCGTCGATCAGGCTGACCAGCGCGATCGGCACGTCGAAGATTCGGCGCGCAAGGCGCGTCAGCCGGTCGAAGCGCTCTTCGGCGGGCGTATCGAGCAGCTTGAGCGTGCGTAAGGTGGCGAGGCGGGTGGTTTCGTTGACAGGGATGGGCGCGGCCAGCATGGTCTCCGGTTCCTGAGCGATCCTGCGGTGACGGAAATTAATGCTTATTTTCCGACAATATCAAAAACCGGTCACGCGGATGCATCAAAGCGGTCCCGCGAACGTTTGTAACCCCATTTTCGCTATCATCCCGATGGTCCGCGGCTTTTTGCCACGACGCTCGATCCGCACGCCCGACGCGCGCGCGGGTCAGAATCGTAGCGACGGCGAACGCCACGCGTCGACGATCCCACATTCAACCCGACAACCCGGAGCGCCGATGAAACTCAAGCTGGACTGGACCCTCGTCACCCCGATCGCCGCGCTCGTCGTGCTGGGCGCGGCCGCCATGATCCACAGCAACGCGCTGCTGGTCGTGTCGGCGATCGCGCTGGCGCTGGCGGTGTTCGCCGCCGTGCATCATGCGGAAGTGGTGGCGCATCGCGTCGGCGAGCCGTTTGGCACGCTGGTGCTGGCGATTGCCGTGACGGTGATCGAAGTGGCGCTGATCGTCTCGGTGATGCTCTCCGGCGGCCCGGAAAAAGCCGGCCTGCCGCGCGATACCGTGTTCGCCGCCATCATGATCTGCAGCGGCGCGATCGTGGGCCTGTGCCTGCTGGTGGGCAGCCTGCGGCATCACGTACAGGAATTCCAGTTGCAGGGCGCGAGCGCCGCGCTGGCGATCCTCTGCGCACTTTCCGTCCTGACAATGGTCCTGCCCAACTTCACCAGCACGATTCCGGGACCGGCGCTGTCCACGTCGCAGTTGATCTTCGTCGGCGTGATTTCGCTGGTGTTGTATGTGACCTTCGTGTTCGTGCAGACCATCCGGCATCGCGATTACTTTCTGCCGTTCGAGCCCGTCAGCGTGACCGAAGGCCGCGACGCGGACGAGGAAGACGAAGCGCCGCACGCGCCGCCGGGCAACGGCGAAGCGTGGCTGGCGCTGGTGTTTCTGCTGCTGTCGCTGGTGTCGGTGGTGGGACTGGCGAAGCTGCTGTCGCCGGCGGTCGAGGCGGGCGTCGCGGCGGCGGGCGCGCCGGAAGCGGTCGTCGGCGTGGTGATCGCCGCGCTCGTGCTGTTGCCGGAAGGGCTGGCGGCGCTGCGGGCGGCGCGCGCCAATCGCTTGCAGACGAGTCTGAATCTCGCGCTCGGCTCGGCGCTGGCGAGCATCGGGTTGACGATTCCGACGGTCGCGGTGGTGTCGATCGTGATCGGCCAGCCGATCGAACTGGGGCTCGCGCCCAAGGAAATCACCATGCTCGCGCTGACCTTGCTGGTGTCCGTCATCACGCTCGGCACAGGCCGCTCGACGGTGCTGCAAGGCGTCGTGCATCTGGTGATCTTCGCGTCGTTCCTGTTCCTGTCCGTCGTACCGTAAGAATCCGGTTGAGGCAGTTTGTTACCATTGCGGGTTTTCCGCGCGCGGCGCCGCATCGCACCGAATGAAACTTCAGGATGCATCGCAACGCCGCGCGCGAGTGTTCACCGCAAGTCTCGAAGGATTGGAATGTCTCTGAAGAAGTCCGCATCGCTCGCATTCGGCGCGATGCTCGCCACACTCGCCGTCACCTCCGCCGTGCTCCCGGCCGCCGCTCACGCGAAAGAACTCACGCAAGTCCGTTTCGCCGTCGATCCCACTTATCCGCCGTTCGAATCCAAGCTGGCTGATGGCTCGCTGGCCGGTTTCGACATCGATCTTGGCAACGCCCTCTGCGCGCAAATGAAGCTCAAGTGCGTCTGGGTCGAAAATTCCTTCGACGGCATGATTCCCGGCCTCAAGGCGCGCAAGTTCGACGCCGTGCTGTCGGACATGGGCATCACCGAAGAACGTCTGAAGCAGATCGATTTCACCCAGCCGCTGTACGACACGGACACGCAACTCGTCGCGCGCCGGTTCCGGCATTCTGCCGATGCCGCAAGCGCTGAAGGGCAAGCGCATCGGCGTGGAGCAGGGCACCGTGCAGGAGCGTTACGCGAAGACCAAGTGGGAGCCGTTCGGCGCGACCATCGTCGCTTACGGCGATCAGGAGGCAGGTCGAGGCCGATCTCGTCGCGGGCCGGATCGACGCGCTGTACACCGATCCGGTGCAGGCATCGCTCGGCTTTCTGAAGAAGCCGCAAGGCAGCGGCTCATGAACATGAAAAACATCATGATGGCGGCGCTCGTCGCGAGCGCTGCGTGGACGGGTCTTGCGCATGCGGCAACGGCGGCAAGCGATGCGGATCAGAAGCTTATCGAGAAAGGCCGCTATCTCGCGGCGGCGGATTGCGTCGCGTGCCACACCGCGAAGGGCGGCAAGCCGTTCGCGGGCGGGCTCGGCATCGAATCGCCGATCGGCAAGATCTATTCGACCAACATCACCCCGGACAAGCAAACGGGCATCGGCGATTACACGCTCGAAGACTTCGACAACGCCGTGCGTCATGGCGTGGCGAAGGACGGTTCGTCGCTCTATCCGGCCATGCCTTACGTGTCGTACGCGAAGGTCAAGCCATCGGACGTGAAGGCGCTGTACGCGTACTTCATGCACGGCGTGCAGCCGGTCGATCAGGCCAACAAGCCGACCGACATCACCTGGCCGCTGTCGATGCGCTGGCCGCTGCGCTTCTGGCGCATCGCGTTCGCGCCGGAAGTCGTCGTCGACGACACGCCGGTCTCGAACGATCCGGTCGCGCGCGGACGTTATCTCGTCGAAGGTCTCGCGCATTGCAGCGCATGCCACACGCCGCGCGGCGTCGGCTTGCAGGAGAAGGCGCTCACCGACGACGGCAGCACGTTCCTGTCGGGCGGCGTGATCGACGGCTATCTGGCGAAGAACCTGCGCGGCGACGCCAAGACGGGTCTCGCGAGCTGGAGCGAGGCGGATATCGTCGAGTTTCTGAAGAGCGGGCGCACGACGCATACGGCGGCATGGCGGAAGTGGTCGAGAACAGCACGCAGCATATGAGCGATGCCGATCTCAACGCGATCGCCGCGTATCTGAAGACGCTCGCACCGAAGGATGCATCGCAGACCGCGCTCGCGACCAACGCCGATGCCGCCAATGCCTTGCGCGCGGGCACCGATCGCAGCAACGGCGCGATGACCTTCGTGGATAACTGCGCGGCGTGCCATCGCACGAGCGGCAGCGGTTATGTCTCGACGTTCCCGACGCTCGCGCTGTCGACGGCGGTGAACACGGACGATCCGATCTCGCTGATCCATATCGTGCTGCAAGGCGGCGCGATGCCGTGGACCAAGGCCGGTCCGACGCACTACGAGATGCCCGGTTTCGCCGAGCGCCTGACCGACCGCGATGTCGCCGATGTCCTGACGTTCGTGCGTTCGAGCTGGGGCAATCACGCGCCGGCCGTCACGGCGGATCAGGTGGCGAAGGTGCGCAAGTCGACCGGTGCGGCCGCGCCGCCGGTTCGCGCGGAAAACCAGTGATCTGAGTTATCGAAGATCAGTGCAAAACGGGCAGGACGAGTGATCGTCCTGCCCGTTTTTTTCGCCCGCTCAGCGCAGACGATCCGCCGCCTGCTCGCGCACCTGGCGCACTTCGTCGGCGAGGTCGTCGATCCACTGCATCGCGGCCTGCACGCCGTTCATAAGACGCTTAAGGGAATTGGCCGGCTTGTCGATGGAATGGGCGGCGTCGAACGGGGTCATGGCGGAGGTCTGGGTTATCGAGTAAGAAGTAACCCTGAAATGTTAAGAATCCTCCTAGTGGGAAGCAATTCGAGATTGGTTCTAAGGCGCGGATTGTTGCTGCATCGCAACAATGTTCAGCTTTGTTCAGGCGTATCCGTGGCAAGTTGTACGCCTTTTGTAAAGACGAAGCAGCCGTAGCCGCGCGCTTCGCCGGTCGTGATCACGCAATAGGCCTTCTTGGCGCGCTCGTAGAAGGCGAAGCGTTCGACGGCGGCGAACGGCGTGGCGCGGCCTTCGGCGTCGTCGACTTCGCGCTGCGCTTCGCGTTGCACGGCGGGCAGCGCGGCGGCATCGCCGACTACTTCCATGCGCGCCGCCGGATGCTCGACGAAGCTGTCGAGCGGCATCACCGACAACACGGCCCGCACGGCGCGCGGCGCGTTCACGCCGTCCATCCGCAGCAGCTTGCCGAGCACGGTCTGACGCGCGACGGAATCGCCCGGAAAATTGGCATCGCAAATGACGACTTCATCGCCGTGGCCCATTGCGCAGAGCGCGTGCAGGATGTCGGCGTTCAGCAGCGGGTCGATGTTCTTCAGCATGTTTGTCTCCTTGCGGTCTTCGGGTCGATTAGCGTCGAATATGGTAACCGCTGCGCTACGGCACCAGCAGCGCGCCCTGTCTCGTCGCGCCCTCGCCCGCGATCCGCGCGACCAGCATGCCCGCCGTCGCGAAACGCGTCCAGTGCCGCGCGTACAGCAGGCCGTCGGTCTGCGCGACGAGCGGCATCAGGCAATCGTCGAGCGGATCGAGCAACTCGGCGATGGTATCGCCCGCGCGCACGCGCGCGCCCAGGTCCTGCATATGCAGGATCACGCCCGAGCTCGGCGCGCACACGTAATCGCATCCGGCGAGCGGCGTCGCGGGCTGACGCAGCGGCGGCATCGCGCGCGCCTCGCCCGCGATCAGCCCCGCATGCGTCAGATAATCGGCGATGGCCTGCGCATCGCGCGCGGCGAATTCGTGCGAGACATCGCGCACGCCGCGCAATTCGAGCGTCACCGCCGTCATGCCGACGGGCATCGGATAACGATCGCCGAACGCGCCGCGCACGTAACGCCACGCGGACGCGCAGGCTTCGTCGAACGGCTCGCCGCCCGACACGTCCGCGAGCAATTGCGCCTCGCTGCCGAGATAGCGCGCCAGCGGCTCGATCGTCGGCCATGCATCGGGCGTGGTGTAGAGATGCAGCACCGCTTCCCAGTCGCAATGCAGATCGAGCACGAGATCGGCCGCGCATGCGAGCTTCATCAGTTCGAGCCGTTGCGATTCCAGTTCGTCGTGCGGGCGGCGCGCGCCGAGCGCCTCGCGCAATGCACTGCGCACTAGAGTGCCGTTATTTGCTTCATCATCCGAAAGAAGATGGCGGATTTTCATCGCGACATCCGGGCCGAGTTCCGGAAAGCGGCGATTGAAGTCCTGCCCCGAACGCATGTCGAAACGGCCCATATGCGCGCCGAACCAGTGCTGATTCAGCCCGGCCGGATTGGCCAGCGGCACGAGCACGATGCGCGCTTTGAGTTGTCCCTGCGCTTCAAGTTCCGCGAGGATGCGCTTGAGATACCACGCGACGACCAGCCCCGGCAGTTCATCCGCGTGCAGCGACGCCTGGATGAAAACCGAGGGAAGCGTGTCGTCGTGCGGGCCGAACCGATAGCTCGTGAGCGCGCGCGCGTCCCGTACCCAGCGACACGCCGACGAGCTGATGGTGTTGAACCTGCATCTTGGCCTGAATCGCTCCGTCAAAAAAGAAAGGCACCGCACGCGATGCCTTTCCGATGGATTCGCGGATCAAGCCGCGAACGCGTCGAACCGTGCTTACTGCACCGAGATATCGGTGGTGAAGTACTTTGCCATGATGCGCTTGAACGTGCCGTCCTTTTTGATGGTATCGAACGCGGTGTTCAGGCGATTCTGCAAGTCGGCGTCGCCCTTGTGTAAGCCAATGGCCGTGCCCGGGCCGATGATCGCCTTATCCGCGATCTTCGGGCCGACCAGGGCGAAAGGCTTGCTCGACGCCATGCCCACGGCCTACGCGGTCAGCTACATCTTCGGCACGATAGGCTCGGCACTCATTCTGGCCATGCTCGGGCTCAGGCTCCTGCGTATCGATCTCGTCAAGGCATGCAAAGAATACGAGCAGACCTTGGGCGGCGCGGGCGACTCGGGCAACGCGCTTCTTGCGTGGCATGAATACGCGTTGCGTGCCTATCGCGTCGCGGCGGGCAGCAAGCTCGCCGGTCTGAGCGTGCGAGAGGCGGAAGCGCTGGAACCGGCCGGCGCACGGCTTTTCATCGAGCGGATCCGGCGCGACGGCACGCTGCAGGACGCGAAGAGCGATGACGTGCTGCAGGCGGGCGACATTATCGCGATCGCGGGACCGCGCGAACAACTCGTCGCGTTGCTCGGCGGCCGCACAGAAGAAGTCGACGATCGCGAGTTGCTGTCGGTGCCGGCAGAAGGTATCGACGTCTATGTGACGAGCAAGCAGGTGGACGGCAAGACGTTGCGTGAGTTGTCGGCGCTGCCGGGTGCGCGCGGCGTGTTCGTGCGCAAGATCAAGCGCGGCGCGACGGAGACGCAGATTCCGGTGTTGCCCAACACGCAGGTTCATCGCGGGGATACGGTCACGCTGATCGTGCGCACGCAAGACATTAGCGCTGCGGCGAAGTCGCTCGGCGTGCAGGATCGCGCGTCGGATGTGGCGGATATCGCCACGGTGGGGCTGGCTATCGCGGTCGGGGCGCTCATCGGTTCGCTGGTGCTGAAGATGGGCGCGGTGCCGCTCACGCTGTCGACGGCGGGTGGCGCGTTGATCGCGGGCATCGTGTTCGGCTGGCTGCGCGCGATCCATCCCACTTTTGGGCGCATACCGGCGCCCACGCTCTGGTTCATGAATTCGGTAGGGCTGAACGTTTTCATCGCCGTGGTGGGCATTTCCGCCGGTCCCGGTTTCGTTGCGGGCTTGCAGAAGCTGGGCGTCAGTCTCTTTTTGTGGGGCATCTTCGCGTCGGCGGTGCCGCTGATTCTGGGCATGTTGATCGCCCGGTACGTATTCAGGTTCCATCCAGCGATTCTGCTCGGCATTTGCGCGGGCGCGCGCACCACCACGGCCGCGCTCGGCATGATCTGCGATGCCGCGAAGAGTCAGGTGCCGGGTCTCGGTTACACGGTGACGTATGCCGTCGGCAACACGCTCCTCACGATCTGGGGAATGGTGACCGTCATGCTGCTCAGCTGACAGGCGTCCCGTCGAAATCATGCGTCGCGAATCATTGTCGCTGAAACAACGAGGTGTCGAATGTCGGTAATGTCCATGCGCGAGTCCGAGCGCTCGTTCGCTCTTTGGTGGAAGGTGTAGGCGGATTTTCGAGGCGGGATGGACTGGAGAAACGTTTCGAGATTTTCGTGCGCGAGCA
This sequence comes from Candidatus Burkholderia verschuerenii, assembly GCF_001189365.1. Lineage (GTDB taxonomy): Bacteria > Pseudomonadota > Gammaproteobacteria > Burkholderiales > Burkholderiaceae > Caballeronia > Caballeronia verschuerenii. The sequence continues at coordinate 21,707 of NZ_LFJJ01000016.1, read as the reverse complement.
CAAGGGCGCGGCGGGAATCGACTTTCTGCGCGGCGCGGTGTCGTATGCCAGGGACGAACTCGGTCTCGATGCGGGCCCGGAAAACGGCCGGCAGTATCCGAAGCGGCGAGCCCAAAAGCTGGGTAAAAAGCGGATTCGCCGGCCGCGTGCCGACGGAGCGCGCTTCGCATCCCGCAACGAAACGAGTGGGCGCCCCGCGTCGCAGAATTATCGCGCTTTCGTCGAACGCTACGACAAAAATGGTGTATTGGTGATGATTAAGCCCGATCGCGGGCAAGGCTCCCCACGGCCTGCATCGCATCCTAACGATACGGGCAGCATGGTTTCAAGTCATTCATTCCCTTCGTTTCCTTCTCGCTGCGACACACACACGTACGCGAGGCACATCACGGAAAGGAGCTCCTATGTCATGGCTTACCGCAACGCTGCGCAGTTATCCCGAGATCGCGGTCTTCCTCTCGCTGGGGGTGGGCTACTGGGTCGGCGGGAAAAGCTTCAAGGGCTTTAGTCTCGGCTCGGTTACGGCGACGCTGCTCGCGGCCATCGCCATCGGGCAGTTGGGCATCACGATCTCGCCGAACGTCAAATCCGTCTTCTTTCTGATGTTTCTCTTCGCCGTCGGTTACGGCGTCGGGCCGCAATTCGTGCGCGGCATCGCGAAAGACGGCTTGCCGCAAGCGCTGTTCTCGGTGATCCAGTGTCTGCTGTGCCTCGCCGCGCCTTACGCGGCGGCGAAGATCGCGGGCTACGACATCGGCTCGGCAGCGGGGCTGTTCGCCGGTTCTCAGACGATTTCCGCATCGATGGGCCTTGCGACCGACGCGATCAACCGCATCGGCTTGCCGCCGGATCAGGCCAAGGCGCTGCTCGACGCGATGCCCACGGCCTACGCCGTCACCTACATCTACGGCACGATCGGCTCGGCGCTGATCCTCGCGATGCTCGGGCCGAAGCTGCTGAATATCGATCTCGTCGCGGCCTGCAAGGACTACGAAGCGCAGTTAGGCGGCGGAGCGGAAATTGGCGGCGCGGGCAGCGCGTGGCATCAGTTCGCGTTGCGCGCGTATCGCGTGCAGGAGGGCGGGCGCGTGGCCGGTCTGACGGTCGGGCAGGCGGAAGCGCTGGAGCTGCCGGGCGCGCGGCTGTTCATCGAGCGGATTCGGCGCGGCGGCACGATCCAGGACGCCAAGATCGACGACGTGCTGCAGGGCGGCGATATCGTCGCGGTCGCGGGGCGGCGCGAGGAACTCGTGCAGGTGCTCGGCGGCGTCGCGCACGAAGTGGACGACGCGGAACTGCTCGCCGTGCCGGTCGAAGGCGTCGATATCTACATCACGAGCAAGGACGTCGACGGCAAGAAGCTGTCCGAACTGGCGCAATTGCCGGGTGCGCGCGGCGTGTTTATCCGCCGTATCAAGCGCGGCGCGACCGAAACGCCGATTCCCGTGCTGCCGAGCACCACGCTGCATCGCGGCGATACGGTGACGCTCGTCGGCCGCACGCAGGACACCACGGCGGTCGCGAAAGCGGTCGGCGTGATCGATCGCCCGAGCGATGTCGCGGACATGGCGTTCACGGGTCTCGCGATCACGCTGGGCGCGCTGATCGGCGCGATCGTGATTCGCGCGGGCGGCATTCCGATCACGCTGTCGACTGCGGGCGGCGCGCTGATCGCGGGCATCGTGTTCGGCTGGCTGCGCGCGATTCATCCGACCTTCGGACGCATTCCCTCGCCGACGCTGTGGTTCATGAACTCGGTCGGGCTGAACGTGTTCATCGCGGTGGTCGGCATCACGGCCGGGCCGGGCTTCGTCGCGGGTCTGCAGAAGCTCGGCGTAAGCCTGTTTTTGTGGGGCATTTTCGCGTCGTCGGTGCCGCTCATCATCGGCATGTATATCGCGAAGTACGTGTTCAAGTTTCATCCGGCGATTCTGCTCGGCATCTGCGCAGGCGCGCGCACCACGACGGCCGCGCTCGGCATGATCTGCGATGCCGCCAAGAGTCAGGTGCCGGGTCTGGGCTACACCGTGACCTACGCGGTCGGCAATACGCTGCTGACGATCTGGGGCATGGTGTGGTCATGCTGCTCTCCTGACGCCGCACGCGGCTCGTATCGAACTTTTCTGCTCATCTCCCGGAGGTGTTGGATGGCCAAATCCTCGAAATCCGATCACGACGATAGCGCCGCGATGGCGTCGCTCAGCCCGTTCGAACTGAAGGACGAACTCATCAAGGCGGCGGGCGGCGGCGTGGTCGAACGGCCCGCGAATCTCGCGATGCTCAACGCCGGGCGCGGCAACCCGAACTTTCTCGCGACGATCCAGCGTCACGGCTTCTGGCAACTCGGCCTGTTCGCGATGCGCGAGTCGGAACGTTCGTTCGCGTATATGCCGGAAGGCATCGGCGGGTTTCCGAAGCGCGAGGGCATCGAGGAGCGTTTCGAGATTTTCGCGCGCGAGAACAAGGGCGTGGCGGGCATTGCGTTTCTGGTGGGCGCGGTGTCGTATGTGCGCGATCAACTCGGGCTCAACGCTGGCGACTTTCTCTACGAGATGTGCGAAGGCATTCTCGCCTGCAACTATCCGGTGCCGGATCGGATGCTCAAGCTCGCGGAGATCATCGTCGGGCAATATCTGCGGCGCGAGATGATCGGCAAGCATCCGTTCGTCGGCGAGTTCGATATCTTCGCGGTGGAAGGCGGCACCGCGGCGATGACCTACATCTTCAACACGATGCGCGAGAACTTCCTGATCAGCGAAGGCGACACCATTGCGCTGGGCCGGCCGATCTTCACGCCGTACATCGAGATTCCGACGCTGAACGACTACAAGCTCGAGGTCGTCAATCTCGATGCCGATGTCGCGAACGGCTGGCAATACTCGAAGAAGGAACTCGACAAGCTGCGCGATCCGAAGGTGAAGGCATTTTTCCTCGTGAATCCAAGCAATCCGCCGTCGGTGAAGATGGACGACGCGAGTCTTCAGTACATTGCCGAGATCGTCAAGGAACGGCCCGATCTGATCCTGCTGACCGACGACGTGTACGGCACCTTCGCCGACGACTTCGTGTCGCTATTCGCGCTGTGCCCCAAGAACACCATCCTCGTGTATTCGTACTCGAAGTATTTCGGCGCGACGGGATGGCGGTTCGGCACCATCGCCACGCATCGCGAGAATATCTTCGACGAGAAGCTCGCCGCGCTGCCGAAGGACAAGCGCGAGATTCTGCATCATCGGTATGAATCGATCACGACCGAGCCGGACAAGCTCAAGTTCATCGACCGGCTGGTGGCCGACAGCCGCACGGTCGCGCTGAATCACACTGCGGGTTTGTCGCTGCCGCAGCAGGTGCAGATGGTGCTGTTCTCGCTCTTCTCGCTGATGGACACGCCCGACGCATACAAGAACGCGCTCAAGCGTCTGATCCGCAGCCGCAAGCAGGCGTTGTATCGCGAGATGGGTCTGGCGCTGGACGACGCCGAGAAGGACGAGAATCAGGTCGATTACTACACGATTCTCGATCTGGAATACTTCGGCGGCAAGACGCATGGCCGCGACTTCGTCGAATGGGTGATGAAAAACACTAAGCCATCCGAACTATTGTTCGAGCTGGCGAAGGAAGCGCGCGTCGTGCTGCTGCCGGGGCGCGGCTTCGGCACGCCGCATCCGTCGGGGCGCGTGTCGCTCGCCAATCTCAACGAAAGCGATTACATGCATATCGGCCGGTCGATCCGCAAGCTGATGGATCGCTACGTCGAGCGCTTCAACAAGGAAACCGGCAAGAAGGCGAAGTAGAGCGATCACGGCACGACGCATCAGACAACGAGGAGCCACGATGGAACCATCACCCGATCCGGCCAGCATGCCGCTCGAAAAAATCACGATGTACGACGAGTTCAACATCGAGGTGCCCGAAGACGAGTTTCCGCGCAAGGGCATTTCCGCGCGCGCCGCCAACGCGCTCGTCTGGAGCGACGAATGGACCGACACGAATCCGATGCTCAACATGTCGTCGTTCGTGACGACCTTCGCCGAGCCGGAAGCGCTGGAAACCGCGCGGCGCAGCATGTACAAGAACTACATCGATCACGATATGTATCCGCAGCTCTTCGCGATGGAGCGGCGCATGGTGCGCTGGCTGCATGAGCTATGGAACGGGCCGAAGGGCGTCGAGCCGTATGGCGCGGCGACCATCGGTTCGTCGGAAGCCTGCATGCTCGCGGGGCTCGCGCACAAATGGAACTGGCGGCAGGCGCGCGAGAAAGCCGGCAAGGACGGTTCGCGGCCCAATATGGTGACGGGCAGCAATGTGCAGATCGTGTGGAAGAAGTTTCTGCGCTATTTCGACGTGGAGCCGCGCATCGTGCCGCTGAAGCCGGGCAATTACCGGCTCACGGCGGATCAGCTCGACCAGTACGTCGACGAAAACACCATCGCCGTGGTCGCCATCGCGGGGCAAACCTTCACCGGCGAAGACGACGATATCCAGCAGATCCACGACTGGCTCGACGATTACGAGAAGCGCACCGGCGTCTCCATTCCGATGCATATCGACGGTGCGTCGGGCGGCTTCGTGAATCCGTTTCTTTACCCCGACTACAAGTGGGATTTTCGCCTGCCGCGCGTGCAGTCGATCAATGCATCGGGGCACAAGTTCGGCCTCACGCCGCCGGGCCTCGGATGGGTCGTGTTCCGCGAGCGCAAGATCTTCAACGAGGATCTGATCTTCTACGTGAACTATCTCGGCGGCGAGATGCCCACGGCCACACTCAATTTCAGCCGCAATGCCGCGCCGATCGCCGTGCAGTACTATCAATTCATGCGGCTGGGGTTTCGACGGCTACAAGCGCATCATGACGCACACGCTGGCGAATGCCGTGAAGCTGCGCGACGAGCTGGTCAAGAGCGGCTACTTCACGATCATGAACGAGACGCAGCGCATTCCCGTCGTGGCCGTCACGCTCGATCCGAAGATCAAGAACTTCAACGAGTTCGATGTCTCGAACAAGGTGCGCGAGATCAGATCGCCCTTGCCGTCGCGAAACTCCTTCACGTCCTTGGGCGACAGCTTCAGACCGACAAGGCGCTCATGCTCGGCGCGCGCATCGTCGACGACGACGGCGAAGTGACCGTAGCCATCGCCATGCGTATAAGGTTCGGCGCGTCCCTTGTTCCAGGTCAATTCGATCTCGGCTTCGGTTTCGTCGTTGCGCAGATAGACGAGCGAGAAGTCGTCGAAATCGAGTCGATGACTAGGGGTTAGTCCGAGTGCGGACCGATAGAAGTCCAGTGAACGGTCCAGGTCCTTGATCCGAATCATGGTATGAATCAGCTTTGCCATCGACCCTCCTTCGATGAAAACACCCTGCACGATTGAGAGTGAATTTATCGATGAAGCCGTGGGCCGAGGTAATAGCTCGTTAAATCCGGGTGTTAACCCTGTCGGCCTTGCGCCGCGAGCTTTCGATTGGCTGAATGGGCTTGCCGGCTGTTTGATTTCTATTGCGCCGGCAAGCCTTCGAAGGTTCAGTCTTCTGCGTCGACTTCGCTCCACGCAGGGAAGAAGGGATCGGGAAAACGCATCCATCCTTCGGGGCCGAGCGCCATTTCATCGTTGCTCAAGAGACATGCGTTGAGACGAAGACGCAAGTCGGCTTCATCCATCTCGATGCCGATCAACACGATCTCCTGTCGCGCATCGCCGACATTCGCATCCCATTCCTTCTCGATGGTTTGCCGCGCTTCGGGATCGGTCGGCCATTGTTCCTTCGGCACCGCGGCCCACCATAATCCCGCCGCGCCATGCCGGCACACCGCGCCCGCCTGCGACCACGAGCCGACCTGCACCGGACGGCTCGCCAGCCAGAAGAAGCCTTTGGAGCGCACCACGCCTTCCCATTCGCTATTGATCAAATCCCAGAAGCGTTGCGGATGCACCGGACGCCGCGCGCGCCACGCGAAGCTTTCGATACCGTATTCCTGCGTCTCCGGCGTAGGTTCGCCGCGCATTTCGCGCAGCCATCCGGGCGCTTCGGCGGCGGCGTCGAAGTCGAAGAGCTTCGTATCGAGCACGCGATCGAGCGGCACGCGGCCGAACGACGACACTTCGATGCGAGCGCGCGGATTGAGCCCGCGCAGAATCGCGTGCAAGCGCTCGCGCTCGGCGGCATCGACGAGATCGGTCTTGTTGAGCACGATGACATCGCAGAACTCGACCTGTTCGATCAGCAAGTCCACGATGGTCCGATGATCGTCGTCGCCCAGCGATTCGCCGCGCGATTGCAGGCTTTCCTGCGAGCTAAAATCGCGCAGAAAATTGAAGCCGTCAACGACGGTCACCATCGTGTCGAGACGCGCGACATCGGACAAACTTTGGCCGGTTTCATCGGCGAACGTGAAGGTTTCCGCGACCGGCAGCGGCTCCGATATCCCCGTCGATTCGATGACGAGCTGATCGAAACGCCCTTCTTTCGCGAGCCGATTCACTTCGAGCAGCAAATCCTCGCGCAAGGTACAGCAGATGCAGCCGTTGCTCATCTCGACGAGCTTCTCGTCGGTGCGCGACAACTGCGCGCCGCCGTCGCGCACCAGCGTCGCATCGATATTCACCTCGCTCATGTCGTTGACGATCACCGCGACGCGACGCCCTTCGCGATTGTTGAGGATGTGATTGAGTAGCGTGGTCTTGCCTGCGCCGAGAAAACCCGAGAGTACCGTGACCGGCAGCCGTGAATCCATGAGTCGCTCCTTGTATCGTGGTCGCGCGTCAGAAGGTCGTGCGCAAGCCGACCATCGCGCTGCGTCCGCCTTCCGGCGCGATATCGCGCACGACGGAACTCGCGTAACGGATCTCCTGATTCGTCAGGTTGTCGCCACGCACATAGGCGAGCCAGTGGGTCGTGCCGACATGGAACTTGTAGGTGAACATCACGCCGAGCTTGGTGTAGCTGGCCGTCGGCAGATCGTCTTCCGGCACGCGATGCTGCGCCCACGCATGCTCCATTTCCGCGCGCGCGCCGAACGGGCCATAGCCGTAATCGACCGCCACGGTCGCGCGCAGCGGCGAGATACGCGGCAGCGGCTGGTCGGTATCGATGTTGCGCGCGTGCGTGTAGTCGCCGACCAGCGACACATCGACCTTGTGCGCGCCGTGCTCGTACACGCGCCACTTGCTGTCGAGTTCGATGCCGTAGAACTCGGCGCGCACGCCGCGATAGACGGCTTCGTTCAATGCATCGTCGGTGCCTGGCGCGACGACCTGATCGTCGTCATCGACGAGACGACCGGTGTTGTACTCGGTAAGGTAATTGCGGAAGCGGCTGTAAAAGGCGCCGATGCTGCCTTTGTTAGGACCACTGGCGAATCGCAGAGAGAGATCGGCGGATACGGCTTTTTCCTTCTGCGCATCCGGATTGCCGATCAGGTACTGGCCGGTTGCATCGTGCGGACCGTTGGCGAACAGTTCGTACAGCGCCGGCGCGCGCTCCGTGTACGCGATATTGCCGGCCACCGCCCATGCCGGCGTCAGCTTGTACAACGCGCCGAGCGATGCGCTGAACGCATTGAAATCGCGATCGGCGACGCCCGCGAACTTGTCGTTGCCCGCAGCCGTAGGGTCCTGCTTGACGTGCTCGTAGCGCGCGCCCGCGCTCAGCTTGAACGCATCGGTGACGTTCCATTCTTCCAGGCCGAACAGCGCCACGTTGGTCGTTTGCGTCGTCGGCACGAGCGCTTCGTCGCCGAGCGCGGAGAACGTATTCTGGCTGATCTGCACGCCGATGGCGCCTTCGAGCGGCCCGATCTTGCGATGCCGCGCCTCGATCCGCGCCTCGTAACCGTGATTGCGGAAGGTCGTGCCGGTCTCGCCGTTGTCGATTTCCTTGTGCTCGTAATCCGTATAGCCGAAGTCGAATTTCAGTTGCGAGAACGGCCCTTGCAGATTGCGCACTTCCGATGCGAACGCGGCATGATCCTGATGCATGCGCAGCCGCACGTCGTCTTCCGCGACGGAGCCGTAATTCGCCTCGTAGCCGTTGTACGACAGACCGGCGTAACCGTCGGCCCAGGTGTACGACGTGCCGACCGCGCCGCCGTGCCAGCGGCCATCGCTGTTCGGGATGCTGCCGTAAGCCTGATCGGCGTCCGGGCCGTCGAGCGCGCGCTGGCGATCCGAATGCGCGAAGCCTGGAATGCGCTCCTTGCTGGTCTCGCGATCGAAGGCATCGACGTGGAAGGCGAAGCGGCCGTTGCCGCCCTCGACCATCGCTTCGCCCGCGCGCGCGTTGTTTGCGCCGCCGTAGCTCGCATCGACCGCGCCGTCGACGCCCTTCACCGGCTCGCGCGGAATGCGGTTATCGATCGTATTGACGACGCCGCCGATCGCGTTGCCGCCGTACAGCAGCGCCGCCGGCCCGCGCACGATCTCGACGCGCTCGACCGTCAGCGGTTCCTGCGGCACGGCGTGATCGTAGGACAGCGACGACGCATCCCACGCCGCGACGCCGTTCTGCAGCAGACGGATGCGATCGCCGTCCATGCCGCGAATGATCGGGCGGCCGACCATCGGGCCGTAGGTCGTCGTCGATACGCCGGGCAAACCGTTGAGCGTCTCGCCGAGCGAGTTGGTCTGACGGCGCGTCAGCTCGTCGCCGTACAGCGCGGTGGCGGGCGCGATCAGATCGGTATCGCCGAGCGGATTGGCCGTGACGAAAACCGGCGCGAGCGCGCCGCCGGGGACGGACGTCGGCTTGGCGGAATCGTCCTGCTGCTGGGCCTGAGCGGTCAGCGCGAGCAACGCCAGGGTGATCGGCGACAGCCGGCGGGATCGTGAAAAGGAGCACGTAAAGATGTTGGTCACGGTCGTTATTCGAAGTTTTCAGCGATAAGTCGGCTCGCCACTATTCACGCCCTGCCACGCAACAATATATCGTTGCATAATGCGAGCGTGGCTGGGCGCGGGAATCGAGCCGATGGAAAGGAAGGTCACTCAAGAACGAATGAGATGTTATATCATTGCATTCAGACCGTAAAGAAGTGTGTGAGATGCGCCGGTCATGCCGCGCAAGGCCCAAAAGGTAGCCAGCCGATGCATGATCGTGCAGAAAGTTGTGCGTGAGGGCTTGCGGACCGCGAATCGGGTCTCTAAATTCGCGGCTCCTTAGGCTCGTGCTCAGTTGGTTAGAGCACCACCTTGACATGGTTGGGGTCGTTGGTTCAAATCCAATCGAGCCTACCAACGATTAAAAACAAAACGCCGCGTGTATCAAACACGCGGCGTTTTGTTTTATGCGCCGACCTTCGTCGGTCGAAAACGGCAGCTATTCCCAGCAGTTTCAAAACGCCACCGCGACGATCACCGGCACGGTCATCACGAGCGGAATGGCGAAGTACGGCACTTCCAGATCGACCGTCCAGCTGTAAATCAGCCAGCCGATTCCCAAAGCCAGCGTCGCAATGCCGATGAGCGCGGTCAGCACGTTGAGCATGCGCGGAGAAATCTTCCGGCGCGCGGGATCTTTGCTCGAAGAAGGTTCCATGACGGCAGGCGCATTCGAGCGCGGGACAAAATCGATACTGTCGATTTTATACCCCCGCGCCCACCGTCGTCGGCCGATCGATCGGCGTCGATCAGATATGAAAGAGCTGCGCGACGATCGCCGCGCCGAGGAACGTCCCCGCGTTCGCGACGAACGACACCAGCACGATGCGCCAGCCGAGCCGGCGAAACGCCGGAATATCCTTCGCGATGGACAGGCCCGCGAACGTCAGCATCGGCGTGGTCACACCGAGGAAGTCGTTGACCGAGCTGATTTGCGCGATCTGCGCGCCACACGGACACCACGGCGACGTCAGGAACATCGCGACGATCGATACCCAGCACACCGCCGGAATCTTGCGGCCCGTCGCTTGCGCGATGGCATCGCCGACGATGGTCGCCAGCACCATGATCAGCATGCCGGGCAGGCCTTGCATCGGCGTGGTGCCGTGCGTGATCCAGTCGGCGGCGAGCGCCATGATCGCGGTGGCGGCCCATGCGAGCAGCTTGCCGCCGTAGCCGAGTTCCGGCGCTTCGGTTTTCACGTCACCGAGTTTGGGCGCGGCGACGGCCTCGCTGGCGGCGGACGCCTTCGTCTTACGGCCGATGATCGGCTCGAGCACGCGATAGCCGAACAGCGCCATCGGCAAGGAGATGAAGAGCCTGAAATACGTGCCGACCGTCGTCGTGATCAGATTGCTGGCCGCCGCGAACGTCAGCACGGACTTGGCCGTTTCCGGGTCCTGCTGCGCCGCGATCGCGCCCGATGCCGCCGCCATCATGCTGCCTGAGCCGACGCCCGAGCCCATCGCCAGGGCGAGCGGATGGAAGATATGCAGACTCGCGACGAAGCCCGCGAAAATCGCGATGAACACCGCGCCGAACACCGTGCCCGTCAGATATTCGGCGAGCACGCCACGGCCTTCGGCGGAATCCATGCCGTACTTCTTGCCGATGATCGCAAGACTCGGTTCGCGTCCCACGGAAAACGTCGTGCCGATCGCCTCGCGCTTGATGCCGAGCAGCAGCGCGAGCGGCAAGCCGAGCAGAATGGTGCCGACGAAGTGGCCGAGTTCCTGAAACGCGAGCGCCCAGCCTGCGGCCGCGAGCTTCGGCAAGGCGCTGCCGACCATCAGGCCGAGCTTCGATACGAACAACAGCAACGCGGGTTGAAGAATGGCCGCCGCATAAAACTGGCTACGCACGTCGAGCCGCGCGCTGCTCTTCCAGCGTTCGGACACGAGCCCGAGCGCCGCGCCGAGCAACAGCGCCCAGATCATCGGCAAGAGAATGACCTTGCCCGGCCCGATCTTGAAGGTAAACGAGCCGATGAACTCCGCGATCAGCAGAATGACCGCCGCATAGAAAAAGAGCTTCGCGGTTCTTAAACCACTGCTTTCGTGGCGTCCCGCGCTCAACGTGCTTTCCATTTTTTCTTCTCCCCTGTTCGCTCCGCGCCGCATGGTTTTGCGCGGCGCGGATGCACTGCGTCAAGACATCATAGATAGCCGAAAGTCGTGCCGGGATCTTTTGCGGTTTCGACCCACACGCTCTTGGTCTGCGTATATTCGTACAGCGCCTCGACGCCGCTCGAACGCCCGTAGCCGGACAAACCGTAACCGCCGAACGGCGACGCCACGTTGATGGTCTTGTAGCCGTTGACCCAAAACGTGCCCGCATTCACCTGCGCCGCGACGCGATGCGAACGCGATACATCGTTGGTCCAGACCGCGCCCGCGAGACCGAACTCCGTATCGTTGGCGATCGCGATGGCTTCTTCTTCGGTATCGAACGGAATCGCGACGACGACCGGCCCGAAGATTTCCGTGCGCGCCACATCCATTTCGTTCGATACATTGGCGAGCACCGTCGGCGGCACGAAATAGCCTGCATCCGAGCGTTCCGACGTGCCTGCCGCCAGCGTCGCGCCGGACGCGATGCCGCGTTCGATCATCGAGATCACATGATCGTACTGCTTACGATTATTGATCGGGCCAACTTCGGTCGTATCGTCGAGCGGCGATCCGACCTTGATCTTCTTCGCGCCCGCCGCGACCATCGCGACGAATTCGTCGTAGACCGAGCGCTGCACCAGAAGACGCGAACCCGCGACGCAGCTTTGTCCCGCCCCCGCGAAGATCGCGGCCTGCGCGGTGAGCGCGGCGCGCTTCAGATCGGCATCGCCGAAAATGATGTTGGCCGACTTGCCGCCGAGTTCCAGCACGCACGGCAGCACGCGTTTCGCCGCGCTTTCCGCGATGCGCGCACCCGTCGCGGGCGAGCCGACGAACACGACCTTCTTCACCGCCTTGTTGGCGATCGCCGATTGCGCGACCGTGTGACCGAGACCCGCCAGCACGTTGATCAAACCCTTCGGCGCGCCGCCGCGTTCGGCCAGCAGCCCGACCACGATCGACGTGAACGGCGTGAGTTCGGACGGCTTCAGCAGCACGGCGTTACCCATCGAAATGGCGGGCGCGACCTGCCATCCGCAAGTGAAGACCGGCGCATTCCACGGCGTGATCTGCAATACGGTGCCGGCAGGCTCGCGGCGCGTGTAGTTCAGATGCGAGGTCGGCACGGGAATCACTTCGCCGTAAAACTTGTCGGCCCAGCCGCCGTAGTACTCGAACATCTCCGCGACTTTCGCGACTTCGCCACGGCAATCGCGGATCGGCTTGCCCGAACCGAGCGATTCCAGACGCGCGATGTTTTCCGCTTCCTTGCGAATCTCGCGCGCGATCTCGAACATCACGCGGCCGCGCGCGGCGTGCGTCATCGCCCACCATTGTTTTTGCGCGCGTTCCGCCGCTGCCGCCGCCTGCACGACGACCGCTTCGCCACCGTCCTTGTACGCGAGGCTCGGCTTGCCGGTCGCGGCATCGTAAAGCTGGATGGTTTCGCCTTGCCCTTCGATCAATTCGCCGCCGACATACGAGCCAATGGTCTTCGCGTTGGGAAAGAAATGCGCGAAGGCCGCGAGAAGTTGTTCCGCTGCGTTGTATTCCATTTTTTACCGATCCTTTTACTTCGATTCGATGAACTGCACGATGCGGTTGAAATCCTCCGCATCGCCGATGCTCGCTTCACTCGCGGCCCACAGGCGTCCCGATTCCTTGGCGATCGGCGCGCTCGCGTGCACGCTGTCGAGCAGCGCCATCGCGAGGCGCACGTCCTTGCGCATCAGCTTCATCGTGAAGCCGGAATTGAAGGTGTCGTTGAAGATCCACGTCGGGTAATTGGTGAGCGTCGCGCTATTGCGGCCCGAGCCGCCGTTGAGCGCCTCGACGAGCTTTTCCGGATCGACGCCGTTTGCTTCGGCCGCGCGCACCGCTTCGCTCGCGGCGAGCAGATGCACGCCAGTCAGCATGTTGTTGATGATCTTCGTCACGTGACCCGCGCCGACCGGGCCGACATGCACGCGCTTGGCGCTGATCACCGCGAGAATCGGCTCGACCGCCGCGACGTCCGCATCCGAGCCGCCGAGGACCATCGTCATCGTGGCCGTGGCCGCGCCTTTTGGGCCGCCGCTTACCGGGCCATCGACGAAACCGATCTTGCATTCCGCCAACGCGGCGGCGACTTTCTTCGTGCTGTTGGGGTCCGCCGTCGTGGTATCGACGACGATCAGGCCCGGGTTGCCGCTCTGCGCGACGCCGCCCTGGCCGAGCACCACGTCCTCGACGATTGCCGATGTCGGCAGCGACAGAATCAGCACGTCGACATCGGCCGCGATCGCCGCGATCGATGCGCGTGCTTCCACGCCTTCCGCCTGCAATTTTTCCGCGACGCCCGGCGCGGCATCGAAGCCCAGCACGCGATATCCGCCGCGCACCGCCGACAGCGCCATGCCGCGCCCCATGTTCCCCAAGCCGATCACACCTACCGTTTTCATCCGCGAGACTCCTTCTCGTTGCGTGTTCCTGTCATATTCACGCCGGGGAGCCGTACAATCAATCAACGACAATATTGAGATTGTTCTAAAAATTAGAATACTCGGAACTGTACGGATAAGCCATGAGCGACAACCTGACCGACAGCCGGATCGTCTATTTTTTCGAAGCGGTGCGCTGCGGAACGATCCGCGCGGCGGCGGATTTCCTGAACGTCGCGCCATCGGCGGTGAGCCGGCAGATCGGCTTGCTGGAAAAGGAACTCGACGCGACGCTGGTCGAGCGTCACGCGCGCGGCGTGAAACCGACCGACGCCGGGCAATGCGTGATCGAGTATTTTCGCGAGCAGCTGGCGCATCGCGACGACCTGCTTTCGCGCCTTCAGGAATTGCGCGGGCTGCGCACCGGTCAGGTGAATATCGTGCTCGGCGAAGGCTTCGTGTCCGATCTGCTGTCCGGACCGATGCAGACCTTTTGCAAGCACTATCCGAGCATCAAGGTGAATCTCGATCTCGGCGGCACGAACGACGTGATCCGCAAGATCGGCGAGGACGAAGGCGAAATCGGCCTCGTCTACAACCCGCCGCAGGAGCCGAAGCTCGTGTCGCGCGCAATCAAGCGTCAGCCGATGATGGCCATCGTCGGACCGAAATTTCCGCGCAAGCACGTCACGTCGATGACCGTGCACGATCTGGCGAAGTACCCGCTCGCCGTCACGCACGCGTCCTACGGCACGTGCCAGATGCTGCAGGCGGTCGAATACGCGGAAAAAATCCGCTTCGATCCGGTCATGACGACCAACTCCATCGCCATCCTGAAGCAGTTCGTTAAATCGGGACTCGGCATTACCGTGCTGCCCGCCTTTGCCGTCACGACCGAAATGGAAGCGGGCGAACTGTACGCGGTGGACATCACGCATCCGATTCTCGCCGATGCCGAAGCGCATCTCGTCACGCGCACGGGCCGGCGCTTGTCGGTGGCGTCGAACAAGATGCTGCAGATGATGACGGCGCAGATGCGGGCGTTCAGGTAAGCCGATAGTTTTTCTAAAGGCAGCGGCAACAATTCATCGTTTGTCCCGAAAAGCGAAACTCACGATAGTGACGGCTTCTCTCACGGAGCCGACGATGACATCCGGACGTACCTTTATTTCCACCGCGCTGACATGCGTGGCCTTCGGCTCGGCATGGAAAGCCTTCGCCGCCGACGATGCGATCGAACATCAGTTCGCGTCGATCGAATCGGAAACCGGCGGACGGCTCGGCGTGGCGATCCTCGATACCGCATCGGGCACGCACTACGCGTACCGCGCGAACGAGCGCTTCCCGATGTGCAGCACCTTCAAGTTTCTGCTGGCCGCGGCCATTCTCGAACGACAGGATCGTGCCGAGGAATCGCTGGATCGGCGGATCGCCTTCACGAAAGACGATGTGGTCGCGAATTCGCCCGTCAGCGGTCCGCGCGCGGGCGGCGCGGGCATGACGGTCGCGGAACTATGCGAAGCGGCGATCACGCGCAGCGACAACACGGCGGCGAATCTGCTGCTCGCGAGCATCGGCGGGCCGACGGCGCTGACGGCGTTCGCGCGCCAGATCGGCGATCGGACGACGCGGCTCGATCGAATCGAACCCGCGCTCAACGAAGCCATCGACGGCGATCTCCGCGATACCACGACGCCCAGCGCGATGCTCACCGACATGCGCGAGATCTTGCTCAGTCAGCGCCTGTCTTCGTCGTCGCGCGATCGGCTGGTGGCGTGGCTAGTCGCCAATCAGACCGGCGGCACGCGATTGCGCGCGGGCTTGCCGTCGAACTGGCGCATCGGCGACAAGACCGGCACGGGCGAACAAGGCACCGCGAACGATATCGCCATCGTGTGGCCGACGGGACGCGCGCCCATTCTCGTCGCCGCGTATCTCACGCAAGCCGTGCACGCGGCGCCCGCGCAGCGAGACGCGGCTTTCCGGCAGATCGGCGCGCTGGCGGCGGCGCTTTGAGACCTTCTCCGTAATTGATTAACGGAGCCGCCCGTTCCTATACTTCACGCACTGACGAACAATCCTCATTAAATGTAACGCACAAACGATTGTTTCAAAACACGTGCGTTCATTTACGTCTTACCTTTCGCATCGGAGGAACGTCATGCAGAAGATGATCGGGAAGCTCGTCGTGCTCGTCGCACTCAGTCCGGCGTGGTATCCGCATGCCGCCGATTCGTCCGTCGAACACGCCAACGCGCTCTGGGACCAGACCTTCAACAAGGGCGATGCCCACGCGCTCGCCGCGCTCTACGACGAGAAAGCCGTCGTTTCGCCCGGCAACGGCAAGACCGTGCAGGGACGCGATGAAATCGAAAAGCTCTTCAAGAGTTTCTTCGATGCTGGCGTCCACGATCACGCGACCAGCGTCGTGCACGCGAGCCATCATGGCAACGTGATGTACGAGACGGCGAACTGGAGCGCGATGCTGGACAAGGACGGCAAGAAGCAGGCGTTCAAGGGTGTGCTGCTCAAGGTCATGACTCGAGGCACGGACGGCAAATGGCGCACGACGGCGCATACGTGGAATGCGGCCGAAAACAAATAAGGCGCGCCGCAGCCCGCCTTATCGACATTCAGGCAGGATTCAGCCCGCTCAGGCCAGCTTGACCGCCGCCGGATCGCCGGTCAGATAGCCGACCGACGCGCCGTAGCGGTCCTTGTAGTTCGCCCGCACCAGCGGATCGAGCGTGGACTGGACCTGCTTGTGCACGCTGCCCCAGTCGCCCGGATGCTGGAAGTTGCTCATGATGTAGGTCCAGCCGTTGATCTCGTCGACCGCGTGCAGACCCGTCGATTCCGCGCCCGCCGGCGTCGACAGAATGCGCGTCAGCGTCTTCGGGTCGACGTTGTACGCCCACAGGAAGTTGTTGACGTGCATGCTGCTGTCCTCGCCGATAAACAGCGTGCGCAGCTTCTCCGAGAACTTCAGGTTGTCCGGGTTCGCGACCTTCTCCGGATTCGCCGTGTTGCCGAGCGCATCGGCGGCGGCGAGGTCTTCGCCGACCAGCGCGGCGGGCGCGGCCATATCGACCGGCACCCATTCGCTGCTGATCGTGCCGCCCGTCAGGTCCTTCTGGCCGCTCTTCAGGTTCAACGCATACACCGCGCCCGACGAAATCTGCTTGTCCAGCGCGATATCCATCGTGTACTTGCTGGTCTTGATCATCGATGCGGTGATCTGCGACATCGCCGTGTAGACGATCTTGTCCTTCGCGTTGACCGTCGTGCCTTCGAGCTTGGTGAAGCCGAGGCTCGCGCCGCGCAGCGCGGCGTAGCGATGCGTCTCCAGGAACGCGGCGGCCTTCTCCATGCCAGGCTTGATGCGGATCCAGTTGTACTTGCCGCTGTAGTTGATGCGCGTATAGCTCGTATCCAGCGTCGCGCCGATCTTCTCGTCGGTGACCACGTCCATGATGTCGGCGATGGTCAGCGTATTGGCGAGGTTCTGGATTTCGTCGCTGGTCGCATGACCGAGGTTCATCCACGTGAGCGTGGCCGAGCCCGCGCCCGCCGACGACGTTTGCGCCCACTTCGCCACATAGAGCGTGCCCGCCAACAGATCGGCTTCCTTGTCCGCGACGAACATGAAGAGGCCGCCGTTGGTCGCATCGTCGCCCATCATCACGGTGCGCTTGTCGGGCATCACCTGAATCAGTTCGTGCGAGATGCGGCCGAGGCAGTAATGCTTCTTGATGGTGCCCGTGCCGTCCGCATGCACCGTCACTTCCGGCAGATGGCCGTAGTGATAGGCGCGCGCACGCGTTTTGTCGCCATAGAGGTTCTTGCTGTAGGCCTTGAACTGATCGTTGGTCGACAGCGTGGCGGCATCCGGCTCGTATTCTTCGCTCGACAGATGCGTGTTCCACGGCGACAGACTCGCGCCGCAGGTGATCCACAGGCCGTTCGCGCTCGAGGTATCGACGTTCGCGTAGCTCACCAGCGCGAGCTTGTCGGTGGCCGGGTCCTGATCGAGCGTTAGCACGGCGATCGGCGACGGCAGGCGGCCGTACATGTCCTCGCCCGCGCCGTCGCGCGTGGTGTATTCGAACTGCACCACGGCGAACACCGCGTTGCCCTTCACGCCCTTGACGGTCGAATTGTCGATCTTGATGAGCGAGGTGCCGTCCGGGCAGTCCGAGAAATACTGGCGCGCGCCGCTCGCCACCGTGCTGTCGATGATCGGCTGATTGTTGATATCGAAGTAGCCGCCCGCGACGATGGTGCCGCCCGCCGTATTCGTCACCGTGTCGCCCGTCATGAAGAACGGCTGATACGCAAGCTTGTAGGCGCGGCTGCTGCCGTCGCTGAAGCTGAGCGTCATCGTCGAGGCGACGGTGGTCTTGGCCATCGCGGCTGCGTCGGTGAGCGCGGGCGCGGCCATGCCGCCGAACGACGCCGTCGTGAACTGCGCATTGGCGACGGGCGCGGGCGTGTTGTCGTCGCTGCCGCCGCACGCGGTCAGGAACGAGGTCGACGCCGCGACGGAGCCGAGCGGAAGCATCGGTGCGCCCGCGAGGATCTTGAGGGCCTTGCGACGGGAAAGATCGAGTGGCTGCGCCATGTGTGGTTCTAATCCTTGGATTTGTGGGGTGGAATCCGGCGTGCGACATCCCGGCTCGCCGGATGACGCGCTACCTTATGAAATAAATGTGAAATACATTTGACAGGCTTTAGTAATTTTATTTATTAACTGTCGAAAGCTTGGCGCGCCGCGTTCGGCGCTTATTCATCCGATGATTCGAGCTTCGTCCGCTTTCGGCCGTGAACTGAGGCACAAGTCACCCTTTATTCGGCGTTTCGAACGAGCGTATCGGCGAGTACATTGCGAACGTGGCAGTGGGCCGTGCGCGATGCGCGCAAAGCTGCCGTTCGAAGCCCATTCGCGCGCGAGCCGCGCATCGGGTTGGAGTCAACGAGACGAGAGTCAGAAGCGTGAAAAACTGGCAGGTGGCGCCTTTTCCCGCCAACGAAGACAAACGATTGCGGCTGCTGCGCAGCCTCGAATTGCTCGACACGCCGAGCGAGGAAGTATTCGACCGCGTGACCCGCGTCGCCGCCGAAATGCTGCAGGCGCCGATCGCGCTCGTCTCGCTGGTCGATGCGCAGCGCCAGTGGTTCAAGTCGCGCGTCGGCGTGGACGTGTGCGAAACCTTGCGCGATGCGTCGTTCTGCGCGCATTCGGTGCATTCGGGCCGGCTGCTGGTGGTCGAGGATACGCACCGCGATCTGCGTTTCGCGGACAATCCGCTCGTGACCGGCGCGCCGTTTATCCGCTTTTACGCGGGCGTGCCGCTGCGATCGTCGGAAGGCCTCGTGCTCGGCACTTTATGCGTGATCGATTCGAAGCCGCGCACGCTGAGCGCGAGCGCGCAGTCCGCCTTGTGCGATCTCGCCGCGACCATCGAACGCGAACTGATTCAACGCGAATTCGCGCGCGTGTCGCGCGTCGTGCAGGAAGTCGATCGCCGCAAGCTGCTGTTGAGCGAATCGCGTTTTCACACCATTTTTCATGAGACGCCGACCGGCGCGGCCATCGTCGATCTCGACGGCCACTTTGTCGAAGTGAATCCGAAACTGTGCGAAATCACCGGCTACACCGCCGACGACCTCAGGCGCATGACGTTTCAGCAGATCACCGAGGAAGCCGATCTCGACGCCGACTTGCAACTCGTCGGCGATCTGCTGGCCGGACGCTGCAAGACGTATTCGCTGGAAAAGCGCTATCGACGCCGCGATGGCGGTTTGGTGTGGGTCGATCTGAGCGTCGCGCTGATTCGCGACGACAAGGGCCGCCCGCTGCACTTCGTCAGCGTGATGCAGGACATTTCCAGTCGTAAGCAGAGCGAACAGGTTTTGCGCGACTATCAGCAGGAACTCGAACGCCGCGTGCTCGAACGCACCAGCGAACTGACCAGCAGCCGCGCGGCCTTGCAGACCATCACCGACAATTTACCGGTGCTGATCTCGCACGTCGATGAAACGCTGCGATATCGCTTCAACAATCAGACGTATCGCGAAATATTCGGCGTGGATCCGGGCGCGCTGCGCGGCAAGAGCGTGCGCGAAACGCTCGGAGAAAAATCGTATTCGTGCTGCCAGCCGTCGTTGCTGCGCGCGCTCGCGGGCGAACGCGTGACGCTCGAAGAAGTCGTCTACAATGCCGCGCCGGATCGCATCTGGAAGGCGACGTACGTGCCCGAATTGCAGCGCGGCGAAGTGGTCGGCCTGTACATCATGTCGCAGGACATCACCGACAGTAAGCATCGCGAGAACGCGATGCGCTCCGAAGTCATGCGCGACATGCTGACCGGCTTGCCGAACCGTCGCGCGCTTCAGGAACAACTCGCGCTCGCGGTCGATGCCGCGCATACCGAAGACGCGCCCTTCGCGCTGTTCTTCATGGACCTCGACGGCTTCAAGAACGTCAACGACGATTACGGTCACGATGTCGGCGACGATCTGCTCAGACAGGTCGCGCAACGCCTGAAAAAGATCACGCGCGCCGACGATCTCGTTTGCCGCCTCGCGGGCGACGAATTCGTGCTGCTGGTGCGCGGCGTGTCGTCGTCGAGCGCGTGCAGCCGCATCGCGCAGGATATTTGCCGCAGCGTGGGCCGCGCGTTCGAACTCGGCGCGACGCGCGCGCAGATCGGCGCCAGCGTGGGTATCGCGACGTGTCCGCCGGGTTCGCGCGTGTGTCCCGACACGATTCTCTCCGACGCCGATCGCGCGATGTACGAAGCGAAGCGCAAGGGCCGCAACGGCTTCCGCTTCGCGACGCTATCGAAAGGCGCCCCGCGCCCGAGATCAACAACCTGCCCGCCGACGAAAGCGGCGAAACCGATCCGGCCTAACGCGTCGAGACTTCGGTCTCGCGCCAGATGCACTCGATCCATTCCTTCATCAGCAGCGCTTCGGCCCAGCGATCCGTCGTGTCGTTGCCGTCGCGCCCGATGATCGCGTAAGGCTTGGGGCCGAGCTCGCAGGTGAAGGCGAGCGTATCGTCCGGGCCGGCACGCCGCCGCCACGATGCGAAGCCGTATGTCCACCAGTCGAGAAACAGGTCGACCCACATGCGATGCGGCTCGAACGACACTTCGACCTGCACCTGCTCGCGGCTCGCCACGCACCCATGAAACGCCCACGATTGATCGAGGATGCGATGAATCATCGCGTGATTTTCATCCGAGACGGGATACGGGAATTCGCGCGCGACGAGGTAATGCGAGAGATCGGCGAGCAGTTTCAGATCGGGCATGGCATCGAGCAGATCGAGCGTGAAATGCAGATCCGTCGTCATGCGGTCGCGATGCGTTTCAATATACATGTGCACGCCCGCATCATCGGCGAGACGCTGCCAGCCTTCGAGCAGCGCGACGCATTCGCGCACGGTGCGCGGCCGCACGTCCGGTTGCACATCGATATGATGCACGCCGAATTCAAGCGCATTCTCCAGCACGGGCGCGAGATCGCTGACCGTGCGCGGAAAGCATTGTCCTTCCGCTTGCAGACCATGTTCCTTCAAGAGCGCGGCCAGCGTGCGCACGTCGTCGCGCTTCGTGTAATGCGCGCTGACGCCGTCGAAACCGGCTTGCGCGATCATGCGCACGTTTTCTTCGAGCGTGCGCTCGTGGCCGTCGGTATTACGGCGCTCCATTGCCCAGAGCGATTGAAAGACGACGAGTCGTTGTGTCATGTCGTGGCGTCGAGCGTGGCGCTTAAAAGAGAACGCAGTTTGATCGAACGATCCGCGAGCGTGGCCGCATCGACGCGCGCGACGTGCGATCAACGCCTGCGCGATCCGCACATCCTTCGCAATCTGTCCCGCCTGGCCGATGCCGCTCGCGCCCACCAAGATACCATCGCCATCGAGCGCGAAGTAGACGCGCGCATCGTCGCCTGCTTCGCGTATCACAGTCGTCGCGCCGTGCGACGGCATGCCGGCGATCTGGATCGTCGTGTCGTATTGATCGGACCAGAACCACGACACGGCATCGAACGGTTCAGCGTGACCGAGCATGTTGCACGCCGCCACGCGCGCCTGATCTTCCGCGTTGCGCCAGCATTCGAGCCGGATGCGCCGATCGAACAGCGGATGCGGAAACGAGCATACTTAGTCGGCCCTTCAGAATTAGTCGAAGTCAAGGGTGGCAAGGGGCCGCCGGAAGATCGTGTTTCCCAGAACTCCCAGAAGCAATATTGATCTGAATGGTTTCCTGGGAGTTTGGAACTTCGCCGA
>NZ_LFJJ01000164.1 GCF_001189365.1 Candidatus Burkholderia verschuerenii | reverse complement strand
CCCCCCCCCCCGCCGGGGAGGCGGTTACTGCATAAAAAAACAAGCCAAGAAGAAGCAGCAAGAAAAACTCAAAGAATCGGCGAAAACAGCCGCGCCACGTGCATCATCATCCGACGCGGAAAGGACGCCTTACGATAGTCGCCAGCATCGATCTCGTAAGCATGAGCGAAGTCCACATCGAGCATAGCCTGGACTTCATGCGCAAAATCGCGATCGACCGTCAAAACAGTAATCTCGAAATTCAACCGAAACGAGCGATTATCAAGATTCGCGCTACCGACCGACGCAGCAATATCGTCCACCAGCACGACCTTCTGATGCAGAAACCCCGGCTTATAGCGAAACACCCGCACGCCAGCCTGCATCAAATCATGCGCATAAAGCTTCGACGCCGCGAACACCACCCGATGATCGCGCCGGCTCGGAATCAGAATCCGCACGTCGATGCCTCGCATCACCGCGAGACGCAGCGCGGAAAACACGGCTTCGTCGGGAATCAGATAGGGCGACGTGATCCAGATGCGTTCGCGCGCCGCGTTGATCGCTTCGACGAAGAATAGCGAGCAGGTTTCCTGCTTGTCGGCCGGGCCGCTCGACAACACCATGCAGTGCATGTTGTCGTCGGACGACGGCGCGAGGCCGAGTTCCGGCAGGCGTTGCGTCGCCCAGTACCAGTCTTCGGTGAAGACGAACTGGATGCTCGCCACGGCCGGTCCACGCACTTCGACATGCGTATCGCGCCACGGCGACAGACGCGGATTGCCGCCGAGATACTCGACGCCCACGTTATGCCCGCCGACGAACGCGCGCTTGCCGTCCACGACCACGATCTTCCGATGATTGCGGAAGTTGATCTGAAACCGGTGCACGAACTTGCGCTTCGCCGCGAACGGATGCGCCTCGACGCCGCCCGCGCGCAACGCGTTCACATAGCGATGCGGCAAATCGAAGCTGCCGATGCTGTCGTAAAGGAAATACACGCGCACGCCTTCGCGCGCTTTCGCGATGAGCTTTTCCTTCAGCAGATCGCCGAGCGAATCGTCGCGCACGATAAAGAATTGCACGACGATATAACGCTCCGCGCCGTCGATCGCCTCCAGTATCGCGGCGAAGGTCGCATCGCCGTTGATCAGCACGCGCACCGAATTGCCGCGCAGAAACGGCATGCCGGACAGACGCTGCAAGGTGCGAATGGTCGGATTGCCGAGATAGGCCGCCGGTCCCGGCGCGATCTCGCCGCGTGCGCCCGAGGAATCGACGATCGCCGTGGCTTCCGGGGAATCGCTGCGCGCGCCCGAATCCCATTCGGCGGGTTTGGAGCGGCTGCGCAGGATATCGAGTTCGAGCCGCCGTTCGTCGATATAGCCGGCGAACTTGCTGCGTCCGAGAAAGAGATAAGGGATGAGCGTGAAGTAGGGCATCGCGACGAGCGACACCGCCCACGCGACCGCGCCCTGCGACGTGCGCGTGTTGATGATGGCGTGGATCGCGGCGATCACGCCGAGCACGTGCGCGGCGATCACGAGCGTGCCGACGTGGAGCCAATCAGATGCTTGCATATGACGCGGACCGTTTCCGATGCCTCGCCGGCGCGCGCCGGCGACGATGCGTCATATTACCGAACCCTTGTGGGCGCGGCGGATTGTGCCATCAGTTGTGACGCTTTCCGCCGCGTGTGCGTGCTTACGCAGGCAATTACGCAGGTTACGCAGGCAAGTCCGCTGCCTGAATGAGGAACACGTTGTCTTCGCCCGCGCTGGTCGAGAGCCACACGAGATCGAGTCCGCCGAACGCGGCTTCCACATTTGCGCGTTCGTTGCCGATTTCGACGACGAGCACGCCGTCTTCCGTCAGCCACTTGCCCGCTTCGCGGATGATCCGCCGCACGATGTCCATGCCGTCCGCGCCGCCTGCCAGCGCCAGTTCCGGCTCGTGGCGATATTCCTCGGGCAGCGCCTGCATCGCGTCGGCGTTGACGTACGGCGGGTTGGTGATGATCACCTCGTACTTCGCCTCGGGCAGCGGCGCGTACAGATCGCCTTCGTACAGCGTCACGCGATCCTGGAGATCGTAATCGTCGACATTGCGGCGCGCGACGGCGAGGGCATCGGCGGAAATATCGACGGCGTCGATATCGGCGTTCTCGAAAGCCTGCGCCGCGAGAATCGCGAGACAGCCGGAACCGGTGCACAGTTCGAGCACGCGCGTGACGTGATCGGGATCGGCCACATACGGCTGCAAGCCGTCCTGCAACAATTCGCCGATAAACGAACGCGGCACGATCACGCGGTCGTCGACATAGAAACGGCGGCCGTGCATCCACGCTTCCTGCGTGATGTAGGCGGCCGGAATGCGTTCCTTCGCGCGGCGCTCGATCACCTTCATGACGGCGTCGATTTCATCGTCGAGCAGACGCGTGTCGAGGAACGGTTCGAGCGTGTCGAGCGGCAGATGCAGCGTGTGCAGGATCAGATACGCGGCTTCGTCGAACGCGTTGGCCGAGCCGTGGCCGAACGACAGACCGGCTTGCGTGAAGCGCGAAACGCCGAAGCGCAGCAAGTCGCGCACGGTGGAAAAGGGCAGCGCCATAAATAGCTCCTAAGTAATTCGAATGAGTTCAGGCGATCAATTGTTCGAGCACGCGTCGATACACGTTCTTCAGCGGCTCGATAAAGCGCACTTCCACATGCTCGTCGATCTTGTGGATGGTGCCGTTGGGCGGGCCGAATTCGACCACCTGATCGCAAATGTTCGCGATAAAGCGGCCATCGGACGTGCCGCCGGTCGTCGAGAGTTCGGTGCTCACGCCGGTTTCGTCGCGGATCGCTTTTTCGAGCGCATTCGACAGCGCGCCGCGCGGCGTCAGAAACGGCAGGCCGCTGACGATCCATTGCAGGTCGTATTCGAGACCGTGCTTGTCGAGAATGGCGCAGACGCGGCTTTGCAGGCCGTCGACCGTGCTCGCCGTCGAGAAGCGGAAGTTGAACATCAGGTCCGCGTGGCCGGGAATGATATTCGTCGCGCCCGTGCCCGAATGCAGGTTCGACACTTGCCAGGTCGTCGGCGGGAAGTATTCGTTGCCGTCGTCCCATTTTTCGGCGACGAGTTCGGCCAACGCGGGCGCCAGCAGATGCACCGGATTCTTCGCCAGATGCGGATACGCGATATGCCCCTGCACGCCCTTGACGATAAGCTTGCCCGTCATCGAACCGCGCCGGCCGTTTTTGACCATGTCGCCGAGCGTGGCATTGGACGTCGGTTCGCCGACGATGCAGTAATCGAGCCGCGTGCCGCGCGCCTTCAGCGCTTCGACGACTTTCACCGTGCCGTCGGTCGCGGGGCCTTCTTCATCGCTCGTGATGAGAAACGCCAGCGTGCCGCGATGCTCCGGATGCTGCGCCAGAAACTCCTCGCTCGACACGACGAACGCCGCCAGCGACGCCTTCATGTCCGCCGCGCCCCGGCCATAGAGCTTGCCGTCGCGATGCGTCGGCGTGAAGGGCGGCGAGGTCCATTGTTCGAGCGGGCCGGTGGGGACGACATCGGTATGGCCCGCGAAGGCGAGGAGCTTGCCGTTTGCGTCGGTGCCGCGTTTGACGGCCCACAGATTGGTGACGCCGCCCGATTCGATCGTTTCGCAGTCGAAGCCGATGCGCGCGAGGCGTTCGATCATCAGCGCCTGGCAGTTCTGGTCGTCGGGCGTGACGGAGGCGCGTGCGATCAGCGCTTCGGTGAGGGAAAGTGTGCCGGACATGATCGTTTAGTCTGATGCGACAAATGAGGCGATAAAAAATGCCGGCGCTGCGGCCGGCACTCGTAGCGTTCGTGCGATGACCGTCGAGTTCACAGTCATCGCGCGGGATCACGCAAAAAGCGTTTCGTACTGCTCGGCGGAAAAACCGAGCGTCTTCACGCGGCCGTTCACCACGACGACCGGGCGCTTGATGATCGACGGCTTGTGGATCATCAGCGCGATCGCGCCGGAGGTGGTGTCGGCTTCGGCCTTGTGGACATCGAGGCCGCGCCACGTTGTGCCGCGCTTGTTGATGAGCTGATCCAGCGGCACGTCCTTCAGCCAGTCCTGAACCAGCTTTTCGTTCACGCCGGCCTTCTTGAAGTCGTGAAACTCGAACGGCACGCCGTGTTCTTCCAGCCAAACGCGCGCTTTCTTCACGGTGTCGCAGTTCGGAATGCCGTACACGACTGTGGTCTTGGCCAAGATCAGTCGCCTCGCAGCAGTTCGTTCAGGCCGACCTTCGCGCGCGTCTTGGCGTCGACTTTCTTGACGATGACCGCGCAGTACAGGCTGTGCGAGCCGTCCTTCGAAGGCAGATTGCCCGCGACGACCACCGAGCCCGCCGGAATGCGGCCGTACGACACTTCGCCCGTTTCGCGATCGTAAATCTTGGTCGATTGACCGAGATACACGCCCATCGAAATGACCGAGTTTTCTTCGACGATCACGCCTTCCACGACTTCCGAGCGAGCGCCAATAAAGCAGTTGTCTTCGATGATGACCGGATTCGCCTGCAACGGCTCCAGCACGCCGCCGATACCGACGCCGCCCGACAAATGCACGTTCTTGCCGATCTGCGCGCACGAACCGACGGTGGCCCACGTATCGACCATCGTGCCTTCGTCGACGTAAGCGCCGATGTTGGTGTACGACGGCATCAGCACGACGTTCTTCGCGATGAACGAACCGCGACGCGCGATGGCCGGCGGCACCACGCGGAAGCCGCCTGCCGCGAAGTCTTCGGCGGTGTAGCTGGCGAACTTCGAGGGCACCTTGTCATAGAACTGCGAGTAACCGCCCGCGGGCATCGGCGCGTTGTCTTCCAGACGGAACGCCAGCAGCACGGCCTTCTTGAGCCACTGGTTCACGACCCAGTCGCCGTCACGCTTTTCGGCGACGCGCATCTGGCCTTTATCGAGTTGCTCGATGGCGTGCGCGACGGCGTCGCGGACTTCGGCGGGCGCGGCCTTGGGCGACAGATTGGCGCGGTCTTCCCAGGCCTGATCGATGATGCTCTGCAGTTGTTGCGACATAGTGGGTATCGAGGATGGAGAGTTGAACCGGCAGCGTTTGACGTGTTTCAGGCGCCAAGCGTGCGGCAGAATTCGACGATGCGGCGCGCTCCTTCGACACATTCCTCGACTTCGGCGACGAGCGCGATACGCACGAAGCCTTCGCCGGGATTCGTGCCGTGCGCGGTGCGCGCAAGGAAGGAGCCGGGCAGAACCGTCACATTATAGTCGGCGTACAGACGCGCCGCGAACTCGGTGTCCGTCAAGCCGGTGCGCGAAACGTTCGCCCAGAGATAGAACGCGGCGTCGGGCAGACGCACGTCGAGCACTTCGGCGAGCATCGGCGTGACCGTCTTAAATTTTTGCAGATACTTCGCGCGGTTGTCGCGCACGTGCGTTTCGTCCTGCCACGCGATCACGCTCGCGCGCTGAAACACCGTCGACAGCGCCGCGCCGTGATAGGTGCGGTACAGCAGGAACGCCTTGAGGATCGACGCGTCGCCCGCGACGAAACCCGAGCGCATGCCCGGTACGTTCGAGCGCTTCGACAGGCTCGACAGCATGATTAGCCGCTCGAAGCCGCGTCCCAAAAGACGCGCCGCTTCGAGTCCGCCGAGCGGCGGCTTCGTTTCGTCGAAGTAAATCTCCGAGTAACACTCGTCCGATGCGATCACGAAATTGTGCTTGTCCGACAGCGCGAACAGTTCGCGCCAGTCGTCGAGCGTCATCACCGCGCCGGTCGGGTTGCCCGGCGAGCAGACGTAGACCAGTTGCGTGCGCGCCCAGATATCTTCCGGGACGGTCGAATAATCGCAGGCGAAGTTGCGCGCCGGATCGCTATTGACGAAGTAATGCTCCGCGCCCGCGAGCAGCGCCGCGCCTTCGTAGATTTGATAGAACGGGTTCGGACAGAGTACGATGGGCGGTTGCGCCGGATCGGTCGTTCTGTTGTCGATAACGGTTTGTGCGAGCGCAAAAAGCGCTTCCCGCGAGCCGGAAACCGGCAGCACTTCGGTCAGCGGATCGACCGACGGCAAGTGGTAACGCTGCTTCACCCACGCCGCGATCGACTCGCGCAGCGGCTCGCTGCCGAGCGTCGCCGGATACGATGCCATGCCGCCGAGCGAATCGATCACCGCATCGCGGATCAAGGCGGGCGTCGGATGTTTCGGCTCGCCGATGCCGAAGCTGATCGGCTTGACGCCCGCGCGCGGCGTGATGTCCTTGAACAGCACTCGCAGCTTTTCGAACGGATACGACTGGAGTTTCTGGAGAAGTGGATTCACAGCGGCGTGACCGGTAAGCGGATGGCGGTACAAGG
The DNA here is from genome assembly GCF_001189365.1 of Candidatus Burkholderia verschuerenii. Taxonomy (GTDB): domain Bacteria; phylum Pseudomonadota; class Gammaproteobacteria; order Burkholderiales; family Burkholderiaceae; genus Caballeronia; species Caballeronia verschuerenii. Next base: position 6,504 of record NZ_LFJJ01000164.1, on the reverse strand, counting down.
CGCGTCGAGGAACAAACAGGATCAAACGCGCGACCAATCTTAAATTATACCGCGCGCCTTTGCTGGACAAGGCGCGGCGGCGGTTTCAGGCAATGAAGAACATTCGAATCTATAAGCTCGACAGAGCACGCAGGCGGAGACACACGGACGGCGGAGCATCGCGATGAACCGTCGTTTCGACAATACATGGCCGACGCTCGCGATCATGGTCGGCGCGTCGGTGTGGGGGCTCGTGTGGTATCCGCTGCGCATGCTCGCCGCGATGGGCCTGACCGGCACCGTCGCCAGCGCGACCACCAGCGGCGCGGCATGCCTGTTCATGCTGGCATGGCGACGCCGCTCGATCCGCACGGTCTCGTGGCACTGGCTGCTGGTCGCGCTCGGGCTGGCGGCGGGCGTGACGAGCATCGGCTTCACGTGGGGCGCGATCCACGGTCAGGTGATGCGCGTGCTCTTGCTGTTCTATCTCACGCCCGCGTGGACCGCGCTGTTTTCGCACTTCATCCTGCGCGACCGTCTGACGGCCGCCGACGCCGCGCTCTCGCTGCTGTCGCTTGCGGGCGCGGTGACGATGCTGTGGTCGCCCGAACTCGGCCTGCCTTTGCCCGCCGATCTCGCCGAATGGGCGGGCCTGATGGGCGGCATGGGCTTTGCGATGAGCAACGTGCTGGTCGTGAAGATCACCCGCACGCTGCCCGCGATGAAACCAGAAATGCGCACCGCCGTGATCTTCGGCGGATCGGCGCTGGTGGCGTCGGTCGTCAGTCTGTTCGAGCCGATGCCCACGCCGCCCGCCGCCTCGCAGCTGGGCATGGTCGCGTTCATCGTGATCGGGCTGGGCGTCGTGCTCGCGACCAACAACATGATCGTGCAGATGGGCCTCGCGCGCGTGCCGGCCAATCGCGCGTCGATCATCATGCTGTTCGAGCTCGTCGTGACCGCGCTGTCGGCATGGCTGTTCGCGGGCGAAGTGCCCGGCGCGCGCGAATGGGCGGGCGGCGCGTGCATCGTGCTCGCGTGCCTGTTGTCGGCGTGGGTGCATCGGCGCATGACGGTGCCCGCGCCGGACCCGGCGGCATCGAACGATCTGCCGGACGATGCATCCAACGACGTAGCCGCAAACGTGTCCGCAAGCAAAAAGAAATCGAGACGTGCGATGGTATGATGGAGTCCGCTCGATGAGCGCGCCGAAACACCACAGCACGCCGCAAGCGTCGAACGCGGTGTCAAGTTAGGGCGTGCCCGGGCATGCGACGAATTCGTGCGACGGGCCGCTGAGCGGCTTGTTTGCTATTCATCCTTCGTAATTCAATTCCAACAGCGATATCGCCGTGCGTCTGACCTCGATAAAACTCGCTGGCTTCAAGTCCTTCGTCGATCCCACGCACTTTCAGGTCCCCGGCCAGCTTGTCGGCGTCGTCGGTCCGAATGGCTGTGGCAAGTCAAACATCATCGATGCCGTGCGCTGGGTGCTCGGCGAATCGCGCGCGTCCGAATTGCGCGGCGAGTCGATGCAGGACGTGATCTTCAACGGGTCGACCGCGCGCAAGCCGGGCAGCCGCGCCAGCGTCGAACTGATCTTCGACAACTCCGAAGGACGCGCCGCCGGCCAGTGGAGCGCCTACGGCGAAATCGCCGTGAAGCGCGTGCTCACGCGCGACGGCACCTCCAGCTACTACATCAACAATCTGCCCGCGCGACGTCGCGACATTCAGGACATCTTCCTCGGCACCGGTCTCGGGCCGCGCGCCTACGCGATCATCGGGCAGGGCATGATCGCGCGGATCATCGAGGCGAAGCCCGAAGAACTGCGCGTGTTCCTCGAAGAAGCGGCGGGTGTGTCGAAGTACAAGGAACGTCGCCGCGAGACGGAAAATCGTCTGCACGATACGCGCGAAAACCTGACGCGCGTCGAGGATATCGTCCGCGAACTGTCGACGAATCTGGAGAAGCTCGAAGCGCAGGCGGTCGTCGCAACGAAGTACAAGGAATTGCAGGCCGACGGCGAAGAGAAGCAGCGTTTGCTGTGGCTCTTGCGCAAGAACGAAGCGGGCAACGAAGCCGAGCGTCAGCAGCGCGCGATCCGCGATGCGCAGGTCGAACTCGAAGCGCAGATCGCGCGTCTGCGCGAAGTCGAAGCGCAACTGGAAACGCTGCGCGTCGCGCACTACAGCGCCAGCGACGCGATGCAGGGCGCGCAAGGCTCGCTCTATGAAGCGAACGCTGAAGTGAGCCGGCTGGAGGCGGAGATCCGCTTTATCGTCGAATCGCGCAGTCGCGTGCAGGCGCAGATCGCCGCATTGACCGCGCAGCGCGAGCAGTGGCAGGCGCAGGCGCAAAAGGCGCGCGACGAAATCGACACCGCATCCGAAGCACTGGCCGAAGGCGAGGAAAAAGCCGCCATCGCGCAGGAAAACGCCGCCGCGAAGCACGATGCGCTGCCCGCGCTCGAAGCTCGCTGGCGCGACGCGCAGGCGCAACTGAACGAAGAACGGGCGGGTATCGCGCAAGCCGAGCAGGCGCTTAAACTGGAAGCAGCGCATCAGCGCAACGCGGATCAGCAGCTTCAGCAATTGCAGCAGCGTCAGGAGCGTCTGAAGAACGAAGCGAAGGATCTCGAAGCGCCCGACGAAGCGCATCTCGAAGACCTGCGCGTGCAGCTCGCCGAGCACGAAGAGATTCAGCGCGAAGCACAGGACCGGCTCGCCGATGCGCAGGAAACCCTGCCGCGTCTCGATGCCGAACGTCGCGAAGCGCAGGAGCGCGTGCAGAAGGAAAGCGCGCAGATCCATCAGCTGGAAGCGCGTTTGTCGGCGTTGAAGGCGCTGCAGGAAAGCGTCCAGACCGAAGGCAAGATTCAGCCGTGGCTCGACAAGCACGAACTCGGCACGTTGCCGCGTCTGTGGAAGAAGCTGCATGTCGAGACGGGCTGGGAAGCCGCGCTCGAATCCGTACTGCGCGAGCGTCTCAACGCGCTCGAAGTCTCGAATCTGGACTGGGTCAAGGCGTTCGCCACCGACGCGCCGCCCGCCAAGCTGGCGTTCTTTTCGCCGCCCGCCGCGGGCAAGCCGGTCGAAGTGCCGCAAGGCTTGCGCGCGCTGCTGTCGCTGGTGCGGATCGACGATCCGGGTCTGCGCGCCGTGCTCAACGAGTGGCTCGGCAACGCCTTCGTCGCGGACGATCTCGCGCAGGCGCTGGCATCGCGCAATCAGTTGCCGGATGGCGGCGCGTTCGTCGTCAAGGCCGGGCATATCGTGACGCGCGTTGGCGTGCAGCTTTACGCGGCCGATTCCGAGCAGTCCGGCATGCTCGCGCGTGCGCAGGAAATCGAGAATCTCGGCAAGCAGGTGCGTGCGCAGGCGTTGCTGTCGGACGAAGCCAAGGCCAACGCCGTGCGCGCGGATGCCGCGCATACGCAAGCCTCGCAAGCGCTTACCGAAGCGCGCGCCGGCGCCGAACGCGCGACTCAACGCGTGCACGCGCTGCAACTGGACGTGCTCAAGCTCACGCAGGCGCACGAAAGCTACAAGCAGCGCAACACGCAGATCGGCGAGGAACTGGAAGAAATCGCCGCGCAGGTCGAGGAACAGCGCGCGCTGCGGGCCGAATCCGAAGCCGCGTTCGAGCATCACGATGGCGAGATCGCGCAGTTGCAGACGCGTTTCGAGGATAACCAGCTCGCGTTCGAATCGCTCGACGAGCAACTCACGGCCGCGCGTCAGGAACTGCGCGAGCTGGAACGCGCCGCCAGCGATGCGGGTTTCGCCGCGCGCGGGCTCGCCGCGAAGATCGAGGAATACAAGCGCAATATCGACACGGCGCACGATCAGAGCGAACAGATCGCGGCCACGCTGGAAGATGCGCGCGCCGAACTCGAGACCATCAACGAGCAGACGGCGCAAACCGGCCTGCAGGATGCGCTCGAAGTGCGCGCCGCGCGCGAGGAAGCGCTGCATGTCGCGCGCGTCGAACTGGACGATCTGACGGCGCGCCTGCGTCAGTCGGACGAGCAGCGTCTGCTGGCGGAGCGCTCGCTGCAGCCCTTGCGCGACAAGATCAACGAATTGCAGTTGAAGGAACAGGCCGCGCGCATCAGCGGCGAACAGTTCGTCGAACAGTTGCAGACGGCGGGCGTCGATGAAGCCGAACTTCAGGCCAAGCTCACGCCGGATATGAAACCTTCGTATCTGCAGGGCGAAGTTACGCGGCTGAATAACGCGATCAATGCGCTCGGCCCGGTGAACATGGCCGCGCTCGAGGAACTCGCGGCGGCGAGCGAGCGCAAGCGCTTCCTCGACGCGCAATCGGCGGATTTGCTCGACGCGATCACCACGCTGGAAGACGCAATCCAGAAGATCGATCAGGAAACGCGCGCGCTGCTGCAAGGCACTTTCGACGAAGTGAACCGACACTTCGGCGAACTGTTCCCGCGTCTGTTCGGCGGTGGCCAGGCCAAACTGATCATGACCGGCGACGAAATTCTCGATGCCGGCGTGCAGGTGATGGCGCAACCGCCCGGCAAGAAGAATTCGACCATTCATCTGCTGTCGGGCGGCGAAAAGGCGCTCACGGCGACCGCGCTGGTGTTCGCGATGTTCCAGTTGAATCCGGCGCCGTTCTGTCTGCTGGACGAGGTGGACGCGCCGCTCGACGACGCCAATACCGAACGTTTCGCGAATCTCGTGCGCGCGATGGCGGCCAAGACGCAGTTCCTGTTCATCTCGCACAACAAGATCGCGATGGAAATGGCGCAGCAGCTGATCGGCGTGACGATGCAGGAGCAGGGCGTGTCGCGCATCGTTGCCGTCGACATGGAATCGGCGGCGGGTTTTGCGCAGAATGGCTGAAGTCGGCGGAAATGCAGCACAAGGTATGAGTGGCACGCCGGACATCGGTCCGGCATAAAAGCAACGCAAGCAGCGCAGGCGGCGGAGTGGCGCGCATAGAACAGGCGACGACGAACGAGCCGGCACGCGGCGGTGCACGCGACAGATCGCGCGGCGCTTAACCTAAAAGAACGATGGAGCGTGCATGGACGAGTTGACACTCGGTTTGATCGGAGCGGGTGCCGTGGTGGTGAGCGGCGTGGTCGTGTACAACGCGTGGCAGAGCGCCAAGGTGCGTCGCAAGATGCCGCGCCCGATGCCCGACGATGCCGCCGATGCGCTCGCGCGTCAGGAGCCGGACGACGAGCATCAGCCGTTTATCGAACCGGTGCGGCAGTCGCGGCCGGTGTCGGGCGGCGGCGATAACGACGACGGTCGCGATACGCGGAACGAGCCACGTAATGAACCTCGCGTCGAGCCGAGTTTCGGCGCATCGAGCGCGGCGACCATCGTGCCGCCGGTCGCGCCCGCCGATACGGCGCTCGATCTGCAAGCCGAAGCGACCTCCGCCGATGGCGCGGCCGCCGAGAACGAACGCATCGAGGAAGACGACGACGCGCACGCCGATCCGGTGATGCCCGCCGCCACGACCATTTCCTCCGTGCCGCCCGCCGCGGTGGACCGGCGTATCGACTGCGTCGTGCCGATTCGGCTCGCCGCGCCGATCGCGGGCGATCGGGTGATTCCGCTCGCGCAAAAGCTGCGTCGCGCGGGCACCAAGCCCGTGACCATCGAAGGCAAGCCGGAAGGCGACAGCGCGTGGGAAATGCCGCGCAGCGGCGTGCGCTACGAAGAACTGCGCGCGGCCGCGCAACTGGCGAACCGCAGCGGCCCGCTCAACGAACTGGAATTCTCCGAATTCGTGACCGGCGCGCAGCGTCTGGCCGACGCCGTCGACGGCGCGCCGGATTTCCCCGACATGATGGAAACCGTCGGCATGGCGCGCGAACTGGACGGCTTCGCCGCGCAGTGCGACGCGCAACTGTCCATCAACATCCTGTCCGACGGCGCGCCGTGGTCGGCGAACTACGTGCAGGCGGTGGCATCGCAGGACGGACTGCTGCTGTCGCGCGACGGCACGCGCTTCGTCAAGCTCGACGCCAAGCAGAATCCCGTCTTCATGCTCCAGTTCGGCGACACCAACTTCCTGCGCGACGACCTCACCTACAAGGGCGGTCAGATGATCACGCTGGTGCTCGACGTGCCCGTCGCCGACGAAGATATCCTCCCGTTCCGTCTGATGTGCGATTACGCCAAATCGCTGTCCGAGCGCATCGGCGCTCGCGTCGTCGACGACCAGCGCCGGCCATTGCCGGAATCGGCGCTGCTCACCATCGAAAAGCAGCTGATGACGCTGTACGCCAAGCTGGAGCAGGCCGGCATGCCCGCCGGATCGCCCGCCACGCGGCGTCTGTTCAGCCAGTGATCCGCGCACGGCGCGCCGCCTGACACGGCGCGCATCGACCACGAAGATCGCGCCCCAGCCGGGGCGCTTTTCTTGTGCGCCCAGCATGGGCGCACTCTTGCGGGTGCAAGTCGCGCGGCAAGTTGACCACAGCGAGCGAAGTGAAGCGCAACTGCGGAAGGGCGACCGACCGTGGGGAGGAAGCGTGGAGCG
>NZ_LFJJ01000163.1 GCF_001189365.1 Candidatus Burkholderia verschuerenii | reverse complement strand
CTTGGCATACCTCGCCTCACATAACCTCAACTTCCCGAACCGCCCGGTGCGGACCCGCACGCCGGGTGGTGTGGCAGGGTGGTGTGGCAGGGGACCGGCCAGCTTGCTGGCCGCCCCTATGCCGATTGCGAGTCTCACCCAGCCCGCGTCGACTTCCTCGCCTTCGGCTCCGGCAACAACGCCGCCGCGCGCCGCAGATGCGCCTCCAGTCGCCTCGCCTCATCGACGATTTGCTTGCCTAGCACGGCCTGCCGTTCCTTAGGCAGACGCGATTCCACCGCAGCAATGGTCAGCGCCCCGACCACTTCGCCCGATGGCGCATGCACGGCCGCCGCCACGCCCCACGATCCCCGCACGACGTGCCCTTCGTTGACCGCGAAGCCGTTCATCCGCGTCGTGGCGATTTCCGCGCGCAAGAACGCCGGCGTAAATTCCGGATAAGCCAATTCGATCAGCGCCGCGTTCTCCTTCAGCGCGCGTTCGGCTTCCGCATCGTCGAGCGCGGCGATCATCGCGAGACTGCCCGCGCCGACACCGAGCGGATGGCGCGTGCCCGGCTGCAACACATGCGTCTTGAGCGGCGAATCGCCGTCCTCGCGCAGCACGCACACCGCGAACACGTCGCTGCGGATAGAAAAGAACGCCGAATCGCCCGATGATCGCGCGAGCCGCGATACCGCATCCACCGCCTCGCGCCCGAGCCCGAAGCGCTCGCTGGCGATACCGCCGAGCACATAACACTCGCGTCCGACGAAATAGCGCAGAGACTTCGGATCCTGCTCGACCATGCCGTCCGCCATCAGCGCGAGCAGCAGCCGATGCACCGTGGGCTTGTTCAGCTCCGTGTCGCGCACGAGTTGCGCGAGATTGACGCGCGCCGTGCGCGTGCGCGCCACCGCGCGGAGCACACACAGCGCGCGGGCAATGGCCTGAGTCCCGGGAATGGATTCCATGAATGCTCCTAATTGGTCCATATTATGACACCATCGTTAACCCAGAAAACGTGCGGGAAACCCTTTTAAAGAAGTAAAGCCATATTTAGTATGGTTCCAGCGCTCGAAAAGCGTCACTTTAAAAGGTCCAATATACGGACCATACGCGAAAACCAACAAACTGGCTACAAGAAAGACCAGTACCCAGCCCCTCATCGGAGGAGACTTATGTCGAGCATCAAAGGAATGGCGCATCCCGGCGCCGTCGGCCAGACGGACGAGGCGCGCGTCTACGCGAAGGTCACGTGGCGGCTGATCCCGCTGCTGTTCATGTGCTATGTGGTCGCGTATCTGGATCGCGTGAACGTCGGTTTCGCGAAGCTGCAAATGCTGAAGGATCTCGGTTTCAGCGAAACGGTGTACGGCCTCGGCGCGGGCATCTTCTTCATCGGCTATTTCCTGTTCGAAGTGCCGAGCAACAACATCATCCTGCACAAGGTCGGGGCGCGCGTATGGATCGCGCGCGTGATGATCACTTGGGCGGTCATCTCCGCCGCGACCATGTTCGTCACCACGCCGACCATGTTCTATCTCGTGCGCTTTCTGCTCGGTATCGCGGAAGCGGGCCTGTTTCCCGGCGTGATTCTCTATCTCACGTACTGGTATCCGTCCAAGCGCCGTTCGAAGATGATCGCGCTGTTCATGACCGGCATTCCGGTCGCGGGCGTGATCGGCGGGCCGGTGTCGGGCTGGATCATGCATTCGATGGGCGGCATGAACGGCTGGGCGAGCTGGCAGTGGCTGTTCCTGATCGAAGCCATTCCGTCGGTCATCATGGCCGTCGCCGTGCTCGCGTGCCTGCAGGATCGCGTGGCCGATGCGAAGTGGCTCACGGAAGGCGAGCGCAAGCTGATCGCCGACGACATTGCGCACGATCAGAAGCAAACGCAATCACACAACCTGCGCGACGGCTTCACGAATCCGCGCGTGTGGCTGATGTGCGGCATCTACTTCTTCTTCGCGATCGGCCTGTACGGCACGGGCTTCTTCCTGCCGACGCTGATCAAGAACTCCGGCGCGACCGATCCGCTCACCGTCGGCATGCTGACGATGCTGCCGTACGCTGCCGCCACTATCGCGATGATCCTCGTCTCGCGCTCGTCCGATGCGCGCCGCGAGCGCCGCTGGCACATCACCGCGCCGGCGTGGATCGGCGCATTGTCGTGGGTCGTCGCCGTGCAGTTCAGCCACAACCTCGTCGTCGCGATGGCCGCGCTGACGGTCGTGACGTGCTGCGTGGTCATCACCATCTCGCAGTTCTGGTGTCTGCCCACGGCGATTCTGTCGGGCGCGGCCGCTGTTGCGGGCATCGCGGTGGTGAATTCGCTGGGCAATCTGTCGGGCTTCCTCGGGCCGTTCTTCATCGGCTGGGTCAGCGACAAAACGCATTCGACCGATATCGGCCTCTACGTGATGGCGGTGTCGATTTTTATCGGTGGCGCGCTGGTGTTGCGCGTGAAGAAAGAACTCGTCAATCGCTAATCGAACATGAAAAAAGTCGGTGTAATCGGTCTCGGTGCAATGGGTCAGGGCGTCGCGAAGAATCTGCTCGACGCGGGCTTCGACGTCTACGGCTGCGACGTGCGGCGCGAATCGCTCGCGACCTTCGCGGAACACGGCGGCAAGCCGTGCGAGACGCCCGCGCAACTCGGGGCGCAATGCGATGTCGTGATCACCTTCGTCGTGAATGCCGCGCAAACCGATGCGGTGTTGTTCGGCGAGCACGGCGCGGCACAGTCGATGCGCGCGGGCAGCGTGGTCGTCGCCTCGGCGACGGTGCCGCCCGCGTACGCGATCGCGCTCGGCGAGCGGCTCGCGACGAGCGGCATCGGGCTGATCGACTCGCCGGTGTCGGGCGGTGTCGTGGGCGCGACGAATGGTACGTTATCCTTACTAGCATCCGGGCCAGATAGTGCATTCGAAGCATGCGAGGACGTGTTGCAGGCGATCGCGTCGAAGGTGTATCGACTGGGCAGCGCGCACGGCAACGGCTCGAAGGTGAAAGTCATCAACCAGTTGCTGGTCGGCGTGCAGATCGCGGCCGCCGCCGAAGCAATGGCGCTTGGCCTGCGCGAAGGCGTCGATCCGGCGCAGCTCTACGAAGTGATCACGCATAGCGCGGGCAATTCGTGGGCTTTCACGGATCGCGTGCCGCATATCATCGACGGCAACTATTCGTCGCCGACCACCGCGCTCGATATTTTCGTCAAGGATCTCGGCCTCGTGCTCGACGCGGCGCGCGCGAGCAAGTTTCCGCTGCCGCTGGCATCGACCGCGCATCAGATGTTCACGACCGCTTCCGCCGCCGGCTACGGCAACGAGGACGACACGGCGGTCATCAAGATCTTTCCCGGCATCCAATTACCGACCAAGGGTGAATAAATCATGCAAGCTTCCATCATCGGCTGGAGCCATCTTCCGTTCGGCAAGCTCGACGCGCTCGAGCCCGAGGACATGATCGCGAAGACGGCCATCGATGCGCTCGCGCACGCGGGCCTCGACGCGAGCGCCATCGATTCGGTGCACGTCGGCACCTTTAACGGCGGCTTCGTGTATCAGGACTTTCCGTCGTCGCTGGTGTTCAACGCGATCCCCGAATTGCGCTTCACGTCCGCCGTGCGATGCGAAAACGCCTGCGCGACCGGCTCGGCCGCGATCTATTCCGCGCTCGATGCGGTGCGTTCGGGCCGCTCGAAGTACGCGCTCGTCATCGGCGTCGAAAAAATGACGGGCCTGCCGACGAAGGAAGTCGGCGACGTGCTGCAAAAGTGCTTTTACGCGAAGGAAGAAGTGGGCGTGCCGGGCGGTTTCGCGGGCATTTTCGGCACCATCGCGCAGTCGTATTTCGATCGATACGGCGATCAGTCGGACGCGCTCGCGTCGATCGCGGCGAAGAATCATCGCAATGGCATGGCGAATCCCTATGCGCATATGCGGCGCGATTTCGGCTTCGATTTCTGCCGTCATCCGTCGGAGAAGAATCCGTTCGTCGCGGGTCCGCTGAAGCGCACCGACTGCTCGCTCGTGTCCGATGGCGCGGCCGCGATGATCATCGCCGCGCCCGACGCCGCACGCGATGCAAAGCGCGCCATCGCGTTCCGTTCGACGACGCAGATCAGCGATTTCCTGCCGCTGTCGCGCCGCGATCCGACCGAATTTACGGGCGCGCGCCGTGCATGGCAGGGCGGTCTCGAAGATGCGAAGCTCACGCTCGACGATCTCTCCTTCGTCGAAACGCACGACTGCTTCACGATCACAGAACTGTTGGAGTACGAAGCAATTGGCCTCGCCGAGAAAGGCCAGGGCGCGCGCGCGATTCTCGATGGCGTGACGACCAAGGAAGGGAGCTTGCCGGTCAATCCGTCGGGCGGACTGAAGTCGAAGGGACATCCGATCGGCGCAACGGGCGTGTCGATGCACGTGATGGCCGCGATGCAACTCGCGGGCGAAGCGGGCGACATGCAGATTCCGAACGCGACTATCGCGGGCGTGTTCAACATGGGCGGCGCGGCAGTGGCCAACTATCTGAGCATTCTCGAACGCCGCGCCTGAGGAGAATCGACGACATGCTGACTACGGTAATGAATCTGGGCGATTTGCTGACGCAAGCCTCCCGTCGCCTGCCGGACGAACCCGGCTTTATCACGCCTGCGCGCACGCATACGTGGGCGGAAATCAATCGCCGCGTCGATGCGGTGTGCGCGGCTTTGCGCGAGCAGGGCATCGGCAAGGGCGACAAGATCCTCGTGCATTCGCGCAACAATCTGCCGCTGTTCGAAAGCGCGTGGATCGCGTTCAAGCTCGGCGCGGTGTGGGTGCCGACCAACTATCGCGTCGCACCGCCGGAGGCTGCGTATCTGGCGAAGTCGAGCGGCGCGCGCGTGATGATCTACGATCGCGGCTTCGAGCATTACGTCGACGCAGTACGCGAGGCATCGGATGCGCTCGAATGTGTGATCGCCTTGCATGCGCCGCGCACGGGCGAGCTGGATTACGAAGCGCTGGCGTCTTTATCGACTGATGCATTCGCGTCCGTCGATGTGGATCGCGACGATCCGCTGTGGTTCTTCTATACGTCGGGCACGACGGGCTATCCGAAGGCCGGCACGCTGACGCACGGACAGATGGCTTTCGTCGTCGCCAATCATCTCGCCGATCTGATGCCGGGCATCACGTATCGCTCGCGTTCGCTGGTGGTCGCGCCCTTGTCACACGGCGCGGGCATACACGCGATCGTCAACACGGCGCGCGGCGCAGCGCATGTGCTGCCGGCATCGGACAAGATGGATCCGGAAGAAGCGTGGGCGCTCGTGCAGCAGCATCGCGTGGACAATATGTTCACGGTGCCGACCATCATGAAGATGCTGACGGAGCACGAGAGCGTCGATCGATACGATCACAGTTCGCTCAAGTTCGTGATCTACGCGGGCGCGCCGATGTATCGCGCCGATCAGAAGCAAGCGCTGAAGAAGCTCGGGCGCGTGCTGGTGCAGTACTACGGCCTTGGCGAAGTCACGGGCAATATCACCGTGCTGCCGCCGTTCCTTCACGAAGAAGACGACGATGCGCCGAACTGTCGCGTGGGCACGTGCGGTTATGCGCGCACGGGCATCGATATCGCGATCTTCGATGACGACGGCAAGCGTCTTCAGCCCTTCGAAACAGGCGAAATCTGCGTGCGCGGTCCTGCCGTGATGATCGGCTACGACAACAATCCGGAGGCGAATACGAAGGCGTTCAAGCACGGCTGGTTCCATACCGGCGACCTCGGGCATCTGGATCGCGAAGGCTTTCTGTTTATCACCGGGCGTTCGTCGGATATGTATATTTCCGGCGGCTCGAACGTGTATCCGCGCGAAGTGGAAGAGGCCTTGCTGACGCATCCCGCCGTGCACGAAGCGGCCGTGCTCGGCATGCCCGATCCGAAGTGGGGCGAACTGGGCGTGGCGGTTGTCGTGTGCAAGCCGGGGCAGAGCGCGAGCGCGGAGGAGTTGCTCGCTCAACTCGACGGCAAGCTCGCGCGCTACAAGTGGCCGCGACACTTCGTCTACTGGGATGCGTTGCCGAAGTCGGCGTACGGCAAGATCACGAAGAAGGATGTGCGCGCGCAGCTCGCGAAGGATTGGGAGACGTATTGCGCGAGTCAGGCAGCGGCGGCGTGATCCGCTAAACGTGCGCGATGCACTCCAGTTCGATCAGCAATTCGGGGCGCGGCAGCGCGACGATGACGGTCGAACGAGCGGGTGCATCGTGCGGAAAAGCATCGTGCCAGGCTTCGTTCATGCCCGCGAAATCGGACGCGCGCGTGAGAAAGACCGTGCACTTGTCGATGTTCTTCATCGACGATCCGGCGGCGTCGACGATTGCCTTGACCTTCGCGAGCACGGCGCTTGTCTGTTGGTGAATCTCGGGTCCGCCGTCCGGCGAAATTTGTCCCGACACATAGATGAAATTGCCTGCGCGTATTCCCGGCGAGTACGGCGTCGAGACGGACGTCGTGCCTGCGGGCAACACGACCGTGTGGTCCGCCTGCGCGAATTCGAGTCCCGCGCAGGCGGACATCAATCCGATAAGAAGCAAAATCGTGGTGAGTCGTGCGGACAAGATAGACATGATTGCGCTCCGAGAAAGTCGACCGGAATCAGCATTTACATAGATTAGCTTTGCTAAGTAAGTAACCAAAAACGTTCCTGAAAAGCGCGACCATCGTGCTTCCAAAGCTAGACCATTTCCCCACGCCGATTCGGGACGCTTGATCGACATTGTGCGATATCCCACGTAATGAAAAGGTAAGCTCAATAGGTCCGTGCCGGCAAAAAATGCGGCTTGCGTCGCTTCGGCCGATTTTTGACGAAGTTGACAAGTAAAAATACAGCGCTTTAGACTTGGGCCATCCCTCGAGGTCCGACAAAGATGTCCGCCCGGGGACCCGGCACAGAAGCCCCCTGACGAACCACCGGTTCGTCAGGGGGCTTTTTTTTGTCCAAATTTTCCCCCTGTTCAAGCGTCTACTCTGGAGAACCCGCATGTTGCTGAAGCCGTCGGGCTGGATGCGTCTCGCCCTCACCGCAGGACTTGCACTGACCTCGCTCGCATCGAGCGCCGCCGATCCCGTGAAAATCGGCTTGCTGGAAGACGCATCGGGAAACTTCGCACTGGCAACGATTCCGAAGATCCATGCCACCGAACTCGCGATCGACGAGATCAACGCCAATGGCGGCATTCTCGGCCGCCCGGTGAAGCTGATCGCCTACGACACGCAATCGGACAACACGAAGTTTCAGGAGCTCGCGCGGCGTCTCGTGCAGACGGATAAACCCGATGTGATCTTCGGTGCCTTCTCCAGCGCCTCGCGCGAGGCGATCCGCCCGATCATGGACCGCGCGAAACAGCTCTACTGGTACGACAACCAGTACGAAGGCGGCGTCTGCGACACGAACACCTTCGTGACCGGCGCGGTGCCCGAGCAGCAGTTCTCGACGCTCATTCCGTGGATGATGCAGAAGTACGGCAAGAAGGTGTACACCATCGCCGCCGACTACAAATTCGGCCAGATTTCGGCGGAGTGGGTGCGCAATATCGTCAAGGAAAACGGCGGCACGATGGCGGGCGAGGAGTTTATTCCGCTGTCCGTTTCGCAGTTCGGCCAGACGATTCAGAACATCCAGAAGGCGAAGCCCGACTTCGTGGTCACGCTGCTGGTCGGCGCGAATCAGGCGTCGTACTACGAGCAACAGGCGTCGGCGCATCTGAATCTGCCGATGGCGAGTTCGGTCAACGTCGGTCAGGCATATGAGCACAAGCGTTTCAAACCGCCTGCGCTGAAGGACATGTACGTGACGGCGAACTATGTCGAGGAAGTCGATTCGCCCGCGAGCAACGACTTCAAGAAGCGTTTCCACGCCAAGTTCCCGAACGAGCCGTATATCAATCAGGAAGCGGCGAACGCGTACGACGCGATCTATTTCTACAAGGCCGCAGCCGAGAAAGCCAAGTCGACGAATCAGGACGCGGTGCGTAAAGCGCTGGAAGGCGGCGATATCTGCACGACGGGCGCGCAAGGCAAGGTCTGTATCGATCCGAAGAGCCATCACGCGAGCCACACCATCTATCTCGTGCACGTGAAGGAAGACCACTCCGTCGAGATTCCGAAGGTGTGGGACGACGTGCAACCGTACTGGCTCGGCAAGGTCGGCTGCGATCTGCCGAACAAGCCGGATCATCGTCAGTACACGCCGTCGAATCTGCCCAAGAAGTCCTGATCCGAAGCCGGCGCGCGCGATGCACCGCGCGCGCCGGTTTTCCTGCACGTGGAGCATGCATGGACACTTTATCGGTTCTCTATTCGCTCGTTTATCAGTTCGGCGACAACTTCGCCTATCTGGTGCTCGCGGCGCTCGGTCTCGCGGTGATTTTCGGCATGATGGGCGTGATCAATCTCGCGCACGGCGAATTCATCATGTGCGGCGCGTATGTGACGATCATCGCGGCCAAGCGCGGCGTGCCGTTGCCGCTCGCGATGCTGCTCGGCGCGATTGCGGCGGCGGTGGCGGGCGTGATCATTGAACGGCTCGTGATTCGCCATCTCTACGATCGCATGTTCGATTCCGTCGTGGCGACATGGGCGATCAGTCTCATCGTGCAGCAGACGATGCTGCTCGTCGCGGGTCCGTCGATCGAAGGTATCGGTACACCGTTCGGCTCGTTCTCGCTCGGCGATTATTCCTTCTCGACGTATCGCGCCGTGCTGCCGCTGATCGCGCTGGCGATTCTCTTCGGCCTCTATCTGCTGTTCTTCAAAACGAATTACGGCGTCTGCGCCCGCGCGACGATTCAGAACACCAACATCGCGCAATGTCTCGGCTTGCGCACGGACCGTCTCTATACGCTGACCTTCGCGCTCAGCGCGGGACTCGCGGGTTTGACGGGCGCGCTCTACGCGCCGACCATGACGGCCGTCCCGACGATGGGCAGCAACTTCATCGTGCAGGCGTTCGTGTCGGTGGTCGTCGGCGGCGCGAATGTGATCGCGGGTACGACGCCCGCGGCCGGTGTGCTCGCCATCATCCAGACCGCGCTCACGGCGTCCTATGGCCAGTTGTTCGGGCAGATCGGGCTGCTGGTGACGGTTATCGTCGTGATCCGTCTGATGCCGCAAGGCCTCGGCAATCTCTTCACCCGCTTGCGCTAGGAGGCAGACGTGAAGCAAACGAATATGCCTTCGAATAGCGTGTCGACACGCGCGTTGCAGGCGCTGCCATGGCTCGTCGCGTTGTGTCTGCCGCTCTTCGTCAATGCCACGACCAGCGGCAATCTCGCGTATTGCCTGCTGTGGGCATTCAGCGCGGTCGGCCTCGCCGCGATGTGGGGTTACGGCGGCATTCTGTCGTTCGGGCAGACCGCGTTCTTCGGGCTCTCGGGCTATAGCTACGGCATCTTCACGCTCAACTACAGCGATACCTGGTTCGAGTCGTGGCTCGGACTCGGCGTGGGGTTGGCGGTCAGCGTCGTGGCGGCGGCGTTGATCGGCTACATGATCTTTTATGGCCGCATCAAGGGCGTGTTTATGTTCATCGGCATCGTGACGCTCGTGCTTGAAACCTTCATGTCGCAGACAGCGGGCCCGCAATGGGCGATCGGCGAGGCGCGGCTGAACGGCTACAACGGCATGGGCAACATGTCGCCGCTTTCGATTCCGTGGCCCGGCGGCCCGCTTACGCTGGAAAACGCGAGCTTCTATTATCTCGTGCTGATTCTGCTGATCATCGTGTACGCGGTCATGCGCAAACTGCTCGACGGCACGTTCGGTCTCACGCTGATCGCCATTCGCGAGAACCCGCAGCGCGCGGAAATGTTGGGCGTCGATATCCGTCGTCATCAACTGCTGGTGTTCGTGCTCGGCTGCACGCTGGGCGGTGTATCGGGTGCGCTGTACACGATCTGGGGCTCCTACATCACGCCATCGACGATGGGCCTTACCGCCGCCGCCATGCCCGTGATCTGGGTCGCGACATCGGGACGCAAGAGTATCGGCGGGACCATTCTCGGCACGGCGTTGCTCGTATGGCTCTCGCAGAACCTCGCGGTGTACGGCAGCCAGTATGCGTTGATCCTGCTCGGCGCGATTCTGCTGATCGTCGTGCTCGCCGCGCCCGAAGGCTTGCTGCCGTTCGTCACGCGGCAACTGAAACGTCTGTCGAGCCGCACCGGCGACGGCGCGCGTCACAGCGGCGCATGTCTCAAGCGAGAGGAGGGCAAGTCATGACGCTGCTGCTGGAAACGCGCGGGCTCAAGAAGCATTTCGGCGGCGCGCATGTGATCAACGGTATCGATTTCAGCATCGACGCGGGCGAGATTCGCTGCGTGATCGGACCGAACGGCGCGGGCAAGAGCACGTTTTTCAAGCTTATCACGGGCGAGCATCGTCCTTCCGAAGGCAGGCGTGATGTTTCTCGGTCAGGACATGAGCCATGTGCTGCCGCACGAACGCATTCGCATGGGCATGAGCATCAAGTTTCAGATTCCCGGCGTGTTTCCCGATCTGAGCGTGCGACAGCATTTGCAACTGTCGCTGCATCGCGCGAAGGATGATCGGCCCGAGAGTCTCGACGAACTGCTGCAACGCTTCATGCTGGAAAACGAGGAGCATGTGCTTGCGCGCAATCTGTCGCACGGCAAGAAGCAATGGCTCGAAATCGCGATGGCCGTGTCGCTGCGTCCGAAGCTGCTGTTTCTCGATGAACCCGTGGCCGGTATGTCCGTTGAAGAAACGCACGCGACGGGCGAACTCATCAAGCGTCTGTCGGCGGCGGGTCTCACGATGATGGTCGTCGAGCACGACATGACCTTCGTCAAGCAGATCGCATCGCGCGTGACGGTGCTGCACGGCGGCAGCCTGCTCGCGGACGGCCCGCTCGATGAAATCCTCGCGCGCGACGATGTCGCGGAAGTCTATCTGGGGAAGAAGAAATGAGCGCCTTGCTCGAAGTCTCAGGCGTGGAAGCGGGATACGGCGGCGGGCGCGTGCTTAACGGCGTGTCGGTGGGTATCGGACGCGGCGAAGTGCTGGCGCTGATCGGGCGCAACGGCGTCGGCAAGACCACGTTGATGCGCGCGCTCATCGGACTGGTGAAGCTCGATGCAGGCGAGATCACGCTCGACGGCGATGCGATCGGCCACGAAAAACCGTACGTTCGCGCGCAAAAAGGCATGGGCTACGTGCCGCAGGGCCGCGAGATTTTCGGCGCGCTGACGGTTGCGGAGAATCTTCAGGTCGGCGCGCAGGCGAATCGCGCGAAGGCGGCGCAGATGCGCGAGCAGGTCGTCGGCTACTTTCCTATTCTGAAGAAGCGTTATACGCAGAAGGCGGGAACCATGAGCGGCGGCGAACAGCAGCAACTCGCCATCGCGCGGGCGCTGATCAGCGCACCCAAAGTGTTGTTGCTCGATGAACCATCGGAAGGTATCCAGCCGTCCATCGTCGATCTGATCGGCGAGACCTTGCAGCAGATCGCGCGCGATACGGGCATCGGCGTGGTGCTGGTCGAGCAGGACATGGGCATGGTCGAGCGTATCGCGACGCGTTGCTGCGTGATGGACAAGGGCCGTATCGTCGAAACCCTGAGCCCTGCGCAACTCGGCGACGAGCAACTGATTCGCCAGTATCTGGCACTGTGACGGAGAGCGGAACATGAAATGGCTTGAAGAATCGATCATGATGAAGCGCGGAGTCGGCGCGGATCGTGAACCGGTGGAGCACCATCTCACCGAGGAGATGCAGAAGACGTATCACTACACCATCGGGCCGTATTCGCAGCCGGTGCTGCATGTGAAGCCGGGCGATCGTGTCGTGGTGGAAACGCGCGATGCCTTCGAAGGCAAGATCAAGGAGGAAACGGACAAGCCGTCGCAAGTGCTGCAGGTGCCGTACCTCAATCCGCAGAACGGCCCGATCATGATCGAAGGCGCGGAGAAGGGCGACGTGGTGGCGGTGTACATCGAAAAGATGGCGCCGCGCGGCGACGATCCGCACGGCTTCTGCTGCATGATTCCGAACTTCGGCGGCCTGACGGGCACCGACTACACGGCGCTGCTCAACGAGCCCTTGCCCGAAGTGGTGCGCAAGATAAAGATCGACGAAGAGAATGTGTACTGGAGCAAACGCAACACCTTGCCTTATAAGCCGCATATCGGCACGCTGAGTCTTTCGCCGGAAATCGATTCGATCAACTCGCTCACGCCGGACAATCACGGCGGCAATATGGATGTGCCGGACATGGGTCCGGGCAGCATCACGTATCTGCCGGTGCGTTCGCCGGGCGGGCGTCTGTTCATCGGCGATGCACACGCGTGTCAGGGCGACGGCGAAGTATGCGGCACGGCCGTCGAGTATCAGAGCACGACGACCGTGCGCGTCGATCTGATCAAGGGATGGAAGATCGACTGGCCGCGTCTCGAGAACGAAGACGCGCTGATGAGCATCGGCAGCGCGCGGCCGCTGGAAGATGCGACGCGCATCGCCTATCGCGAACTCGTGTTGTGGATGGCCGCCGAATACGGCTTCGACAAATGGGACGCGTACATGATGCTGAGTCAGGTCGGCCGCGTGCGTCTGGGCAATTTTGTCGATCCAAAATACACGGTTGGCGCGATGGTCGCCAAGCATTACCTCAAGTAACGCATCGGTCAGACGAATCGACGCAAAGACGACTTAGCGCGGGGCCACGCTCCGCGCGCAAAAGAGAGCGTGTCACGAAATGCCTTTGTCCGATCCCATTCGAGTGGGCCTGTTGTGTTCGACGAGCGGTTCGACCGCATTGCTAGGCTCTGTTCACATTTGAAGAAATGTGTTTACATCTCATCTTTTGCGTAAGCGATCAAGATGAGTCGAATGTTGCTGACCGATGAGATATGGGGACGACTGGAGTCCATTGTTCCGGGTAA
>NZ_LFJJ01000162.1 GCF_001189365.1 Candidatus Burkholderia verschuerenii | reverse complement strand
TTGACCTTGCGCGTAGACACACCCTGCACGTACATCTCGGCCAACGCTACCACCAACGCCTTCTCGCTGCGCGCATAGCGCTCGAACAGCGCCGTTGAGAATTCGCCATGCCGATCACGTGGCACGCGCAGCTCGAGTTTGCCGATGCGGCTCACCAGAGCGCGGCCGTCATCTCAGGGGCAGTCAGCGTTAACAGCTGAGCGCGATCGATCAGCAGATGCTCCGCCGGAATGCTGAAGCGTCCCTTGACGTAGTTGCGGAAACCATCGGCCTGCGGTTCGAGCGCATCGACCGATTGCACATCGGTCTTGTCCTGCGATGCGTCCATCCGGCCCGGCGTGAACGGCACCGTCACCTTGCTGCCACCCTTCTCTGCCGCCTGCTCGATGGCAGCCGCGCCCGCCAGCACGATCAGATCGGCGATCGACACCTTCTTGCCGCCTGACGCTTGGCCGTTGAAGAAGTCCTTTTGGATGCCTTCGAGCTTGCCCAGCACTTTCTGCAACTGATCCGGCTGATTGGCGGCCCAATCCTTCTGCGGCGCGAGACGAATGCGCGCACCGTTCGCACCGCCGCGCTTGTCCGAACCGCGGAACGTCGCCGCCGATGACCACGCCGTCGTCACCAGTTCCGATACCGACAGACCCGACGCCAGAATCTTCTGCTTGAGCGCCGCGATATCGTTCTGATCGATCAGCGGGTGATCCACCGCCGGAATCGGGTCCTGCCACACGAGTTCTTCCTGCGGCACTTCCGCACCGAGTTAACGCGCGCGCGGACCCATGTCGCGGTGCGTCAGCTTGAACCAGGCACGTGCGAAAGCATCGGCGAACTGGTCGGGGTTTTCCCAGAAACGCTTGGAAATCTTCGCGTATTCCGGATCGAACCGCAGCGACAGGTCGGTGGTCAGCATCGTCGGTTTCTGCTTCTTCGATGCATCGAACGCGTGCGGAATCGTCTCGCCGCCGTCCTTCGCTACCCATTGATTCGCGCCCGCCGGGCTCTTCGTCAATTCCCATTCGTGACCGAACAGGTTTTCCCAGAAGCCTTGGCCCCACTTGGTCGGCGTTGCCGTCCACGTCACTTCGAGACCGCTGGTGATGGTGTCCGCACCCTTGCCGGAGCCGAACTTGTTGTGCCAGCCGAAACCCATCAATTCGAGATCGGCCGCTTCCGGTTCCGCGCCGACGTTGTCCGCCGGACCCGCGCCGTGCGTCTTGCCGAAGGTGTGTCCACCCGCGATCAGCGCGACGGTTTCCTCGTCGTTCATCGCCATGCGCGCGAAGGTTTCGCGGATATCGTGCGCCGCCGCGAGCGGATCGGGATTGCCGTCCGGACCTTCCGGATTGACATAGATCAGACCCATTTGCACCGCGCCGAGCGGATTTTCGAGATTGCGTCCGTCGTCGGTGCGGCTTTGCTCCTCGCCGCCGTGCATCTCGGCATCGGCGACGAGCACGCCTTCGTCCTTGTCGTCGCGCGGCGCGCCGCCCTTGCCGTAGCGGACATCGCCGCCCAGCCAGGTCTTTTCGTTACCCCAGTAGACGTCGAGGTCCGGTTCCCACGTATCTTCCCGGCCGCCCGCGAAGCCGAAGGTCTTGAAGTCCATCGTCTCCAGCGCGACGTTGCCGGTCAGAATCATCAGATCGGCCCAGGAAATGGCCTGTCCATACTTCTGCTTGATCGGCCACAACAGGCGGCGCGCCTTGTCGAGGCTGACGTTATCCGGCCAGCTATTGAGTGGCGCGAAACGTTGCTGACCGCGTCCACCGCCTCCCCGGCCATCGCCGGTGCGATACGTGCCGGCGCTATGCCACGCCATGCGGATAAACAGCGGACCATAGTGGCCGAAGTCGGCGGGCCACCAATCTTTCGAATCGGTCATCAGCGCGGCGAGATCCTTCCTTCAATTACTTCGTGTGAGACTCTTGATACCTTTTGCTATACCGATTCCGAAGAACCGGCCGCACCAGAATCAAGCGCCCACACTTATCGGCTGTTAGTTTTTAAAGAGCATTGCGAGAAGATTTCTTAGCGTTTTCGCTTCGTTTCTTTCGCGCCGTCATTCAACGGGAGGCGAATTATTACTGGCGGATGAACACCCGGTCAACCCCCTTTTGAAAAATATTTTTAGCGCCCGTTTTTAGGCCGCCGCCAGGTCGTTCGGAGCAAGCGCGATCGCGCCAGCCTCCGAACCCTGATCTTCCCGACGCGCTCAGCTACCGAAGTACGGCGGGCAGAATCCTTGCGGCCCGACGCAACGGTTGGCACCCGACTTCGACATCGAAAAGGAATTGCGCTGCATCGAACCGGACGCCGTGCCGCCCGCATGCGTGCCGCCGTAAGCGTCGTTGGTCGCGTTCATGTTCTGCTGCGCGGCGACCTTCGCCTCCGCCGCCTGAATGTCGACCGGGTAATTGGCGTTCTCGCCCGATGCGGCGGAATAACCCGCTTGCTCTAGTTGAACGAGTTCGGCCTTCACCTGAGCACGCGTCAGCGGCACGCTCTGATCCTGTGCGAAAGCAAATGCCGGTGCGGTGACGACGACGAACGAAACGAGAACCTTGGCAATGGTATTCATGATGATGACGCTCCTGATGAAAAGGTTGACCTGGATCGCTTGCGATCCACGAACCTCATCGAACAAGGGCGATCGTCCCTCTTGCGTTCGATTACTCGCCTGCTGCGCGCATACGACATGATTCGATGCGAAGGCATCGCGTCTTGTCGTTACCTGGGTTTCAAGCGTTGAGGCTTCGATTGGTAAACCGCATGGGCTGGCAATCTATTCCCATGCGGTTTATCGAAGTGTCGAGAGGCATGCGGCGCTTGACGCGAACGGTCAAGCACGCGGTTAATTAAAATGCGCGATCAAGGCGCGGCAGGCACGAGATGCACGCGCTTTTCGGTGGCCGCTTCGACTGCGACGCTCGAATAGAGCAACGGAAAGTACTGCCCCTTGAGCCACATCTGCGCGAGATCGCGGTAATGCGGATTGTCGGGGTCACCCGATTCGCCCGGCAGATTCACCGCACGCGAATCATCCCAGTTGCCCACATCGACGACGACGCGAAACGACGGCCCGTTGGTCTCGCGGAAATCGCTCGCACGATACGTCGACTGATTCGGCGTATAAGCACTGCCGCCTTTTCCGATCGGGCCGACATTGAGCTTCGCGCGCATGTCCGCATCGACGGCATCGGCCAAGGGATGCGCGTTCAGATTCGTTTGCAACTCGCCCCATTTCCAGCGGCTCGCATCGTTACCTTGCAGGCGCACCATCTCCGCATAGGCATCATGAAGACTGGAAAGCAGCACGGCGTCGCGCTTCGATTGTGCGTCGGCGCCGAAGCGTGCTTCAGGATGCTCGAGCGAATCCAGCATGACTGCGGTATCGGGCGCGCCGAATGCAGAGGCCGCATTTTTCGGCAGTACCGCACTCTTGAACGCGCGCCCGAGATGACGCGATAGCCACACTTCCTCAAGCGCGGCCTGCGCGGAATCCGCGCCCATGTGCGCGTCCCAGCCCTTGAGCAAGGTTAGTGCGGCACGCGTGTCCTGATCGTCGCTGTCGAGCGGCGCGAGCAATGCAACCAGACGTCTCGCGGGAATCGACACATCGTCGTTTTGCAAGCGCTCGGAGTCTTCGATCGACACCTTGGGCAGCGACTTCAACACTTCATCGATACGTTGATGCCGCGATCCATTGGTCCATTCGAAGCCCAGCTTGCGCTCGCGATACGGATAGTCCGCCGGCAAGTTCATCTCGTTCGATGTCGTGAAATAGCCTTGCGCCGGGTTATAGGTGGAAGGCATCGCGGCGCGCGGCCAGAAGCCGGTCCATTCATAGCGACCATCGCCGGACACGGGCATCAGGCCATCCCAATTCGGGCGAATCGGCGCGAGGCCGCTTGGCACCCAGCCGATGTTTCCATCCTTGTCCGCATAGACCTGATTGACCGTCGGCGCGCCCCATGTCGCGAGCGCTGCGTTGAATTGCGCGTAGTTCTTCGCGCGCATGTATCGCATGGAATCGAAGTAAGGCAACATGCCTGGAGACAGCCATGCGGACCGCACCGCGAACGCGCGATGCTTGCTCTCTTCCGTATAAATCACGGGGCCGTGCCGAGTGAAAAGCAGATCGGCAGTAACGGGCGCGGCATCGCGCACATTGATGGTTTCGCGCACGACACGCATCGGTTCCCACTTGCCTTTATAGCGATACTCCCGCGAATTGGACGGATTCAACTCGTACACATAGAGATCTTCCTGATCGATATTGAAGATCGTGAGCCCATAAGCAATCGATCCGTTATGCCCGATCGAAATGCCCGGCGCGGAAGGCTCGCCGCCGCCGATGATATCGAGCGTAGGCGTGCTGATCTGCTGAATGTAGCGCAGGCTAGGCGCTGCATACGCACGATGCGGATCGTTCGGCATGATCGCGCGCCCCGTCGCCGATTTCGATGGCGCGATCACCCAGTTATTGCTGCCTTCGGTAACCTCTTCAGGATTGTCCGTAGCAGCGATCATGGTCGTGGATGCATCCGCGCTCTTGAGCGACTCCTTGGTCACGCGCACCGATTGCGTCGCCAGGGAAAATACCTTGAGCACATCGTCCGGAAAGCATGGATCGAGACCCGCAGGCATTGCAGGTTTCCACGGCAGCTGCAAACCGAAGCGCACCGAATCCGCATCGAGCGAGCTTTTGCAGGCCACACGCGCACGCGCGACCTCGCTCGTCAGATTGCGCGTCAAGCCGTGACTGCGAATGCGCACGACATCGTCGGCGCTCCATTTTGCGGGCCAATATCCGATCTTGCGAAACTCATAGGGCATGCGATCGGGATGCACCGCAAGCCAGGCGATATACGCGTTTACGCCTGCAGCAAAGCGCGTAGCGGCAGGTTTAGCATCGGGACCGTAGCGCTTCCATTCCGTCGTCATGTCGCCGCGATAAAGAAACATTCGCGTCGACTTGTCCTGCTCGATGTAAGCCGGCCCAAACACCTCCGCAAGTTGTCCGAGTCCGCGTCTTCGCCAAAGATCGATTTGAAACAGGCGATCGCGTGCTGCATTAAAGCCTTGCACGAAGAATGCGTCGCTATCGTTGGCGGCATAGATATGCGGGACGCCCCAACGGTCAATCAGTATGTCGGACGGTTGCGACAAGCCCGGTAGCGCGATGGTTTCATCTGCGGCGGGCGCGCCATCGGCATAAGCGACCGACGTGACCGAAGCGACCAACGATGCGGCGATCAATGCGCTGAACGTGCGTAGGCCTTTCATGCATGCGTCTCCTTTTTTGTGCGTCGTTATGCATGCGAGCTTTCATCGCGCATGCCGGGGCTTACATTCTGATACAAGACGCCGCTGTTCGCTTGCGGCGAATATGTCGATTCACGCAAGCGTCGAACGTCGTGTAGATAAAGGAGAACGCAATGAACTACGTAAATGACCCGGTTCTTATCGCCAAGCGCGTCTACGAGGCCTATATCGCCAAGGACCGCGCCGCAATCGAAGCCTTGATCGCCGACGATTTCCACTTCACGAGCCCACGCGACAATCGCATTGATCGCGCGACGTATTTTTCACGCTGCTGGCCCGGTTCGCAGATGATGGATCGCATCGCGTTCGTTCGCATGGTGGCGGACGGCGATCATGTCTTTGCGACTTACGATTTGCGCATGAATGACGGCAAGGCTTTTCGCAACACCGAACTCTTGACGGTGTGCGATGGCAAACTCATCGAAGCGCAAGTATTTTTCGGCTGGACGCTTCCTCATGAAGCACCCGAAGGCGGCTTTATTTAATTCTCTAGCATTAACGCCGCATGGTCCCGATCGCGCCGGCGATCTGCCGGCTCATTTGCGCAAGCGCCCGGCTATGCGCGGCGGCGATTGCATCGAAGCCCGCGCCTTCGGCCGTTTCATGCGCGACGGTGTGACCATCGAAGCGTGAAGCGCCATCGGCAGAGCGCACGGTCCACAAGGCGTCGAGCGTAACGGAATCGCCCGGCACCGATTCGAAGCGCATCACATCCACGCGCACCTGATACGGTTTGACGTCTGCGCCTTGCGGATACACCGACACGTTATCCGATCCGAGCAGACGCGACAGATCGGCCGCAAGCGTGCGCGCGATATTTTCCTTGAGCGGCTCACCCCAACGCGCGAACTCGTTGATATTCACTTCGTTAGGCTCGCGTCGCGTGACGATTTGCGGTTTATCCACGAGTTCAGGCACCGTCACCGGTCCGACGGTTACGCGTAACGGTGTCGTGTTCGGCGCGGCTTCAAGCGAAGCATCGGGACTCAAGGTATAGAACGACGGCCTTGGAGAACCGCCGCAAGCCGCCAGCAAACACAGTGCCGAAGCGATTGATAGAACATGAGCGCGCATCACTTCTTATCCTCCGGCTTGCCACGCAGAATCGCCTCCGGATGCCGCTCCAGATACTCCGCGAGATTGCGGAAAGCGGCAGCAGTACGCGACAGTTCCTTCATCGTCTCAGCCGCATTCGCCTGAAGCGGCGAATCGTTCTGCATCATGCGACTGGTGCTGTCGAGCGCATTGCGTGCGGCGGCGAGTGTCGTCTTCGCTTCCGGCGCGATTTCCGTGTCGAGTGTTCTGACCAATGCCTGCGCCTGCTTGAGCGTGTCGCGCACGTCTTGCCCGATGCCTTCGAACGGAATCTTGTTGAGCTTCGTCACCAGCGCCTGAATCGAATCCTGCAGCGATTGCAGACCGCCCGGCACAGTCGGCAGTTCAGGTGGATCCGCATTCCAGTCGATCGACGCCGACGCCGCGTCCTTGAAGAAATCCACCGCGATATAGCGCTGTCCCGTCAGTATGCTGCCCGTACGAAGCTGCGCGCGGAAGCCGTGCTCCACCATCCACTCGACGAGCTTGCGACGATCCATCGTCAAACGTCCTTGCTGCGTGCCGGATTCCGCGCGCATCGAAAAACGTTCGGGATAGAAATTCACGCGCACCGGTATGCTGAATTCGCGCTTGACCGGATCGTAACGCGTGTAGATCGCCGTCACTTCACCTAGCACGATGCCGCGAAAATCCACTTCAGCGCCTACGGATAGCCCGCGTACCGACTCCTTGAAGTTGAACACGTACGAATCGATGATACGATCGTGCCGCTTCATCGCTTCCGTGCGCGATGTAAAGAGCTGATAGACGTGTTGTGCGGGCGCTTCCGCCGCATCGCTCGCGGTGGTGATATCGGTCATGCCCGGCGTGGGCGGCGGCATTTCGAATGCGAGGCCGCCGACGAGTATCGAGACGAGCGATTCCGTATCCATCTTGACGCCCGTCGAATCGAGCTTGACGTCCACGCCGCTCGCCTGCCAGAAGCGCTTATCCATCTTCACGTACTTGTCGTAAGGCGCATTGATGAAGAGATGCAAGGTCACGCCCATGCCATCGGCATCGAGTTCGTACGAAGTAATCTGTCCCACCTGCAAGCGTCGAAAGTACACGGGCGCGCCGACATCGAGAGAGCCCATCGTGTCGCTCTTGAGGACGAACTCGCGCCCCGGTACATCCGTCGTGATAACGGGCGGCGATTCGAGTCCGACGTAATCATAACGCTTCGTCTTCGTCACGCCGAGATCCATGCCGACATACGATCCCGCGATCAGCGTGCCCAGTCCCGACACCGTGCCGCCCGAAATGCGCGGCCGCACGACCCAGAATCGAGTGTCGTCGACCAGCATGTTGTCCGCATCTTTGGAGAGCTCCGCCGATGCGATCACGCGCTTGTGATCCGGCGCGAGCACCACGCTCTTCACCGTGCTGATCTCGACGTCCTTGTATTTGATCTTGGTCTTGCCCGCTTCCAACCCTTCACCGGTTTTGAAGCTGATGGTGATCGTCGGCCCTTTTTGCAGGATCGCCTGCGCCGCGAGCCATCCACCGATCAACACCGCGATAAGCGGCACCAGCCATATCAACGACAAACCGAAACGCGAGCGCCGTGCAGGCAGCGCATCGGGAAAATCCTGCTCCGGCGGACGCGAAGCATCGGGCGGCTCAACCATGATCGTCCTCGAGAGCATCCCACATGAGACGCGGATCGAAAGCCATTGCGGCAAGCATCGTCAGCACGACGACCGCGCCGAATGCAACCGCAGCCGCGCCTGCATGAATGGTCGCGAGCGCGTTGAATTGCACGAGCGCGACGAGCACGGTGATCACATAGATATCGAGCATCGACCAGCGTCCGACGAACTCGACGATGCGATAGATACGCGTGCGTCGCGCCGGCAGCCAGCGCGCACGGAACTGCGTGCTCGTCACCAGCAGCACGAGCGACAGAATCTTGAGCATCGGCACGGCGATGCTCGCGATGAACACCAGCAGCGCGAGCGGCCACGACCCCGAGGTCCACAAATACGCGACGCCGCTCATGATCGTGTCCTTCTCCGCGCCGAACAACGAACTCGTATTCATGACGGGTAAAACGTTTGCGGGAATGTAAAGCACCATCGCCGCGATGAGCAGCGCCCACGTTCGCGAGATCGAATCGGGCTTGCGAAAATGCAGGCTCGCGTTACAGCGCGGGCATCGTCCTTCATGCGCGTGCGATGCGGCCTTCGAGACCAACGCGCAATCGTGACAGACGAAAAGGCCTGCTTTTGCAGCGGTCCGCGCGAATGGCGGCACATCCGACGCCAAAGCAAAGCGATCGATACCCGCGCGTGCATCGATACGCGCCCACACTTCACGCGCATCGAACGACGACGCCGCGCCCGATATCAGCAGCATCACGCCGCCGAATGCGAAGAGCGAAATGCCCGGCACCACGCTTGCAATCGCCGCGAGTTTCACCAGCGCGACGAGAAAGCCGAGTATCAACACTTCGGTCATGCCCCAGGACTTGACCGCATGCAGCGCGCGAAACGCCGCACGTCCCGCACGCGGCGCGCGTTTGAACGCGACGAGCGGAAACAGCAGATAAGCCATCGCGCACATCTCCGCCAAAGGCATCAGAAACGATGTCGCCAGCACGAGTCCGGCGAGCGGCCACATGCCTTCCGCATAGAGCATGCGCACCGCGCCGAGCAAAGTCGTCTCGACCACCGTGCCCTGCACATCGAGTCCGACGATGGGATACGCGTTCGCAATGCCGAACAGCACGAGCGCGCCGAGCGTGCACGCCAGCGAGCGGCTTAAGCCATCCGGCCGATCGCGATACAGCATCGCGCCGCATCGCGTGCAGCGTGCCGTGCCGCCTTTGCGCAGCACGGTTTCATGCTGCAGCAGGTCACATTCGTGACAGGCGATCAGACGTGCATGATTCATGGCGATGTCGCCTTGCCCGACATATCCGCCGATGGCGCGAGC
Source organism: Candidatus Burkholderia verschuerenii (assembly GCF_001189365.1). GTDB lineage: Bacteria > Pseudomonadota > Gammaproteobacteria > Burkholderiales > Burkholderiaceae > Caballeronia > Caballeronia verschuerenii. The sequence continues at coordinate 3,634 of NZ_LFJJ01000162.1, read as the reverse complement.
GGCGCGCCGTTATCACCGTAAGCGACCGCCGTGCGCGTCTCGGCATCCGTCACCCAGCCGCCGCCCATCGCCTTGTAAAGCGACACGACGGACGTAAGCGCCGCGCCTTGCGTCTACGTGTAACTGAGTTGCGCCTGAAAGAGACTGCGCTCCGCATCGACCTGACGTCCCTGCACGTCGCGCGCTTCGCGCGTCTTCTGCATCGTGACGAGCGAATCGTCGACATCCTGAAACGCGCTTTGAATCGCCTTTTCGTAGCTAAAGAGCGCCTGTTGCTGCGCGGCCTCCGCCGCCTTCACCTGACCGCTGATGCCGCCCGCCGTGAAGATCGGTTGCGTCACGGCGCCGGCAAACGACCACGCGCGCGCCGGTCCCTTGAACAATTGCGAGAACTGCGAACTCTGCTGACCGAGCAGCCCGGTTAGCGATATCTGCGGAAAATACAGCGCGCGCGCCGCGCCGATCTTCGCATTCGCCGCGATCAGATCCTGTTCCGCCTGACGCAAATCTGGCCTGCGTTCCAGCAGATCCGACGGCAGACCGGCGGGGACATCGGGCGTCGCGAGGTCGTCGAGTTCGCGGTCGCGCGCGATCGCTTGCGGATTGCGGCCGAGCAGAATCGCCATGGCGTTCTCTTGCGTCGCGATCTGCTGTTCGAGTTGCGGCACCGTCGCCAAGGCGGCCTGATACTCGGACTGCGCCTGCGCGAGTTCCATCTGCGATACTTCGCCGTACTGGAAACGCAGCTTGAACACCTTGACCGATTCCTCGCGGCTCGTCACCGTCTGATGTGCAATCGCGAGTTGCCGATCGAGCGACACCAGTTGGATATACGTCGACGCCACCGATGCCACGAGCGCGAGTATGGTCGCGCGACGTCCCTCCTCGCTTGCCAGCATATTCGCCCGCGCGGCTTCGGTCTCGCGCCGCAAGCGGCCGAACACATCTATTTCCCAGGTTGCATTCAACGCGAGCTGATACTGATTGATCACCGGACCGACGCCAGGCGGCAAGGTCAGCGAGCCCGTCGGCACGCGTTCGCGCGTGGCGTTCGCGCCCGCGCCGATCTGCGGAAACAACTGCGAGCGTGTGGTCTGGAATTGCCCGAGGAACTGATCGACGCGCGCCGCCGCGACCTTGATGTCCTTGTTCTCTTTAAGCGCCGTATCGATCAGATCGTTGAGCGCGGGATCCTGAAACTGCTGCCACCATGCGGTATTCGCGATCTCCTTCGCTTGCGGTTCGGCAAAGCGAAAATCCGTGGGCACGTCGACTTGCGGGCGCTCGTAATTCGGGCCAAGCAGACAGCCGTTCAGCAGCAGGGTCGCCAGCAGCAGCGCGCAACGCATCGAAGGGACCGAAGGGATCGAAGGGAAAAGAGCATGCATGTCAGTGCTCTCCCGGTTGCGCGGCGTCAGGCGGTATCGGCTGATGTGTGTCCTTCTTCGCGCTCATCTTCTCGCTGAAGCTTTCGATCACGTAGAAGAACATCGGAATGAAGAACACGGCGATGAGCGTCGCCCCGAGCATGCCGCCGATCACGCCTGTGCCGATCGCGTGACGGCTATTCGCCGATGCGCCCGTCGCGATCGCGAGCGGCACGCAGCCGAGAATGAATGCGAGCGATGTCATCACGATCGGACGCAGACGTTCCTTCGCGGCGGTCATCGCGGCGTCGTACACGCTCTCGCCGTGCTCGCGATTCATCACCGCGAACTCGAAGATCAGAATGGCGTTCTTTGCGGCCAGCGCGACGAGCATCGTCAGGCCGATCTGAAAATAGACGTTGTTGTCGAGCCCGCGCAACATGATTGCGACCAGCGCACCGAACAACGCGAACGGCACTGCGAGCAACACGCCGATGGGCAAGGACCACTTCTCATACTGCGCCGCGAGAATGAGGAAGACCATCACGATGCCGAACGCGAACACCATTGCCGATGAACTGCCCGAGCTCTGCGCCTCGAACGCCTCGCCGCTCCACGCGATGCCGTAACTCGACGGCAGCACGTCCGCGCCGATCTCGCGCAACGCGTCCATCGCCTGACCCGTGCTGTAGCCGGGCGCGGCATTGGCCGTGATCTTCACCGCCGGAAAGTTGTTGAAGCGCGTGATCAGATCGGGACCGGTCACATACTTGTACGTCACGACCGAATTGAGCGGCACCATCTCGCCCGAGCGGCCGCGCACGAAGATGCGGCTCAGATCGTCCGGCGTGCGGCGTTCGTTCGCCTCCGCCTGCAAAATCACCTGCCACAAGCGGCTGTCCTTGTTGAACTGCGACACGTACAGCGAGCCGAACATCGTCTGCATCGAGCTATAAACGTCCTGCACGGGCACGCCGAGCGTCTCCGTCTTGGTGCGATCCACATCGACCTGAAGCTGTTGCGAGGCCGCGTTGAAGGTCGATGTCACGCCCGACAACTCCGGACGCGCCTTCGCCTTCTTCACGAAATCGCCGACGATCGCGGCCAACTGCTGGCTCGTCGCATCGCCCTTGTTCTGAATCCACATTTCGAGGCCGCCGGTCGTGCCCAGGCCGGGAATCGACGGTGGATTGACCGGCAGCACGATGCCCTGCTGAATCCCCGAGAGATTCTTGTACGCGCCGAGCAGCACGGCACGCGCATTCTGCGTGCGGATATTCGCGGACGAATAACGCTCGTCGAAGCTCTTGAAGCCGACGAAGAACGTGCCCGCGTTGTTCTTCGTCTGACTGTCGAGCAGGCTGAAACCATCGACCGTGGTGATGCTGTCCACCGCCGGCTGCTTCATGAAGTATTCGGTGACGCGATCGGACACGTTGCCGGTTCGATCGAGACTCGCGGCATCCGGCATGATCACCGCGCCCAGCAGATAGCCTTGATCTTCCGGTGGCAGAAAGCTCGTCGGTATGGCCTTCACCATCCATAACGAGACGCTCACCATGCCAAGGAACAATAGTCCCGCTATCACCGATCGTTTGATCGCGAGTTGCACCGCGCGCGCGTAGCCATCGGTCATCTGCGAGAACTTGCGCTCGAACCAAACGAAGAAGCGCGCCTTCTTGTGCTCGCCATGCACGGGTTTCAACAGCAACGCGGCAAGCGCGGGCGATAGCGTCAACGCAACGATCCCTGAAAACACGACGGAAATTGCAATGGTGATCGCGAACTGCTTGTACAACTGCCCCGTAATGCCCGATAAAAACGCCACGGGCACGAACACCGCGCACAACACGAGCACGATGGCCACGACCGGTCCCGACACTTCGTCCATCGCGCGCTTGGCGGCATCCTTTGGCGACAGCTTGAACACGGTCATATTGCGCTCGACGTTCTCGATCACGACGATCGCATCGTCCACCACGATACCGATCGCCAGCACCATGCCGAACAGCGTCAGCATGTTGATGGAAAAGCCCAGCAGCGACATGCCCATGAAGGTGCCGACGATCGACACCGGCACCGCCAGCACCGGAATGAGCGTCGCACGAAGGCTTTGCAGAAACAGATACACCACGACGACCACTAGGTCCTGTTTACATTTAAGAGCGGCCCGAAGGCAGACACGATGGAGACAAAGGTGAGGTAGCTGTGGGCGAGTTTGTCATATCGAGTGGCGACGCGACGAAAATGCTTGATACGCTTAAAGA
>NZ_LFJJ01000161.1 GCF_001189365.1 Candidatus Burkholderia verschuerenii | reverse complement strand
GCGTGAGGGGGGAGCACCCGTTGGGTACGCTCGGCAGTGCGCCGATTTGCTTGTCGAATTCACTGGCCTGACTGTGCAGCTCGGCGATTCGCGCATCGATCGCGCGGACAGACGGATGCATGTCGGTGTAACGCTGGGCCAGATCGTTTCGCTGCTGCTCCAATTCGGTGAGCTTCGAGCGATTGTCGACGACCGTCTGGAGTAGCAGCTTGCTCTGCTCTTCGAGGTCGATTGCTCCATGCTGGGCGCGAAACGCGTTGTAACGACCCTCAGCCCGGTCGAGATCCGCGCGTAGTTGCGGCAATTGATCGCCAAGGAAACTCAGCATCTGTTGCGCCTGCGCCGATTTACGCTCGACGTTACGTTGGACGTAGAGCGTCGCGATCATGTTCACGGCGCTGGCGGCGCGATTTCCTGCGCGTCAATACGCGTTGTGATGAACGAAACCCCGCACGACGGTCGCGCACACGATCCGCAGATCGAGCGCAAAGGACCAGTTGCTGAGGTAATAAAGGTCGTGTTCGACGCGGCGCTGCATTTTTTCGACGGAATCGGTTTCGCCGCGCAGACCGTTGACCTGCGCCCAACCGGTGATGCCCGGCTTGATGCGATAGCGATGGATGTAGTCGTCGACGATGTCCTGATAGAGCGCGTCGTGCTAGATCGCATGCGGCCGCGGCCCGACGACGGACATGTCGCCTTGCAGCACGTTGAAGAATTGCGGCAATTCGTCCAGGCTCGTTCGACGCAAAAACGCGCCGACGCGCGTGATGCGCGCATCGCCCTGGGTCGCCTGCACGATCACGCCTTCGTCCGCGGCGTGGACGTGCATCGTGCGGAATTTGTAGATCTCGAACGGCTTGCCATTCGCGCCGCGCCGCAGCTGGCGGAACAGCACGGGTCCCGGCGACGACAGCTTCACCGCCACCGCGACGGCCAACAGCAGCGGCGAAAAGGCCAGCACCGCACAGGCCGCGAACACGCGATCGAAGATCGCCTTGATCGCGCGGGCGCGCGCGGTCAGCCGCACCGCGACCAGATTGATCGCGAAGGTCGATTCATAGCCTGGTTCGTCGCCGTGAAAGCGCGCGAGGCCGGCCAGATCCGGGATCAGGCTGATATCGATCAGATCCTTGCGGAACAGGTCGAGAAAACGCAGCAGCGTCGGTTAATGCGTCAGCGGCAAGGTCAGCCACAGTTCATCGATGCGTTCGGCCCGCACATGCGAAGCGAAGGCGTCGACGTCGCGGAAGCGGGCGAGCGCATCGTCCGGCGCGGTGGATTCGAGATCGGTTTCGAAGTGCGCGTCGATCCGGTACACGGAATCGCGCATGCTGCCGATCGTCCGCATGATCAGCGCGCAATGCCGCGCGCCGCCCACGACCGCCACGGAGCGCGTATGCGCCCCGCGCAAGCGGTTGGCACGCGAAATCACCGGCAGACGATCACGCCGACCGCGCTCAAAGCGGCCCAGGAAGTGAAGTGCGTCGACGATACTTCGTGGGCGGGAAACAGGATGCGGGCCGCGCCGGTGGCCACGGCTTCGATGGCGATCCACGCGAGGGCGGGCTGCAGCACATCGCGCAAGATCGTCCAGCGCGGCGCGAAGGGACGGCTGCCGCTCGGAAACGTCATGCTCCACGCGAGCAGCGCCGCGAATGCCGCCGCCGCGGTGTCGCGAGCCGGGTCTTCGACGGCGCCGAACCATCGATGCGCAACGAACGCGCTTCCCGTCACGACGAGCGTTTCGGCAAGGCGAAGCAGCGCGTCGCGGAACGATGACGCATGGGTCAAGGCAGAAAAAGTCGGCAATCGCATGACGGACCGGCAAAGGCTCCCCAGGCGCGCGGCCACGCTTGTGGCGCAGAACGTACCCGGTTCCCTCGGTGACTTCGGAAATACAAACGCCGATCACCAGTCCGGGAAACTTATGCGATGCGCATGAGAGGCTTGCCAGAGGACGATCGGTACCAGATTTGCCGTTTCACTCAGTTGCGCTAAACGGCCACTTGATCGGGAGGCAAAGTCTCGCCAAACGGCCGAGCAGCGGAAATAGGGAATGTCCTAAATCGGCGTTTACGAAATTAAATGTTGTTACGAGTGGTTAAAAAGCCGTTGTGTACAGCTCAGGCGTGGGACGGATGGACGCAGTAGCGCGTCATCGTCGCTTTTTTACAGTCGTGCGGGGAGGGAAACGGCAACGCGGCAATCAACCCGTCTGGATTGATTGCCGCGCCGGTATTGCGGCATGCGAAATAACCCGCCTCAGATAAACATCAACCAATTCAACAAAGACACATTAACGATTAACAACGACAATGCCGTCGGCACTTGCGTTTTAATCACCGCGTTTTTATCCGGCAATTCCAACAAAGCGGCCGGCACGATATTGAAGTTCGCGGCCATCGGCGTCATCAGCGTGCCGCAGTAGCCGGAGAACATGCCGATCGCGGCCATCGTCGCCGGGTTGCCGTGGAATACGCCGACGAGGATCGGCACGCCGCCGCCGGTCATCACCGGGAACGCGGCGAAACCGTTGCCCATCACCATCGTGAAAAGCGCCATGCCGAGCACGTACACCGCCACCGCGACGAGCCACGTAAGCCGTCGTGACGTACGCGACTGCCTTGCCGACGCCCGCGTCCGAGAAGACGAGGCCGAGCATGCCGAGCATCTGCGGCAGCACGGCGGCCCACGAGAGCGCGTCGATCAGGCGGCGCGTTTCGCGCATCGACTGGCCGACGGTATCGCGCGTCATCACGCAGGCGATCGCCAGCGCCACCACGCAGCCGATGCCGAAGCCGATCAGCGTCACGTTCTTCAGCTCGATCAGCGGCACGCCGCCGAAGATCAGATACTTCGCGCCGAGCGTCAGGATCACGGTGACGACGGGAATCGTCAGCGCGGGCACGAACAGCTTGTTGCCGAGCCGTTTGGCGGTCTGCCGGCGCGTCTCTTCGGAGAGCATCTTCGGCTTCGCGCCGGTGACGCCGCCGAAGCCCGCGATCAGCGCCATCGCCACGACCAGCACGCCCACGACCTGCACCGGAATCCAGTCGCCGATCAGAAAGATCAGCGCATAGATCAGCCAGAAGCCGCCCGCCGTCAGACGGCGCGGATGCGACTTGTCCGTGAGAATCATGCCCGCGACGACCACGAGCACGATGCCGACCAGATAGAACAGATAGTTGATCGTCAGCGTCATGCTTTGTCTCAGGCGGCGTGGCGGGTCAGCGCGTCGAGGTCGCACGCGAGTTGGCGGTCGAGCAGCCACAGGCGGAAGCCGTGGATCAGGAACGCGCAGATTGCCGTCGGAATGCCCCACACGGCGACATGCATCGGTTCGACGACGATGCCCGCTTCCTTCAGGAACGTGGTCATCAGCACGATCGCGCTGAACGCGACGAAAATGTCCTCGCCGAAGAACAGGCCGACGTTGTCGGTCGCCGCCGAATACGCGCGCAGCTTGAAGCGCGTCGCGTCGCTGAGCTTGCCGTAACGCGCTTCGGTCGCGCCTTCGGCCATCGGCGCGAGCAGCGGACGCACCATCTGCGGATGGCCGCCGAGTCCCGTCAGGCCGACTGCCGCCGTCAACTCGCGCACGAACAGATAGACGATCAGCAGACGTCCCGCCGTCGCCGCCTTGATGTTAGAAATCCACATCTGCGCGCGCTCGCGCAAGCCGTGCCGTTCAAGCAGGCCGATCACCGCGAGCGGCAACAAAATGATGAGCGGAATGTTGCGCGTCTTCAGAAAGCCGCTGCCGATGGCGGTCAGAATCTTCTCGACCGGAAAATGCGCCGCGAATCCGGTGATGATCGCCGCAGCCGCGACGATCAGCATCGGATTGAAGCGCAGCACGAAGCCCACGATGATGACGGCCACCCCGATCAGCGGCCATAGGTTGACTGCGGTTCCCATAAGTTCTCCAAACGAAACAGGCTACACGCCTCGAACCGGGCGCGTGGTTTTACTGCGTGCGGCTCTGTGGCCGCTTGTTTAGTCCTTATTTGCGACTTGTTTGCTAAAACGCCCCGATGTCGGCGAGGCGTTGGAACATGCATTTTTACGATTCAGGCGGCGCGGGCGGCGCGGACGTCGATGCCCGCATCGTTCAGTGCATCGCGAATGCGCCGGGCAAACGCCAGCGCGTGCGCACCATCGCCGTGCAGGCAGATCGGTTGGGCGGCACCCATTCGCCCGATACGGCCTGCTCGCGAACCATCGCGAGCGTGCGGTCGAGCACGACGTTTTCATCGTCGAGCAGCGCGCCGGGTTCCTTGCGCGGCACCAGCGACCCATCGGCGCGATAGCCGCGATCCGCGAACACTTCCTCCACGGCCAGGAGACCGGCGCGGCGCGCGGCATCGACGAGACCGCTGTTGGCAAGACCGAACACCAGCAGCGACGGATCGAAGTCGTGGATCGCGGAGCAGATTGCATCGGCGATTTCGGGCGTCTTCGCGGCCTGGTTGTACAGCGCGCCGTGCGGCTTCACATGCGCGATACGTCCGCCTTCCGCCAGCGCGATAGCCGACAGCGCGCCCAGTTGATACAGCACGCCCGCGTAGATTTCCTCCGGCGGCAAATCCATTTCCTTGCGGCCGAAGTTCTCCGGATCGTTGAAGCTCGGATGCGCGCCGATCGCGACGCCTTTCTGCACGGTCCAGCGCACGCATTCGCGCATCGCGGTGGCGCCGCCCGCGTGCCAGCCGCACGCGATATTCGCCGAGCTGACGAGATCGAGCAGCGCTTCGTCGGTGCCGCAGCCTTCGCCGAGATCGGCGTTCAGATCGATTTGCATGATTTCGCTTCTATATAGAGGGTCGTTGTCATCGTCCGATGCGTTCTTCGTGCATCGCGATCGCCGTTTCCACCTGCGCGACGTACTGCCGTTCTTCCGCGAGCGCATGCCGCGCTTCTTCCACCGATGTTTCGACGAAGCGCACGCCGCCGTTTAATCGCACTTGCGCGAGCTTCCACAGATCCGCCTTGATCACCGCGCCGATCTTCGGATAACCGCCGGTGCTCTGCGCGTCGCCCATCAGCACGATCGGCTGGCCGTTCGGCGGCACCTGGATCGTGCCGGGCAGCACGGCGTGCGACAGCAGATCGTGTTTCTCGCGGCGTTCGAGCGTCGCGCCCGCGAGGCGGAAGCCCATCCGGTTGCTGTTCGGCGTGATGGTCCATTCCTGATCCCAGAACGCGCGCTGCGCCTCGTCGGTGAAGCTTGCATATTCCGGGCCGCGCCGCACGCGGATCGGCACCGCCCACGCGAGAGTCGGCGCGTGACGGCCGCGCCGCACGGGTTCGTCGACGAGCACGAACTTGCACCACACGGGCGCTTTCACGCCGAAGGCCGGTTCTTCCGCCGAAAACGCGATGCCCTTGTGCGGCTGCGGCACGCCGACCGGCAGGCGATCGCCGTCGCGCAGCGCGCGTCCGCCGAGGCCACCGAAGCCCGAGCCGAGATCGGTGCTGCGCGAGCCGAGCATCGGCAGAACGTCGATGCCGCCCGCGATCGCCACGTAACAGCGCATGCCGCGCTTGGCGGCGCGCAGCGTCAGTTCCTGCCCGGCGCGCACCGGCAGGCTCCACCACGAATAGACCGGACGGTCGTCGAGCGTCGCGCCGAAATCGACGCCCGTGATGGCGACGCGCGTCGCGTGCTTGAAACGCAGCACGGTCGGCCCGAACGTCACTTCGATGCCCGCCGCATCCGGCTTATTGCCGACGATGCGGTTGCCGATCTCGAGCGACAGCGCATCGAGCGCGCCGCCCGAACTCACGCCGAGATGCCGGTAGCCGTGGCGTCCGAGGTCCTGCACCGAGGTCAGCAGCCCCGCGCGAATCACGTCGATCATGCGCGCACCTCGACTGCCGTGAAGCGCACGCGGTCGCCGGGTTGCATCAGCGTCGGCGGATTGCGCGACGGATCGAACAGCTTCACCTCGGTGCGCCCGAGCAATTGCCAGCCACCGGGCGATGCCGCCGGATAAATCCCCGTCTGCGCGCCGCCGATGTCGACCGCGCCCGCCGGCACTTCGAGGCGCGGCTCCGCGCGACGCGGCGTGTGCAGCGATTCGTCGAGTCCGCCGAGATAGGCGAAGCCCGGCTGAAAGCCGAGAAAGAACACGATGTACTTGCCCTGCGTATGCCGCTTCACCACCTCGTCGATGCGCAAACCGGTGTGTTTCGCGACATCGGCGAGATCGGGGCCGTCGTAATGCACGGGGATTTCGATCTCCGCGCCGCCTTCGTCGCTCGCGGCGGCGGCGTCCCAGCCGGCTTCGAGCTGCGCGGCGAGGGCGTCGTAATCGGCGTGCAGCGGATCGAAGACGATCGTCAGATTGTTCATGCCCGGCACCACTTCGACGACGTGCGGCATCAGGCGCGCGGATTCAGCCAGCGCCCAGATGCGGCGCTGGCAGTCGAGCGTGGCGGGCGGCGCCGATTCGCACACGAGCGCGGTGTCGCCCAACGGATGGATGCGTGGTCTTGTCATGCGTCTGTTTGCACTTGGCGCGGACGGAAAAGAAAGTTCCCAAACCGCGACTCAATGTTATATTGTCAATAAATTATCTATTCGCGTTTGTCTGGAGTGTTGCAGATCGGCAGAAAAACGCGTGGCCGGATATCGTCGCGCTACACTCGACCGCACCTTTTATCGATCATCGCCATGACGCGTCACCCTAACAAGATCGTCTCGTCCGAGCATCTCGTGTCCGAAACCAGCGCGGAGCTGTCGGAGTTCGAATACGGCCTCATCATGGTGAGCAACGCGTTCAACCGCTGGATGGTGCGCTGCATGTCGGCGGCGGGCGCGAAGGACATGACGGCGGTGGAGGTGTCGCTGCTGCATCACGTGAGCCATCGTGACCGCAAGAAGAAGCTCGCCGATATCTGCTTCGTTCTGAATATAGAGGACACGCACGTCGCCACGTATGCGCTGAAGAAACTCGTCGCGCGTGGCTACGTGAAGAGCGAAAAAACCGGCAAGGAAGTGTTCTTTTCCGCGACACCGGCGGGACGCGAATTGTGCGCGAAGTATCGCGAGGTGCGCGAGACCTGCCTGATGACCACGCTGCAGGAAAGCGGCCTCACCAACGAGCAGATCGGCGAGGCCGCGCAGTTGATGCGCAATGCGTCTGGTTTGTACGATACGGCGGCGCGGGCGGCGGCGTCGCTTTAAGCGCGTTCAGTACGTTTTCTCTTCCGTCACGATCCCATCCAGCGGCACATCGTGCGCCTCGCGCGGCAGCGCGTCGCACTTGCCCGCTTCGAACGCGATGCCGATCGTCACCGGCTTCTTCGCGTCCGGCCACGCGGCGAGCGTGCGGTCGTAGTAGCCGCCGCCGTAGCCGAGCCGGAAACGGTCCGCATCGAAGCCGACGCACGGAATCAGCAGCAGTTCGGGCACCACGACCGTTTCATCTTCCGGAACGGGAATGCGGTAGCGGCCGGTTTTCATCGCCGATTGCGCGTGCCACGCGTGAAAGACCATCGGCGCATGCGGCTGCACGACGATCGGCAACGCCGCCGATCGCGATGCATCCGCCGCCAGCCATTGTGTGAGCACGGCGCGCGCATCGAATTCGCCCGCGACCGGCCAGTAGAAACCCACGCACGACACCTCGTAGCGATCGATGACCTCGGCCAGCCGCGCGGCGAGCACCTCGTTCAGCGCGGCGCGCGCGGGATGTTCGTTGTGTGCTTCGCGGCTCGCGAGCAGCGTCGCGCGCAGGGCACGTTTCGGATCGTTTTTAGTCTGCATATTAGTTTGACGGCAAACGTTGCATGCTATCCTTTGGACCGATCATAGGACCCAATTGCACTTCATTCGCACTTCTGTAATAACGATGTCAAAACGCCTTAATCGAGTATATCTTGCGGCCATCTCCGCACTTGCCGCGATATCGCTCGTCGCGTGCGGTACGGCCGGTGCCGTTCCGCCTGACGCCGATTCTCCGTCGCCGGACGATCGCATCTTCCTTCAGCTTCGCGACGCCGCGCGCGCCAACGATGCCGGCAAGGCCGCCGCGCTCGCCGCGCAGATTCCGAATTATCCGGCGCCGAGCTACGTCGAATATTTCACGATCAAGCCGCAACTGTTCGATTCGCAAGGCCACGCGCGCATCGACGCGCCCGACGAGCCGGTGCTGTCGTTCCTGCAGCGGTACGACGGTCAGGCTATCGCCGATCGTCTGCGCAACGATTATCTGGTCGTGCTCGGCAGCCGTCACGACTGGAAGAACTTCCTGCTGCAATATCCGCGTTTCGTGCTCAACGACGACACGCAGGTGAAGTGCTACGCGCTCGAAGCGCGCATGTCGAAGGGCGAGAATGTCGCCGATGCGGCACGCGCGCTGCTCGTCGATCCGAAATGGTACGGCGACGGCTGCGTCGATCTGATCGGCGCGCTGGCGGAATCCGGTCAGTTCACCACCGACGACATCTGGCAACAGATTCGCCTCGCCTACGAGCAGAACTACACGACGACCGGCCTGAATATCGTCGAGGCGCTCGGTCAGGAGAAGCCGAAGCCCGAATTGCTCGACAACGCCGTCAACAAGCCGCCGCTGTATCTCGCGCGCGGCGTCATGCCGAACACGCCGGCGCATCAGCTCACGCTGCTGTCGATCGTGCGCATGGCGCGCAACGATCCGGCGATGGCGGCGGCGACGTTCACCTCGGTCGCGCCGAGTCTGACCGCGCAGGAACGCGCGATCGGCTGGGGCGCCATCGGCTATCAGGCGGCGATCAAGCGCATGCCGTCGGCGGCGGACTGGTATCGGCTGTCGGCGAACGCCACGCTGTCGAATCCCGCTTACGAATGGCGCACGCGCAACGCCTTGCTCGCGGGCGACTGGAACATGGTGCGCTGGTCCATCGAGCAGATGCCGCCGTCGCTGCGCAGCCAGGCGTCGTGGGTCTACTGGCACGCGCGCGCGGTCAAGCAGGCGGGCGACGCCGCGACCGCGAATCAGGAATTCCAGAGCATTTCGGATCAGTACAACTTCTACGGCCAGCTCGCGCTCGAGGAACTCGGCCAGAAGATCACCGTGCCGCAACGCACGACCGTGACCGATGCCGAAATCGCGCAGATGCAGAGCGTGCCGGGCTTCGCGCTGTCGCAGCGTTTCTACGCGCTGAACATGCGTCTGGAAGGCAATCGCGAATGGAACTGGCCGCTGCGCACGATGACCGATCGTCAGCTGCTCGCCGCCGCGCAGTATGCGAAGCGCATCGAGCTGCTCGATCGCACGGTGAACACGGCCGACAAAACCAAGAGCGAGCATGACTTCACGCTGCGCTATCTTTCGCCGTTCCGCGATATCGTCGAACGCGACGCCAAGAACACGGACCTCGATGTCGAATGGGCGTACGGGCTGATTCGTCAGGAGTCGCGTTTCATCATCAACGCGAAGTCGGAAGTGGGCGCGGGCGGTCTCATGCAGCTGATGCCCGGCACGGCGCAACTCGTCGCGAAGAAGATCGGTCTCGGGCCGGTGTCGCGCGCGCAGATGAACGACATCAACACTAATATCCTGCTCGGCACGAATTACCTGGCGATGGTCTACAATCAATTCGATCAATCGCCCGTGCTCGCCACCGCCGGTTACAACGCCGGTCCGGGTAGGCCGCGTCAGTGGCGACAGGATTTGCGCGCGCCAGTCGAGGGCGCGATTTTTGCTGAAACCATCCCGTTCGCCGAAACCCGCGATTACGTGAAGAACGTGCTGTCGAACACCGTGTATTACGCCGCGCTGTTCGAAGGCCGTCCGCAATCGTTGAAGGCGCGTCTGGGTTATATCGCGCCATGATTGGATGACGCACTGAGCGTACCGGTCGCGCCCGCGCATCCTTCGGCTTTCGTCGAACAGATGCGCGGGCGTTTTCATATCCGCGCCCGGCTCATGGACACGCAGCCGCAGTCCAGAACGCGAAGGAGGCCAATATGCGACATCAACAGGTAGCGCTCATCGGCGGTTCGGGTTTCATCGGCAGTCATCTCGTCAACGCGCTCGTCGAGCTCGGTAAGCACGTGCGCATCGCCACGCGACGGCGCGCGAACGCGGCGCATCTCACGTTGTTGCCGATCGATGTCGTCGAATGCGACGTACACGATCCCCTGCAACTGGCCGCCTTCGTCGAACAGGCGGACGCGGTCGTGAATCTCGTCGGCATTCTGCAAGGGCGGCGCGGCGATCCGTACGGGCCGGAATTCGCGAAGGCGCATCGAATTGCCGCGCAAGATCGTGGCGGCGTGCGAGGCGAAAGGCGTGCGGCGGCTCGTCAACATGAGCGCGATCGGCGCGGATTCGGACGGCCCGAGCATGTATCTGCGCTCGCGCGGCGACGGCGAAAAGGCGATTCGCGATTCCGGGCTCGACTGGACGATCTTCCGCAGTTCCGTCGTGTTCGGTCCCGAGGACAATCTGCTGAATCAGTTCGCGTTTCTCGAACGCATGTTCCCGGTGATTCCGCTCGCCTGCGCCGACGCGCAGTTCCAGCCGGTCTTCGTCGGCGATGTCGCGAAGGCGATCGTCAACGTGCTCGATCTCGATGCCGCCAACGGGATGACCTACGAACTCGCCGGTCCGCACGTCTACACGCTCGCGGAACTCGTGCGCTTTTCGGGCGCGGCGATCGGTAAGCACGCGCGCATCGTCAAACTGCCGGAGAGCCTCGGCCGTCTGCAGGCGATGACGATGGAAATGGCGCCCGGCGAGCCGCTCATTTCGCGCGACAATCTCGATTCGATGAAGACGCCGAATATCGCCAGCGGACCGCTTGCGCCGGAGTTGGGCATCGGCGAGCCGGCGAGCGTGGAGGCGATCGCGCCGCTTTATCTCACGGGCAATTCACCGCGCTCGCGGTTCAATGCTTTTCGCGCTACGGCGCATCGTTGATTTTTCTGGAGTGGCATGAAACTCGCCATCGGTGACAAGAACTTCTCGTCCTGGTCCATGCGGCCGTGGGTGCTGCTGAAGCACTTCGGCATGCCGTTCGAAGAAGTGCTGATCAACCTGTATGCGCCGGATTCGCGGGCGCAACTCGCGCGCGTGTCGCCGTCGGGCAAGGTGCCGTGTCTCGTCACCGATGCGGGCGATGCCGTGTGGGATTCGCTCGCGATCATGGAAACCGTTGCCGAGTCCTACTCGCAGCATGCGATGTGGCCGCGCGACGCGAGCGACCGTGCGCGCGCCCGCAGCGTGAGCGCCGAGATGCATTCGGGCTTCGGCGACTTGCGTCAGAACATGCCGATGGAGATTTGCACGCACGCGCCAGGCAAGGGCGCGACGCCGGAGACGCTTGCGAACATCGCGCGCATCGAAGCGATCTGGGGCGAATGTCTCGCGAAGTCGGGCGGCCCGTTTCTGTTCGGCGAATTCTCGATTGCCGATGCGATGTACGCGCCGGTCGTCATGCGCTTCAACACGTACGCGCCCGAGTTGAGCGCGACGTCGCGCGCGTATGCGGAGCGCGTGACCGCATCGCCGGCGGTGGCCGAATGGATCGACGGCGCAAAGCAGGAAGTCGCGCGATGAACATCTACGCTGTCGGCGGCGCGATCCGCGACGAGTTGCTCGGCGTGCCCGTGGTAGATCGCGATTACGTGGTTGTCGGCGCGACGCCGGAGCAGATGGTGGCGCAGGGGTATCGTCCGGTGGGCAAGGATTTTCCGGTGTTTCTGCATCCGCAGACGCACGAGGAATACGCGCTCGCGCGCACCGAGCGCAAGACGGCGGCGGGGTATCACGGCTTTCAGTTCTACTATTCGCCGGACGTGACGCTCGAGGAGGATTTGACGCGCCGCGACCTCACCATCAACGCGATGGCGCGCGAAGTCGATCCGAGCGGCCAGCTCGTCGGGCCGGTGATCGATCCGTTCGATGGGCGCGGCGATCTCGCGAAGAAGCTGTTTCGCCATGTCGGCGATGCGTTTATCGAAGATCCGGTGCGGATTCTGCGGCTGGCGCGATTCGCCGCGCGTTTCGCGGACTTCGATGTCGCGCCCGAGACCGCCGAGTTGATGAAGAAGATGGTCGCCGCCGACGAAGTCGATGCGCTCGTCCCCGAACGCGTGTGGCAGGAAGTCTCGCGCGGGTTGATGGAGAAGAAGCCGTCGCGCATGTTCGAGGTGCTGCGCGCGTGCGGCGCGCTCGCGCGGATTCTTCCCGAAGTCGATGCGCTCTGGGGCGTGCCGCAGCGCGCGGACTATCACCCGGAAGTCGATACCGGCGTGCACGTGATGATGGTGGTCGATTACGCGGCATCGCAGGGCTTCGCGCTACCGGTGCGGTTCGCCGCGCTGACGCACGATCTCGGCAAGGCGACGACGCCCGAGGATGTGTTGCCGCGACATATCGGGCACGAGTGGCGCAGCGTCGATCTGTTGAAGCCGTTATGCGAGCGCTTGCGCGTGCCGAACGAGTGTCGCGATCTGGCGGTGCTCGTCGCGCGGGAGCATGGGAATATTCATCGCGTGATGGAGATGGGCGCGGCGGCGCTCGTGCGACTTTTTGAGCGCTGCGATGCGTTGCGTAAACCGGCGCGGTTTGCTGAAGCGTTGCAGGCTTGTCTTGCGGATGCTCGTGGGCGGTTGGGGCTTGAGGGGCAGGCTTATCCGCAGGCTGAGCGTTTGCGGGAGGCTTTGGTTGCGGCGCGGTCTGTTGATGCTGGCGCTGTGGCACAGCAGTTTGCTGATCAGCCTTCCAGGATTAAGGATGCGGTGCATGATGCGAGGGTTTTGGCTGTGCGGGGTTTGGGGCTGGCTTAAGTGTGTTGGTGCGATGGTTCTCTTGTCGTGCTTTGTTTTGCAGTAACCGCCTCCCCGGCGGAGGGGTCACGTTCTTTGCGGCGGCAAAGAACGTGACCAAAGAAAGCCGCTTGGCCGATCCTAGGTCCTGTTTACATTTAAGAGCGGCCCGAAGGCAGACACGATGGAGACAAAGGTGAGGTAGCTGTGGGCGAGTTTGTCATATCGAGTGGCGACGCG
>NZ_LFJJ01000160.1 GCF_001189365.1 Candidatus Burkholderia verschuerenii | reverse complement strand
CACCTCGCGGTGACCTGCGCACGGCTCGGGGCCGATGTGGTTCGCTACTCCTTCATCGCAGTGGACTTTCACCACCTACTCCTTGCCGGTCTACCGGCGCACTTAGAACTTGTGGCGGATGCCGACGCTCACCGCGACCTGCGATGCGCTCGACGACGCGCCGCCCGACGACTGGATATACGCGATCTTCGACAGCGTGCCGCCCGACGCAATCGATGCATCGCCCGCCGCCAGCTGATACTCCGCCGACGCGTAGAACTCGGTGCGCTTGCTCATCGAGTAATCGATACCGAGCGTGATCTGATGCCAGCGCGGCTTCAGATGGCCGCTCGAACCCGCGACGCGATCCGCCGTGCCGAACGTGTACGTGTAGTCGGCGATCAGCACGAGCGGCACGCTCACGCGATACCGCACGTTCGCATTGGCGTTGTTCAGCTTTCGTTGCGCGCCATCGTTGTAGTCGAGCAGCACGTTCGTATAGCCGATGCCGATCTGCGCCGCGCCCAGCGTGTAACCCGCGCCCGCGCCCGTGACCTGCTGGCGCGCCACGCTGCCGTCCATGCCGTAGAAGAACGCGCTGCTGTAGTCGTCGCCGTTCGACGTCGATGCGCCGCCGAGCGCGCCGCTCGCATTGGTCGTCGAATTCGGATGGTTGATCTGCATGTAGCCCGCGCCGAACGAGAGCGGACCGTTCGCGTAGCTCGCCGCCGCCGCCCATTCGCGATTGTTCGCGAACGCGCCCGCCTGATTGCTGAAACCGTAGATGCCGGAGAACTTGAAGCCGGAAAGCGTTTCGCTCGTCACCTTGACCGAGTTGTTGACGCGCCAGTACCAGTTCATGTCATCGTTGTCGCCGATATGCGTCGCGGGCGTGAGGTAGCCTGCGCCGAAGAACGGCGCGACGATATCCGCGAGCGAATCGCTCTGACGTCCGAAGGTGACGGAACCGAGCCCCTTCTTTCTCAAGCCGACCAGCGACGTCCGCGCGAACTCGCGGCCCGCGCTGTTCGTGCCGTTGGTCGCGTTGAAGCCGTTCTCCAGATTCATGATCGCGCTCAGGCCGTTGCCGAGCGGTTCCTCGCCGCGCAGACCCCAGCGGCTTCCGCCGAGCTTGCCCGATTGCAGCTGCACGACCGAGTGGCCTTTCTGATTGCTCGTGTAGGTCAAGCCCTCGTCGATGATGCCGTACAACGTCATCGAACCTTGCGCGTGCGCGGCCTGCGTGCCGACCAGCATGGCGAGCGCGCCAGCAAATGAACACTTCTTCAACATCAAACACCCCTTCGGCAAAACACCTTGGTCAAAAATTCGTTGTACTGATTGGCGATGCGACTTTCCCCGGCGTCGGGCGCACAGTCGTTGCCGCGCGTTGCCGGTTAATCGCCGCCGGTTCCATATTTCGGAACCGCGTTCCAAAACAGAAACGATTCTAAACAACGGCCCATTTTGTAAAAAGGATTTTTGGACCGTTGTAAAAAAGGTATGGCGTCGAGCGCGAATTATTTTTGACACGCTTCTCGACGCGCTTTTTCCTCGTTTCGATATTCGAAAATATGGAACCCGGTTCCATAAAACGGAACTGAACCAAACGGCGAAAGCATCATGAGCATTCTCGACACTGCGACCACTGTTTTGCGTCTGATGGCGCAGGAACAGCGCGAACTTTCGATGATCGATCTCGTCGATCGGCTCGACATGCCCAAGAGCACGGCATCGCGCGTACTCAAGCAGATGACCGAAACTGGCCTGCTGGAACGCGACAAGAAATCGCTCGCCTACCGGCCGTCGATGCTGCTGCTCGAACTGAGTCACCTCGTGCGTTCCGCCAGCCCGCTGATCGACATGTGCGCGCAGGCGCTCGAAACGCTGTGCGCGCAATACGGCCACACGGGCTATGTCTCGGTGCTGGAAGGCAACGACGTCGTCGTGTTGCGCGTTCGCCCCGGCTCGCTCGCGTTTCGCGCGATGACCAATCCCGGGCATCGCTCGGCGTCGTGGGCGACATCGACGGGACGCGCGCTGCTCGCCAGCGAATCCGACGACGTCATCCGCGCACGCTTTCCGCTCGGCCTGCGTCCCGCGAACGCACCCGACAGCGCCGATTCGCCGCAAATAGACGACGCCCGCGCGCCCACGCGCGGCCCCGCCACGCTCGATGCGCTCATCGGCGAAATCGACGTCACGCGCTCGCGCGGCTCTATGCGCTCGCGCAGAACGAAGCGCTTTACGGCGTGTGCTCGGTCGGCTGCGCGATCGCCGATCCGTCGAGCAGCGAATGCCTGTCGTTCTGCCTGAGTTTTCCCGCCGGCGCGGAAGACGCCGACGCCATCGCCGAACTGGGCGATGCGGTGCGCGAACAGGCGCGCGTCATCGGCCGATCGATCGGCGACCCGTACTGGACCGTGTTCGCAAGTTGAACGAAGCCGCAATCACGTTTTCTGGCAAACCACACGTAGCAACGAGACCAACCCATGCATGCTTCTCAATCGCCTGAACGGCAGCCCGACGCAGCCGCGTCCCCGGCTGGCGCGCCCCGCGCCCCGCGCGCCGCAAGTCCATCCCAACGCGCTCTCGCCGGCCAATCTGCTGCTGCTCGCGGTGCTGAGCGTGATCGGCGCGATCATCGGCATCGAGTTGCTGGTGAAGGTCGGCGTGACGCCGAACACGTCGATCGTCGGCGCGCTCGCCGCGATGATCTGCGCGCGCGTGCCGCTGCGTTTCTTCCGCACGTATCGATCGGTGCATGCGCAGAATCTCGCGCAAAGCGCCATCTCCGCCGCGACCTTCGGCGCGGCGAACAGCCTGCTCTTGCCGATCGCGATTCCGTTCCTGTTCGGCCGCGAAGACCTGGTTCTGCCGATGTTCGCGGGCGTCGCGCTCGGCATGCTGCTCGACGGCTACATGCTGTATCGCATGTTCGGGTCAAGCGTGTTTCCGGTGACGGGCACCTGGCCGCAAGGCGTCGCGGCCGCCGAAGCGATCAAGGCCGGCGACGAAGGCGGCAAGCAGGCGCGGCTGCTGGGCGTCGGCATCGGCGTCGGATTGGTCGGCTCGTGGCTCGGCATTCCGATGTCCGCGTTCGGTACGGCCTTCATCGGCAATATCTGGGCGCTCGGCATGCTCGGCATCGGCTTTCTGATTCGCGGCTATTCGGTGCCGCTGTTCCATTTCGCGATCGACAAGGCCTACATTCCGCACGGCATGATGATCGGCGCGGGACTCGTCGCACTGATTCAGGTCGGCGTGCTGGTGATGTGCGATCAGAAAGGCGGCAAGCGCGATGCCGGCACAACGACGGCATCGCCTTCGATGCGCGTGGCGAGCGTCGCCAGTTCGCTGCGTTTCGGCGTCGTCGCGTATATCGTGCTGGCGGCGATCATCGCGCTGCTGTCCGGTCTCTGTGGCGAGATGACGCCGGGCATGCTGGTCGGCTTCGTGCTGTATGCGGCGCTCGCTGCCTTCGTGCACGAACTGATCGTCGGTATCGCGGCGATGCATTCGGGCTGGTTTCCGGCCTTCGCCGTCGCGCTGATCACGCTGTTGATCGGCATGCTGATCGGTTTCCCGATGGTCTCGCTCGTCATGCTGTGCGGCTTCCCCGCCGCGACCGGTCCCGCGTTCGCCGACATGGGCTACGACCTGAAAGCAGGCTTTATCCTGCGCGGACACGGCGAAGACCCCGCGTTCGAACTCGCCGGACGCCGCCAGCAATTGATCGCCGCGATGCTCGCGTTCGTCGTCGCGATTCCGGTCGTGCTGCTCGCGCATCACGCGTTCTTCGCTAACGGCCAGATTCCGCCGGTCGCGAAGGTCTATGTCTCGACGATTCAGGCCGGCGTCGCGCCCGGCGTGCTGCTGCAGTCGCTCCTGAAGTGGGCCGTGCTCGGCGCGGTGTTGCAGCTGATCGGCGGACCGAAGCGCCAGCTCGGCGTGCTGTTCGCGACCGGCTTGCTGATCGCGAGTCCGCTGGCAGGCTGGGCGGTCGTCGCGGGTATCGCGATTCGACTCGTTATCGAGCGCCGCAATCCGGCCGCGAAAAGCAGCATGGAAGTGTTCGCAGCGGGCGTGATCGCGGCCGACGCGCTCTACAGCTTCTTCGAATCGCTCATCAAGACGCGCTGAGCGTTCCCTTTTCGGCCCGAATGCGCGAATCGCGCTTCGGGCTTCAATCATTTGCAATCGAATAAAACGTCATGAGCCTCACACAAACCCTGCAAGTCTTCGAAGCTTTCGACAGCCACTACGCCAGCGGCCAGACCGTGGTCGATCTGCTCGCGCCGTTCGCGGATCTCGGCGTCACCGTCGACGTGACCGAGATCGGCTGGCCGAAGGGCACGACCGATTTCGTCAAGATCGCGATCCCCGGCGAGAGCGGCAAGCGCCAAGGCGGCACGGCGAAGACGCTCGGCATCGTCGGACGTCTGGGCGGCATCGGCGCGCGGCCGTCGCGTATCGGGCTGGTATCGGATGCGGACGGAGCGATCGCGGCGGTGGCCGCCGCGCTCAAGCTCGCGCAAATGCGCCGCAACGGCGATCCGCTTCCCGGCGACGTGTTCCTGACGACGCACATCTGCCCGACCGCGCCCACGCGTCCGCACGATCCGGTCGATTTCATGGATTCGCCGATCGATACCGAAGACGTCAACGCGCACGAAGTCTGGGACGAAATGGACGCCGTGCTGTCGCTCGATACGACCAAGGGCAATCGCATCATCAACCATAGCGGCTACGCGATTTCGCCGACCGTTAAAGATGGCTATATCCTGCGCGTGTCGGAAGACCTGATCCGCATCATGGAAATGACCAGCGGCAAGCCCGCCGTGACTTTCCCCGTGACGACGCAGGACATCACGCCTTACGGCAATGGCGTGCATCATCTGAACAGCATCATGCAGCCGTCGATCGCGACGAGCGCGCCGGTCGTCTGCGTCGCCATCACGACGCAGAGCGTGGTGCCGGGCTGCGGCACGGGCGCGAGCCACGAGACGGATATCGCGCTGTCGGTAAAGTTCGCGGTGGAAGTGGCGAAGGAATTCGGGCGCGGCACGTGCTCGTTCTTCGACGAAAAGGATTACGCGCGGCTGATCGAACTGTACGGCTCGCTCGCGCATCTGAAGGTGCGTCACCCCAACAAATAAGGCGAAGCATATGACCACTCGCAAACTCGGTACGCTGACGATCGGCCAGGCGCCGCGCGCGGACATCACGCCGATTCTCGACGCGCATTTGCACGCGAACTTGCCGCACGTGCACATGGGCGTGCTCGACAACCTGACGCGCGATGAAATCGAAGCGCGTTACGCGCCGCAACCCGGCAACGCGACGCTGATCTCGAAGCTGCTCGACGGCAGTTCCGTCATCGTCGACAAACCCGCCGTGCGCGCCGTGCTGCAGGACAAGATCGATGCGCTTGTGTCGCAAGGCTGCGATGTCGTGCTGATTTTGTGCACGGGCGAATTTCACGGTCTCGAAGGCCGCACGGCGTGGCTCGTCGAGCCGGATCAGATCGTGCCGCCGACGGGCGCGGCGATCGCGGGCGACCGGCAAGTGGGCATCGCCGTATGCGAGCGTCGACCGGAACGACGATCTGATCGCCGCCGCGCAGCAGTTGCGCGACCAGGGCGCGGAGCTTTTGATTCTCGATTGCATGGGCTTCACCGAGCGGCATCGCGCGATCGTGAAGGACGCGAGCGGCCTGCCGGTGATTCTTTCCAACGCGCTGATTGCGCGACTGACTGCGGAGCTTCTGTGATGAACGCATTGCTGCTGAGCAATTCCAAAGGCCCTGACGGCGCGTATCTCGTTCACGCGCTCGACGCGATCCGCGCGCTGACGCCCAGCGGCGGCCAATCGCCGACCGACGCGCTGTTCGTGCCCTTCGCGGGCGTGACGATGACGTGGGACGACTACGCCGCGAAAGTCGCCGAAGCGCTCGCGCCGGCCAACATCGCGCTGCGCTCGCTGCACACCTTCGCCAGCGACGCCGACGCGCACGCGGCCATCGCGAAGACGCAGTTGATCGTCGTGGGCGGCGGCAACACGTTCCAGTTGCTCGCGCAATGCCGTTCGCGCGGTCTGATCGATGCGATCCGCAACGCCGTGCGCGGCGGCGTGCGTTATCTCGGCTGGAGCGCGGGCGCGATCCTCGCGTGCCCGACCATCTGCACGACGAACGATATGCCGATCGTCGATCCGAAAGGCTTCGGCGCGCTCGATCTGATCGATTTCCAGATCAATCCGCATTACACGAACGCGCTGCCCGCCGGGCATCAGGGCAAGACGCGCAATCAGCGGATCGAGGAATATCTGGCCGCGAATCCGCAATCGACCGTGCTCGGGTTGCCCGAAGGCGACTGGCTGCACGTCGCGGATCGCGCGGTGACGCTGCAAGGTCCGCACGACGCCGTGTGGTTCACGCACGGCGCGGTCGTGCAAACGCTCGCGTCGGGCGCGACGGTGCAGGGACCAGTTCAGGGAGCGGCGCGATGACGCTCGGCATCATCCGCGTTCTGACGACGGACGACGACGCCGTGCTGCTCGAACACGGCCGGCTGATCGAGGCGCAATACGGCATCGAGTCGGTGACGCGCTGCATTCCCGATCAGCCGACCGGCATTTTCGATGCCGACACCGAAGCGCGCGCGGTGCCGAAAATCGTCGCGCTCGGCCGTCAGATGGAAGCCGATGGCGTGCGCGCGCTGTTTCTGAGCTGCGCGGCGGACCCCGGTCTCGCGGAGTTGCGCGCGGCGGTGAGCATTCCGGTGGTCAGCGCGGGCAGCGCGGCGGCGCGCGTGGCGGAGCTGATCGGTTTGCCGGTCGCGGTGATCGGCATCGGCGCGCAGGCGCCTAAGCCGTTTCGGGCGCTGCTGGGCGAAGACGTCGCGTATGCGCGTCCCGAAGGCGTCACCAAGACCAACGATCTGTTGACGCCGGAAGGCAGCGCCACCGCGCTCGAAACGGCGCGCCGGTTGCATGCCCAAGGCGCGAAAGTGATCGCGTTTTTGTGCACGGGCTTGTCGACGATCGGGCTGGCGGCGCGCATCCGCGAACACATCGGCTGCGTCGCCGTCGATGCGGTCGCGGCGGTGGGCATGTTCGCCGTCGAGATGCTCGGCGCGGCGCGTCTGCGCTAAAAAGCCCTCAGGCGCCCGCGATCAGCGCGCGTATGGCGCGCGATCATGCGCTCCTCGTCGGTCGGCACGACCCACACCGCCACCTTCGACGATGCCGCGCCGATCGACGGGCCGCCCGCCTCGTTCGCGGCCGGATCGAGTTCCACGCCGCACCAGCCCGCCTGCTCGCAGATGCGTCGCCGGATCGGCGCGGAATGTTCGCCGACGCCCGCCGTGAAAACCAGCGCGTCGAATCCTTGTAGCGCGGCGATCATCGAGCCGAGTTCGCGCCCGACGCGATACACATACAGCGCCAGCGCGAATTGCGCGCGCGGATCGTCGCTCGCAAGCAGCGTGCGCATGTCGCTGGACACGCCCGAGACGCCCGCCCGCCCCGACTGGCGGTACAGCAGATCTTCGATATCGCGCGCGCTCATGCCGAGTTCGTCGAGCAAATAGAGCATCACGCCGGGATCGAGACTGCCGCAGCGCGTGCCCATCATCAGGCCGTCGAGCGCGGTGAAGCCAATCGTGCTCGCGATGCTGCGCCCCGACCACATCGCGCACAGGCTCGGGCCGTTGCCCAGATGCGCGACGACGGTGCGTCCGGCGGCGGCGCGCAGATCGATATCGCTCAATCGCTTCGACACGTATTCGTACGACAGCCCGTGAAAGCCGTAGCGCCGCACGCCGCGCTGCGTGATGGATTCGGGCAGCGCGAACGTCCGCGCGACATCGGGCTGGCTAGCGTGAAACGCCGTGTCGAAGCACGCGACCTGCGGCAGCGCGCCCTGGCGCTCCGCGACGATGCGGATCGGCTTGAGGTTATGCGGCTGATGCAGCGGCGCGAGCGGCGTGAGCCGTTCGAGCTCGGCCAGCACGCGATCGTCGACGATCACCGGTTCGGTAAAGCGCACGCCACCATGCACCACGCGATGCCCGACCGCCACCAGCCGATGCCCGACGCCGTGCCCGCGCAAAAACGCGCCCAGATGGCCGATGGCATCGGCGTGTTCGAGCGTCTGGCCGCCGCCCCACGCGTGCTCGCCGATTTTCTCGCCCGCGCCGTCGTAGGCGACGAAGCGCGGCGCGCTGAACAGTCCTTCGACCTGCCCACGCGTGAGCAGCGCGAGATCGGGCGTGTTTGCATCGAAGGCGCTGAATTTGATGCTCGACGATCCCGCGTTCAACACCAGAATGACGTCGGCCATCGCCTCACCCCATGATTTTCGCGTCGTCGCGACGCTTGGCCGCGACCATCGTCGCCACCGCGCAGGAGGCGAGGCGCGTCGTCACGGAATCGGCGCGGCTCGTCAGGATGATCGGCACGCGCGCGCCCAACACGATGCCCGCCGCCACCGCGCCCGCGAGGAACGACAGGCTCTTGGCAAGCATGTTGCCCGCTTCGAGGTCGGGCACCATCAGCACGTTGGCGCGGCCAGCCACCGGCGATTCGATCTTCTTGGTGCGCGCGGCGGCCGGATCGATCGCGTTGTCGAGCGCGAGCGGCCCGTCGACCAGCGCGCCGGTAATCTGCCGCCGGTCGACCATCTTGCATAGCGCGGCCGCTTCAATGGTCGACGGCAGCTTGGCGTTGACGGTTTCCATCGCGGAGAGAATCGCCACGCGCACTTCGGGCATGCGCAGCGCGTGGGCGAGATCGATCGCGTTTTGAAGGATATCGACCTTGTCGGCCAGCGTCGGCGCGATATTGATCTCCGCATCGGTGATGATCAGCGCGTTCTCGTGACGCGGCACGTCCATGATGAAGCAATGGCTGACGCGCCTTTTGGTACGCAAACCGCCCTCGCGGCGCACGACCGCGCTCATCAGCTCGTCGGTGTGCAGGCTGCCTTTCATCAGCCCTTCCGCCGCGCCTTCGCGCACCAGTTCGACGGCGCGCGCGGCGGCGGCGTGGCTGTGCGGCGCATCGACGATCGGATGATCGGCGAGATCGAGCCCGCATTCGTCGGCGACCATGCGGATGCGCGCCGGCGGCCCGACCAGCAGCGGCGCGATCAGGCCGAGCTCGGCGGCCTGCAACGCGCCTTCGAGCGAGCTGCGGTCGCACGGATGGGCGACGGCGGTCGGCATCGGCGGCAGCGTCCGGCAGAAGTCGATCAGCCTCTGATACTTCTCGTGCACGGGCTCCATGACGCCTCCGCAGCCGTGATGAAGAAATGTCGCTGCATCGTAAGGTCGCGGCGTCGTGGTTCGCAACGACGCATTTGAAATTGTCGATGACGCGGCGTGCATCGCTGCGCGCATCGCGCCGGCCGGGCGGCACGTTTCGCGTTGCGGAAAAATCGTGCGCCATATTCAAAGCAGGATTTATTGGTTCGCGAGCGCGGAGGCGGTGCGCACAATGACATCGATCTTCACGACAAACCCCCGAAGAGAATCGACGATGACCGAACGCATCACGCGCGGACCGGACGACGCCGCCACCACGATCGTCACCGTGCCCGGCCTGCACGGCAGCGAAGCCGCGCACTGGCAGAGCTGGCTCGAAGGCGAATTCCCGGCGACCTGCCGCGTCGAGCAGCGCGACTGGTCGATGCCGCATCTCGAGCGCTGGAGCGCCGCCGTGCGCGACGCGATCGGCGAGATCGACGGGCCGGTGGTGATCGCGGCGCACAGTTTCGGCTGCCTTGCGACGGCGCACGCGCTGGGGCCGCACGGCGAACTGGCGTCGAAGGTCAAGGGCATTCTGTTCGTCGCGCCGGCGAGTCCGCACAAGTTTCGCGACGCGGGCGCGTTCGATGCCCGCCGGCTCGACACGCCGTCGCTGGTGGTCGGCAGCGAAACCGATCCGTGGATGCCGCTCGACGACGCCCGCACGCTCGCGCAGCGCT
This sequence comes from Candidatus Burkholderia verschuerenii, assembly GCF_001189365.1. GTDB lineage: Bacteria > Pseudomonadota > Gammaproteobacteria > Burkholderiales > Burkholderiaceae > Caballeronia > Caballeronia verschuerenii. The sequence goes on along the minus strand of NZ_LFJJ01000160.1, from coordinate 14,952 downwards.
GGAACAGCGCGTTCATCAATCTCGGCGATGCCGGGCATATCAACACGGCGGCGGGCTACGGGCCGTGGCCGCTGGCGCGGCATTTCGTGGAAACGCTGGCGCGCCGCGTGCTCAGCGACGTCGAGGAGCGCGCGACCGCCTGAACCGGCGCATCGCGCGGCGGCTCGTCATGGCCGCAGCGATATGTCGCGCGGGCGCGGCCGTGCTACCTTTCCCGACTGGCCATCGAAGCTGCGGAATCCGCGCCGTCGACCACGAACATGAGTCACGTCCGCTATCCTCTCGGGCCCGACGACCGGGTGCATCTGCTGTGCTGGCTCACCTGCGGCATTCTCGGCGCGTATTATCTCGACGGCGCGTGGCCCGATACCGCGTTTCAGGTGCGCACCGCGCATCGCTGGCTGGACCGGCATCATCGCGCGGCGGAGTGGATCGAAATCGCGAAGCTGTCGGTCGCCGCGCAGGCGCTCGCCGCGCGCCTGGCCGCGACGCTGGAAAACGAAGCGGGCAAACGCGGCATCCAGCGCATTCTCGACGCGGAAGACCTCGACTACGAAAGCACGCTGGTGCAACGCATCTATCGCGAATGCTGGACTCAGCTCGGCGACCGCAAGCGTCCGCCGGGATAGCAGACGTGACACGCCGGCGTCACGCTCTTATTACTTCGCCATGCTGAATTAAGTTTCGCCGATGCCCGTTCGGCGCGGCTCGCGCGGAATCATCGCGCTGAAACCGCGTCCCGGAACGCTGCTTGCGCTGGCAGAGTCAACGCTCGCCATCACGGGGAAACAGCATGCGCACCGATCCTTCCGCTCGCGCCGACCTGCGCGGCATCGCACGTAGAAATGACTGGACACCACGCGGACAACGCGTAGAAATCACCGCACCGCGTCATTCGCGTCAAAGGAAGCGACCGGCTTACGTACAATCCAGCTAGACTTCCTTGCATGGCGCAAGACGGCTTAAGCACGCTTGCGCTCCCGCTTTCGGGTTCAAGACCCGCACTCATTCGAGAATCGTGTGGCATCGATTGCCGCACGACCCGCATCTCCAGGACGATGATGGACAAAACATCTACGGACGACATCACCGCCCCAACGGCGCTCGACGCGTCGGCGTTTGCCGAATGCGCGCGCGAGCCGATTCATATTCCGGGCGGCATTCAGCCGCACGGCGTGCTCATCAGCGTGGACGAGCAGGGCTGTGTCGTGCAGATCAGCGCGAACATCGAGGAATTCGCGCGGCTGGCGCCGGACACCTGTCTCGGTCAGCCGCTCGAAACCGTGATCGGCGATGCCGCCGCACGCACGCGCGCCTGCCTCAAGCGCCTCAACCGCGACGGCGCGGCGATTCACGTCGGCAACGTGGTGATCGGCGGCTGGACGCAGAGCGCGCCGCTCGCGATAGTCGTGCATCGGCATGAAGGCCTGCTGTTCGTCGAAGTCGAACCCGCGCAGGACACCGCCGACGTCTTCTCGACGATGTACCCGCTCGTGCGCTCCTTCGTCACCGACGTGCAATCGATGCGCACCGTCGAGCAGTTGTGCCAGTTCGCCGCGACGGAGATTCAGCGCATCACCGGTTTCGGGCGCACGCTGGTCTATCAGTTCGACGAGGAAGGCCACGGCCATGTGCTCGCGGAAGCCGTCGAGCCGGGTTATCCGTCATACCTGAACCAGCATTTCCCCGCCTCCGATATCCCGCCGCAAGCGCGCGAACTGTACCGGCGAAATCGCATCCGGCTGATCTCGAACGCGGATTATCAGGCCGCGCCGCTGGTGCCCGCGCTGCATCCGGACACGAACCGCGCGACCGATCTCACCTACGCGTCGCTGCGCAGCGTGTCGCCGGTGCATCTGCAATACATGCGCAACATGGGCACGCTGGCGTCGATGTCGATGTCGATTCTCGTCGACGACAAGCTCTGGGGCCTGATTTCCTGTCATCACGAAACGTCGCGCCTGCCGCCGTTCGAAGTGCGCACCGCGTGCGAGCATGTCGCGCAGATCGTGTCGCTGCAGATCGAGGCGCGCGAAACGCAGGCCGAAGCGCATTACCGGCTGGAATTGCGCCGCATGCTGTCGAAGCTGCTGTCGTCGATGGCGAATACCGACAGTTTCGTCGAAGCGCTCGTCAACGATGCGTCGGACCTGCTCGGCTTTACCCGTTCGTCGGGCGCGGCGGTGATCTTCGAGGGGCGCACGTCGCTGATCGGCGTGACGCCGAGCCAGCATTGCGTCACCGCGCTGGTCGACTGGCTCGACAATCAGAGCGAGGACGTCGTGCTGTCGGATCGCGCGTCGGAAGATTGTCCGGCGCTGCACGATTCCGAGGAAGTCGCGGGTTTTCTGGCGGTGTCGATCTCGAAGATTTACCGCAATTACGTGATCTGGTTCCGCCGCGAAGTGGTGCAGACCTTCGAATGGGCCGGCGATCCGTGCGCCAAGCTGACCAATCTGTCGTCGTCGCTGTCGCCGCACGAGAGCTTCGATACGTGGACCGACGTAGTGCGCAATCGCTCGCTGCCGTGGCGTCCGGCGGAGCGCGAGATTGCGCTTGAGTTTCGCGCGGCGGGGCTGGGCATCGTGCTCAGGCGCGCGGAGGAGATCGCGCAACTCGCAACCGAACTCGGGCGCGCGAATCACGAACTCGAAGGCTTTTCGTACACGGTATCGCACAATCTGCGCGCGCCGCTCAGGCATATCGTGAGTTTCGCGGATCTGCTGCGTCAGATGGACGGCGACAAGCTTTCCGAGCGCGGACGCGGTTATCTCGAACGCATGGTCACGTCCGCGCGTTTCGGCGGGCGGCTGGTCGACGATCTGCTGTCGTTCGCGCAACTCGGACGCGCGGCGCTGCGTCCGCACAAGGTCGATATGCATGCGCTGGTGCGTAACGTCATCCAGAACGATATCGACGAGCACGCGTCCGCGCGGATTCGCTGGAAGATCGAGGCGCTGCCGGAGATCGAAGCGGATCACGTGTTTCTGCATGTCGCGCTGACCAATGTGATCGCCAACGCCGTCAAGTTCAGCGCGAAGCGCGAGCATCCGATGATCGAGATCGGCTCGCAGCCGGGCGCGGGCGAACTGACCGGCTACAACGTGTATTTCGTGCGCGATAACGGCGTGGGCTTCGACATGCGCTACGTCGACAAGCTGTTCGGCGTGTTCCAGCGGCTGCACGTCAACGAAGAGTTCGACGGCACCGGCATCGGGCTGGCGAACGTGCGGCGTATCGTCGAGCGGCATGGCGGGCAGGTCTGGGCCGAGGGCAAGCCGAACGAAGGCGCGACGTTTTTCATGGCGCTGCCCCGGCAGTTCCGCCCCGAAAGCGGCGTGCGGCGCGATACGACGGCATCAGCGCTGGTGCGGCTGGCGGCGTGAACGGGCGGCGTCGGGCACGACATCGGTCAACTGGTCAAGCGTTCGGCGGACAACGAGAAGAAGTAAGCGCTGCGTCGTTCGTTCGACGCCATGCAAAACGGCCGCGATCGTGACGATCGCGGCCGTTTCGTTTGTGATGCCCGAGGTGCGCTTTAGAAGCGGTGACACAGGCCCACGGTCGCTGCAACCTGATTGCCCGTCGACGACGGCGACAGCGTGTTGATCATCGCGACATTCGCGCCGGCGTTGCCGAGCTGACCCGATGCATGCTGATACACGCCTTCGACATACACGTCGGTGCGCTTGGACAGCGAGTAATCCGCCTGCAGCGACACCGTATGCCACTTCGGATCGCCCGAGCCGTTCGAGCCGGTGACCTTGCCGTCTGTGTACGTGTAGGCCGCATCGAGCGCCAGCGCCGGCGTCAGCACGTAACGTCCGTTCAGCTCGAAGTTGTTCATATGCAGATTCGAGCCGCCCGGCAGCGTGAACGACGTGCCGCCCTGCGATGCCGCGATCAGATCGTCGTAGTGCGTATTGGTGTATACGAAGCCGACCGTTGCGGGACCGTAGGTGTAGTTCAGGCCCGCGCCGAAGGTGCGTTGCTGATCGGCCGTGAGATTCGCGTTGTTGCCCTGGCCCGCGGAGATCGCGCCGTTCGCGTTGGCGTTGTTGCGCGAATTGTTGTTCTGCATATAGGCCGCCGCGAAGTTGAACGGACCCATTGCATACGATGCGCCCGCGCTCCACGCGCGATTGTTCGAGAACTGGCCGGCATCGTCGGAGAAGCCGTACAAACCGCCGAACTTGAAACCGCCGTAATTCGCGCTTTGATACTTGACCGAATTCTTGATCGAGAACGAATGATCGAGGTTGTCGTTATCGAACGGATGCGCGCTCAGATTGTTGCCGTAACCCGAAGCGGCGTCGGCGAGCGGGCCGAGATAATCGACCATCAAATCGTATTGACGGTCGAGCGTAACCGCGCCGTATTGATCGCTTTGCAAGCCGACATACGCTTGCCGATTGAACATCGTGTTGTTTTCGCTATAGCGGCCGTTATTGAGGTTGAAGCCGCTCTCCAATTTGAAGAGCGCGTGCAACCCGCCGCCGAGATCTTCGCTGCCTTTCAAACCGTAGAACGTATCCGATACCGCACCGCTGCCTTCCTGCCAGTTGTTGTGACCGCCTGCGTTGTTGGTGTAGAGGAGCCCCGCGTCGAGCGTGCCGTACAGCGTCACACTGCTTTGTGCCTGAGCCGATGCGGCGAACGTGCCGAAAACGCCCGCGATGATGAGAGTTTTTTTCATGGTGCTGAGTGTCCTTACTTGAGCAACTTAGAGCAAAAAGTTTCCTTGGCCTTTAAGACTGGATTCACAAGACTGCGCTAAGGAGGAGACACTCTATTCGACGGGCGCATCGACGTGGGCTTAAGCGGCGGGAATTCGAACGCAACAATATTTTGTGTGTTTCGCAAGAGCGAAAGACACGTTGCTTGAACGCGCATGAGAGCAAGCTTTAAGCGGCGCGTGCCTTTTCTTTAGGCATGATTTCATGTTGCGCATGAACGACGCCGTTAGTTCGTTCAAGAGAAAACGTTATTGCATCGCGTGCGGTTTAAATTGTCATCGAGCGTTGTTAAGCTGATCAGCGTCTAAAGAACTCCGAGCAGCATTTCTTGAGACATCACGGAGCGGCTTCGCGAGAGGAGGCTGCTCCGTTTTCATTTGTGTCTTCGCTTCCCGTTCCTTCCTATTCCTTCCATTTTCTTCCCTCGAAGCTGAACGAATCGCGTTCGGGCGTCGTGTCTATCACGCCTGGTTTTCTTCACTCGCGCTTTGAAAGAAGCGGCTAAGCGCATGCAAAGTTTCCCTGTATCCGCGCGAATAGCTTGAAGCGTGTGCGGCGCGAATGACTCCATCGCGCAACGGCTTAAAAATTTTTTTGCGTTTCACGCCAAACGTTAAAAGCCGCGCGGGGCCTCGTTCTTCGGCGTCCGGGTTTCAAATGGATACACATTTAACAGACGAAATGCACTGCAACGGTACATGCCTTGCTCATAATCGGCATCTGAAAATCAAGCTGGAAACTGACGATGAAGAGAGGTCACGATAACGCCGGAGGCGCCGAGCCCCGACAGAGACGCCCCGCTCAACTCGCCGAGCGGGAACTCCAGTATCTGGAATTGATACTGTCGAATTTCGACGAGCGCGATGCGGAGAACAGCCGCTTGCCCACGAGCTACTGGGACATGCGCGTCGCCCAGCTCGACGCCGAATACGAACTGATCCCCGCGCAATGTCAGCGCGTCGCGCTGCTGCAACGCAAGCTCGCGTTGCTTGAAGCGGCGCTCGAACAGGCGGCATCGTTCGCAATGGTTTCGGACACGCTGCACGAAGACGACATCAAGCACGCCGCTGCTTGAACGAGATAAACCCGTCCTAGTGCGCGGCTTTCATCCAGTCATCAACGAAGGTCTGCGCGGCGGAATGCGCGCTCATCAGCGCATCTTCCGCGCTCGAAAAATTGGCGATGCGATCGTGCGCCACGTATAGCGGCGAGAACGCCGTGACAGGCCGCCCCGAGCGGCTGATGGTGACGACGGCGAGATATCGCGCGGGCTCGGGCGCAAGCTTCGAGACGAGCCTGAACGACGTCTCCACCGATACTTCGAGCACGAAGCTTTTATGGTTGTATGACCGGATCATCGCCGCACCTCGCCACAGTCGGAACGGTGTGATGCGTGCCGCGTTCGTCTGCATGTGAATGCATGGCGCGCGGTCGCTTTCGCACGGGAGTTTGCGAAGCGACAGCATAAGGCGTACCCGAAAACGTCTTGCGAATTATCGCGCGCGGCGGATGACCGAATGCGCCATATTCGCGGCGAGTCCCGCGCAAAGTTCCGCCCACTTGCTGAGCAGGGAAGAATCGTTAGTCAGGAAATAAGGCGCGCGCGTCCATTCGTCACCTTGTTGTCGTCGTGCTTCATTTCGAAGATCCGCACGTCGGCGTCGTCGCTCACGCCCAGCTGCACGAGTTCGGCGAAGGATCGCACATCCGCGAGTTCGACTTCGTAGATCGCCACGCTCTGCAGCACGGAAATCACCGTTCTGCCGATACGCCATGCCGCCTCGCGACTGTCGGCCATGACGAACGCGATGCCTTCCACGGGCGCGCGGAGTGTCAGTCTGAAAAGCCGGGTTTTACATTCGTCACTGAGTTGCGTAATCATGATTCACAGGCTGGCGCGCGGCGCGCACGAGGCGGAACCGGCGGGTCCGTGCTGGCACGGAGGCGAAGTTTCAAGCGAACTTTCTGCGGGCCGAGAGGCTCGCTTAGAGCAATGCCGCCGGGCCCGGGTTCCAGCGCACGACGTCGCGCTGTATTTGATCGGACAGGACGGCGCGCCTTTGTGTGAAGACGCGATGCTGACCCGACGCAGGCCGTTAGTTTAAGGCATATCATTTATGCATGCGCATCGCAGAATACGGTTTCGCAGTCTTTCTTTTCGACGGTGAGATTCACCGAACGCGCGCCGCCCGGCCGCGTGCAATGACGCTTGCCGGCGGGCACGGTCAGCATCTGGCCCGCATGCAGTTCGACGGTTTCGTCGTCGAATTCGATCACGAGCGTGCCTTCGATCACCACGAAGGTTTCATCCGATGCCGGATGCACGTGCCATCGAAACGGCGCGTCCATCACGCTGATATGCACGTCGTGATCGTTCACGCTGGTCAGCACGCGATTCATATAGCCATCGCGCGCGGCATCGGCAATGGCGGCGAAATCGATCGCCTGAGTCATGGTTCGTCTCCGTGAGATCGCATCGAATCGATTGGAAACGACAAGCAGTTTTCGTGCACTGAATCAGGGATTCATCGATGCATTCCCGTCGCCGTGTCCCATGATCGACGCGATATTGGCGATCGCCGGTTCGGCATAAACCTGCGGCGGCGCATCGATCGGCAATTGCGCGGGACCCGCGTTCGCGGCATGCGGATACATCGGCAGCGGCGGCGCGCTTTGCGCGGCGGACGCCACCGGAAACACCGGCCCGCCCACAATCCCCACGCCGAAGAACGGATGCGCCTGCGCCACGCTCACCAGCGTCGCGCTCAGGGTCAGTGCCAGCAGAGTCTGTTTGATCGCGTTCATGTCGTTCACCCTTCCGTTGAGTTCGTCGATGAAGGCATTCTGCGACGCAAGAATGAGCGATGAATGAGCACGCGCGGCATCGCGTCTGAGGAATCCGATGCCGCGCGCCGACGCGATGCAGTTAGACTGCGCGTTTCGTTATCGGCGGTATGGGCACTTTCTGGAGCGGTTCATGAAGCGAATCCTGATCATCGGCATCGGCGCGGGCGATCCCGACTATCTCACCATGCAGGCCGTGAAGGCGCTCAATCAGGCGGACGTGTTCTTCGTGATGGACAAAGGCGAGGCCAAGGCGAAACTCGTCGCGCTGCGGCTCGAAATCATCGAGCGTTACGTGACGGCGCGCGATTATCGCATCGTCGAGGCAACGAGTCCCGAGCGCGGACCCGACAACGGCAATTATCTGAACGCGGTGGAGACGCTCAATCGCGACAAGCAGCAGGTCTTCGAACGCCTGATCGCCGACGAACTCGCCGATGGCGAATGCGGCGCGTTTCTCGTGTGGGGCGATCCGTCGCTGTACGACAGCACGATTCGCATCGTCGAGGCGATCGCGCAAGGCGGGCAACACGCGTTCGACTACGAGGTGATTTCGGGAATCAGCAGCGTGCAGGCGCTGGCGGCGAAGCATCGCGTGGCGCTGAACGCGATCGGGCGGCCGGTGGCGATCACGAACGGGCGTGGCATCGCGGAAGGCTTTCCGTCGAATGCGGACAGCGTCGTCGTGATGCTCGATGCGCAGAACGCGTATCGGCGCGTCGAGCATGAGGACGTCGATATTTACTGGGGCGCTTATGTGGGTACCGAGGACGAGATTCTCGTCGCGGGCAAACTCGCCGATGTCGCGGGTGAGATCGAGCGCGTGCGGGCGGAGGCGCGGGCTCGGCATGGGTGGATCATGGATACGTATTTGTTGAAGCGGCGGGGGAAGTGAACGCCCCTCATTTTTCACAATACGAAACCCTCGCCCGAATTTCGAAACCGCGTGCTGCGCAGCATCAAAATCGGTTTGCATATGGGACAATGCCATTCCTCATCGTGAAACGCGCGCGTCAACTTGCTGAATAAAAAAGCAATTTTCCATGTGCGCCAGCGCCCGTTTGCGGTTCTCGCGCTCCGGCATCTTCGCTACGCTCTTATACAAGAGCTTTCACAACCAGGGAGATGTCAAATGAAGCGTGTCTTTATCGAACCGGTGCCGAAGGGACGTTGGGGTCCCATCGATGGTTACGCCCTCGAGTTTCAGGACGGCACCCGCGTCACCGATGAGTTGTATCAGTCGGAGCGGCTCGCCGTCAGCGAGATCAAACTGCGCGGCTACACGCCGCTGGTCGCCAAGGTCCGCTCACGGACAAGGAAGATCACGCGCATTGGGAAATGACCGCCTAAGCGCATAAGCGTGCGTCACTAGGCGCCCGCTTTCGTGAGCGATCAATCGAATCGTTCGCGCGCAAACTCCTCCGTCAGAAAATCCACGCACACCCGCACTTTCGCCGACGTCGCCAGCCGCGCCGGATACACTGCCCACACGTTCGCCGGCTGCGTCACCTCCGGCAGCACCTGACACAATTCCCCGCGCGCCAGATACGGCCGTACGTCCCACACCGAACGCAGCATGATGCCGCGCCCCGCCAGCGCCCATTGCACCATTGCACCGCGACTTCGCCGTGATTGGTCGACAGCGGCCCGGTCACTTTCACCGAATGCATCTCGCCGCGCTCGGCCAGCCGCCAGATGCCGAACGGATGATCGCGCTCCTTGATCACGAGACACTGATGCGTCGACAAATCGGCGACCTGACGCGGCGCGCCGTGCTTCTCCAGATACGCGGGCGACGCGCACAGCACGCGATGATTCGACGCCAGCCGCCGCGCGATCAGATGTGGCGCGATATCGTCGCCGATGCGGATATCGAGATCGAAGCCTTCGCCGCCGACATCGACGAGCCGGTCGAACAGATCGAAGCGCACGCCGAGCTGCGGATACTTCTCCGTCAGGCGCGCCAGGGCGGGCGCGACGACCTGCCGCCCGAAGCCGAAGCTGCTCGATACGCGCAAGGTGCCGCACGGCACGCGACGCGTCGTCGAGACGTCTTCGACCAGATGATCGACGTCGTCGAGAATTGTTGGCCCATTCGTAGACGCGCTCGCCCGCCTCCGTCACGCCGACGCGCCGCGTCGACCGATGCAAAAGCCGCGTGCCGCCGAGATCCGCCTCCAGCACGCCGACGCGCTTGCTCACATACGCCGGCGACACCGACAGTTCCTCCGCCGTCGCGCTGAAGCTCGATTTGCGGGCGACGGCGCAGAAGACGCGCAGATCGTCCAGATTGGGCGTTTTATTCACGATTCGTAGATAGTGGATAAACCGATCGCCAGTTTTTAATCGGATCGTGGAGGAATAGAATGGCCGCCTCGACACCATTTTCGAAGGAGACGTGAATGAGCCAGAACTATCGCATCGCCGTGATCCCGGGCGACGGAATCGGCGTGGAAGTCATGCCGGAAGGTCTGCGCGTGCTGGATGCGGCGGCCGCGCGCTTCGGCATCACGCTGGAATACCGGCATATCGAATGGGCGAGCTGCGATTACTGCGCGCAGCACGGCAAGATGATGCCGGACGACTGGAAGGCGCAGCTTCAGGAGTGGGACGCCATTCTGTTCGGCGCGGTCGGCTGGCCGGACAAGGTGCCCGACCATATCTCGCTGTGGGGTTCGCTGCTGAAATTCCGCCGCGAATTCGATCAGTACATCAATCTGCGTCCGGCGCGGCTGTTCGAAGGCGTGCCCTCGCCGCTCGCGAATCGCAAGGCAGGCGATATCGACTTCATGATCGTGCACGAAAACACCGAAGGCGAATACTCGTCGGTCGGCGGCGCGATGTTCGAAGACACGGATCGCGAATTCGTCTCGCAGACGTCGATCTTAACGCGCAAGGGCGCCGATCGCATGCTGAAGTTCGCGTTCGATCTGGCGCAGCGCCGCGAGAAGAAGATCACGGTGGCGACCAAAAGCAACGGCATCTCGATCAGCATGGCGTGGTGGGACGCGCGCGCCGCCGAAGTCGCCGCGCAGTATCCGGAAATCAAGTGGGACAAGCAGCACATCGACATTCTGTGCGCGCGCTTCGTGTTGAGCCCGGATCGCTTCGACGTGGTCGTGGCGACCAACCTGTTCGGCGATATCCTCTCCGACTTAGGTCCGGCGTGCACCGGCACGATTGGCATCGCGCCGTCGGCGAACATGAATCCGGATCGCGCGTTTCCGTCGCTGTTCGAACCGGTGCACGGCTCCGCGCCGGATATCGCGGGCAAGGGCATCGCCAATCCGATCGCGATGATCTGGTCCGCCGCGATGATGCTCGACTTCCTCGCGCACAGCAAAGGCCCCGGCCGCGACGCACACGACGCGATTCTCGCCGCCATCGAAGCGACGCTCAAGGACGGTCCGCGCACCGGCGATCTCGGCGGCAAGGCGAACACGGAAGAAGTCGGCCGCGCGATCGCGGAACGCGTGGCGGCAGGCGGGAAATAAACGCGCGGCGTCAGGCGGGAACGAAGATGAACCCGCCGTTCGCATCGCCGTAGGCGCGGGCGCGGCCGTCGATCAGGCATTGCGCGGTGTAGGCGCAGAGCGCGGCGTCGAGGTCGTCGATCGACCTCAGTTGCGCGACGTCGAAGCCCAACTGCGCGAGCGCGTGGCGTCGCTGCACGCGCTTCAGTTTCGCCGATACGGCGTCGCGTCCGAGCAGCGCGCAGGTGATCGCGTGCGGAAACGTCTCGATGCTCGCGGGCGCGCCTTCGTAACGATTCGTCCGCAGCACCGGATGACTTGTCGCGAACGCGCGATACACGCGCTCGCCGTTGAACATCCATTCGTAGAATCCGCTCGTGTTCGCTTCGGCGCGCGCCTGCGTCGGCGTGGCGAAGCACGCGATCCGTTCGCGCTCGGCGCCGCGTCCCGCGCCTTCCACGCCCCACTGACACGGCGCATCGATGCCGACGACGGCGACATCGGCGGCGACGCAATGCGCGTGCAATACGGCCGCGTCGGTGCTGGTCGCGACCTGCGCGATCTCGCGACCGCGCAGGATCACCAGATGACATCCCTTCTTCGATCCGCCGACGTCGATTCCGGCCACGGCGATATCGCGTGCATGCTTCGTTGCAAGGGTCATGAAGACGGCGCGGCAAAAGAAAAAGCGTCGTGCGGAGCATACCGCACGACGCTGAAATCGCTCACTCCCTGGAGGAGAAAGAGCAAGAGAAGACAGTAAGAATAGTAACACGCGGCCACGGAAGCAAAGCGTCGGAAAAGGGCCTTTTCCCGATGCAGTTCAGCGCTTCGATACGGCTTAAGCCACGCGCCCGACATCCCGGGTTGCGAACGGGATTGGCGTCGGTCTCGACTTTATTGACGGCATCGCTCGTTCCGAACTTGATGGCCGGAACGAGCCGATTAGTATGACAGCAGGGAACGCGCCTGCTCCAGCAGCGCCGCCGACGCGAGATATTCCTTGCGGCCCGCCATCGTCAGCGCGGCGATCGCGGTGTCCTTGAACAGCGCATCGTCCGATGTCGCGCGCAGCGCCGGATCGCTCAGGCGCGTGCGTCGCAGGCGAAAGAACGCCAGCGTCTGCAGCGCGCCCAGACGCGCATCGCCCGACTCGCCCGCCGCCACCAGTTCGCTCGCGCCGACGAGCTGATCGATCGCGGTCTCCATTTCGCCTGGCTCCATCGCCGTGCTCCTTGTAAATAAGCGTGTCGTTTTTTACCCGCTGATCATACGAATACCGTCTAGAATCGTCGCAGCGAAGCAACCGTTCGACATTCATGACCTTAAGGCTTTGGCGCATCGTCCTGTTCGCTTCGATCGCGTGGTTCGGCAGCGCGCCCGCGCAGGCGCAGACCTGCACGGCCACCATCTCGTCGATCAACTTCGGCTCGATCTCGCCGGCCACGACCTCGTCGGCGTCGGTGACGGGTTCCGTCGCGGTGACGTGCAGCGGACTCGTCAATCTGCCGATGCGCGTATGCATCAACGTCGGCACCGGCACGGGCGGCGCAACTTACGCGCCGCGGCTCGCGTCCAGCGGCGCCAACACGCTGCACAATACAACCTCTATTCCGACTCCGCTTACACGACGATCTGGGGCATGCGCGCGACCAGTTACGCGCCGATCACGGTCGATATCCCACTCACCGCGCTGACCACCTACAGCGTCAACGTGCCGATGTACGCGCGCGTCGCCGCCAGCCAGTCGACGCTGCTCGCGGGCAGTTATTCATCGACCTTCTCCGGCTCGACGCAGGCGCAGATGACGTATCAGGCGTATCTGCTGTCGAACCCGCCGTCGTGTTCGACGCTGACGACCAATCCGAGCACGCTGTCCTTCACCGTGCAGGCCACCGTCATCAACGATTGCACGATCAACGCGTCCAACATCAGCTTCGGCACATCCGGTTTGCTCAAGTCGACGCTGACGGCCAACGGGACCATCACGGTCGCCTGCACCAACGCCGCGCCGTGGTCGGTCGCGCTCAATGCCGGCACGAGCGCGAACGCGACCGTCGCCAGCAGGCGGCGCATGACGCGCACCGGCGGCACCGAGCAGGTGACGTATCAGCTCTATCAGGATTCGGCGTTCACCAAGCCGTGGGGCGACGGCACCGTCGGCACGGTCGCGTACACTGGCGTGGGCACGGGATCGAGCCAGAACATCGCCGTGTATGGGCGCGTGTTGCCGCAGACGTCGCAGCCCGCGGGAAGCTACTCGGATACGGTCATGGCGACCGTCACGTATTGACCGACATCGACCGAAGCAGGCTGCGATCAGAACAACCCGGTCTCGAGCGGCAGCAGGTTGACCCACTTCACTGCCGTGAGACGTTCGATGCCGTCTTCGTGTATCGAACGAATCATGACGCGCTGGCCACGCGCTTCTCCCAACACCTCGACGATACGGTTACGATAGCGCGCGAGCGTGCCGCGCAACGGCTTGCGTTTCGTGTTCCGGCGGCGGGAAATGACGGGCATGGACGTGACAGCGATTTATGACGGCACCATCATAACGATGGCCGCGCGCCGGCTCAAACAGCATCGCCCGTTTTCGATTTTTTACGTGGATCGCCACACCATGCGACGTCTCTCTGTCCGCACATCGCCCGTTCATGGCCGAGGCGTGTTCGCCCTCTCCGATCTCGTCAGCGGCGAATTGCTGCTCGAGTACAAAGGGCTGCATCTGACATGGCGCGAAGCGCAGCGTCAGCATGCGCGTTCGCGCGCCGAAGCGGGCCACACGTTTCTGTTCGGACTCGACGACGGCAGCGTGATGGACGGCGCGCGCGGCGGCAATTCCGCGCGCTGGCTCAATCACAGTTGCGCGCCGAATTGCGAAGCCGAACAGGACGGCACGCGCGTGTTTATCCGCGCGATCCGGCCCATCGAAAAAGGGCAGGAGTTGTTCATCGATTACCGCCTGACGGTCGAGGGCCGGCGCACCGCCGCCGTGCGCCGCATGTACGCCTGCCGATGCCTCGCCGACGCCTGTCGCGGCACCATGCTTTCCGGCCGCCGATAAGCGCTCCGACGCCTTTTTCGAGGCGTTTTAGCACGCGCGGACGTGCATCCCTTTCACATCGTCATTCGTATTGCAAGACATTGAGTCCAACGTCCAGGGACGGCGACGATGATGAGGGTTTTCCCAGGCAGCGCGCCCGGCATGGCGTGGCGGCGACGCCACACAGTGATATATTGCGGCAGATATCCACGCCCGAGCGCAGCTCGATTTTTTCTGCCCATGACGGACACGACCTCAGGCAGCACCGGGAATTTCGACGCGTTCTCCGCCGACGACGCCGACAAACAGCGTCGCGAGCGCCTCAACCAGATGCTCGCGAACGTCGCGAAAGGCGATCAGCAGGCCTTCGCCGAACTGTACAAATCCACCTCGTCGCGCGTGTACGGCGTGATCGTGCGCATGATGCACGATCGCGGCGAAGCGGAAGACATCCTGCAGGAGGTCTATGCGACGGCCTGGCGCCGCGCCGATTCCTTCGATCCCGCGCGCGGCAGCCCGATGACCTGGCTGATCACGCTCGGACGCAATCGCACCATCGATCGCATGCGGCAGCATCGCGAGGAATTGCTGGGCGACGACGAAGCGCCCGAAGTCGCCGACGATGCCCCGACGCCCGCCGCCGCCGAATCGAGCCAGGAACGCCGGCGTCTCGAACTCTGTCTCGACCGGCTGGAACCGCAACAGGGCCGCGCGGTGCGCGAGGCGTTCTTGTGCGCCCAGCATGGGCGCACTCTTGCGGGTGCAAGTCGCGCGGCAAGTTGACCACAGCGAGCGAAGTGAAGCGCAACTGCGGAAGGGCGACCGACCGTGGGGAGGAAGCGTGGAGCGAAAC
>NZ_LFJJ01000159.1 GCF_001189365.1 Candidatus Burkholderia verschuerenii | reverse complement strand
AACGATCGCGGGTTCCGCCGAACGGCCGCGCCAAAGAAAGCGTCGGCAACATCGATCGCACCGCACACATAGGGACGCGAGTGGGCGGTGCGGCGGGCCGACCGGCGAGATACACTGGATCTCCCTTTCGTGGCGTAGGAGCATAAAATGAAGGCCTTGCCGATTGCGGGTCTCCTGTTGATGGCGGCCAGCGCCATCGCCTCGCCACCGACAGCGGAATACCCGAGCTGTCAGATCAAGGCACAACATGCGGTGACGGGCGAAACGGGGGACGCGATCACGGATGTGCGACAGGCGCACATCCGTGATCGCGCGAATATCTTGCAGGCCGATATCGGTACCGCGCGCAAGACGCGTCGGTTGTCTCAAGCGCAGGCCGATAGTCTTTGGAAGCGTGTGGATCGAGTGCGGCATGAAGCCGATGACTTCGTCGTCAAACAAGGTTTTTTGAGTGCAGCAGAACGCGCCGGCTACGACCGTGAACTGGACGAAGTTGCGCTGCAACTCTGTCAGTCGGCTCGTGTCTAGCGCATTTTGGAAATGTTAGTCCACTTAGCACTTCCCCGAAGACGAGCGTTCAATTCGTGATTTCGCCAGAGCCGACAGCAATACGCACACAAGTACTGCGGCCGCGAAGTTGTAGAGCATCCCTGTTACGAACGCTGAAGCGTACAAGCCGGCCGCTGTCGATGCGCCATGAGCCGCGCTCAGTACCGAGCTGAACAAGATGCCGACTACGGCTACGCCAAGCGCCGCACCAACTTGCTGGACTGTCGAAATGACCCCCGAGGCCATCCCCGCCTTGGCTTCGTCGACAAATCCCAGTATCAGATTGAGCAGCGGTATCATGATCGAGCCTTGACCGGCGCCCACCACCGTTAGGATCGGCAGCAGTCGCACCAGCACCAGATCCGCACCGGCCAGATGCACTTGGGCGATCAGAACACCGATTGACACTGCGTAGATCGCCGCTCCGATGACGATTGCCATAGCACCCCAGCGCGAAACCAGTTTCGGCATTAACAGCGAAGGCGCCACAAAACCCATGCTACACGGTGCAAAGATGCTTCCCGCTACGAAAGGATCAAGTCCTAAGCCCGTCTGCGCCAGCAAGGCGAAGCAAAGGAAAAATGAACTCGACGTGGAATAGACCAGGAGCACCAGCAGGGCACCGAGTGCGAAGGAGCGCTGCGCAAGCAGGCGCATATCCACCAGCGGTAGATGGCCTGCTTGCCGTCTGCGCTCCTGCTGCCGATGAAACGCTGCGAGCATTACGACAGCGAGGCCGAGTATCAAGAAGCTCCTTTTCGGCCAGCCTTCGCCCGGGCCCTCGATCAGCGGCACCAGCATGCACGCCACTCCTGCGCTCACCAGAATTACGCCAACCCAATCCAACGCCGACCGCTGCGACGCACGCGATTCTGGAATGCACCATGCAACCGAGACTGCGAATAGACCGACCGGCACATTGATGAGAAAAATGCTTCGCCAACCCAGCCCGAACAGATCGGCATGGACCAGCCATCCGCCCAACACCTGGCCCGCGATAGCCGCGAGGCCCAGCGTCATGCCGAGCCTTCCGAAGGCGCGACGGCTGTTGTCGCCCTCGAAGTTGACGCGGATCAACGCATATACCTGCGGAAACAATAAGGCCGCCGCCAGCCCTTGCAGCACTCGTGCCGCAATCAGAAAGCTGACATTAGGTGCCAGCCCGCATAATGCTGAAGCCGCAGTGAAACCCGCCATCCCGATGACGAACAAACGGCGGCGGCCGAAAAGGTCACCCAGGCGGGCACCAGTGATGAGCAGCATCCCAAAGGCTAGTTCATAGCCGACCACGATGAAGCTGATCTGCGCGAAGCTGGCCTTCAGACCGGCTTGCATGGCAGGAATCGCCACATTGACCACAAACAGATCGAAGATCGTCACGAAGCCACCCAGCAGCAGCACCGACAAACCACGCCAGGACGCGGCGCGTGCCCAGGTTGAGGCAAAGAATTAATACGCATTTAGAGCCCCACGAGAATTCAGGTAATCATTCTCGGATTCGCTCCAGACATTTACAATTTAACCATTTATGCTGTTACTGAAGGTAATCGGATAAGCGATGCGAACCTTGGATAGAACGCGGTCCGAACTGGCTGATTTTCTGCGAGCACGTCGCGAGCGCCTCTCGCCTGCGGAAGTCGGCTTGCCCAGCGGCGGGCGACGACGCACGCCTGGGTTGCGACGCGAAGAAGTTGCTGCACTCGCAGGCGTCGGCATCACCTGGTACACGTGGCTGGAACAAGGGCATGCCATCGGCCTATCAGTAACCTTCCTTGAAAACCTCGCCCGGGTGCTGAGGCTGGATGCCGCGGAGCGTCGCCACCTGTTCCTGCTCGCCCACGAACGGCTCCCCGCCGACCCGGGTAAGACGTGGTGCTTGGTGCCGCCCCTGGCGCTTCGCCTGATGCACGACTTGGCACCGCATCTGGCCTACGTGCTTAACCTGCGCTGGGACGTGTTGCCGTTTAATGCACCGGCCGATCAACTCTTCGGCTTTTCCGCGCAACCGCCGAGGTGGCGCAATCTGCTGTGGCTGCTGTTCACCGACGCGATTATCCGCGAGCGGATAGAAAGTTGGGAGGAACAGGCGCCTCTGATGCTATCAAGCTTTCGCCGAGACTTTGCCCGCGCCGCCCAAGGGTCGGACATTCGAGAACTGATGGATGAATTGGAGGAAGTATCGCCGGAGTTCAAAACGTGGTGGCATCGGCACGACGTGCATGCACCCTGTACCGGCATAAGGCACCTTGTGATCGACGGTCAAGCCGAGCCGTTCGAACATACTTCATTGACGATTGATGAAAACCGGCATCTGCGATTGGTGGTGTATGCGCGGCAGCGTGAAGGGACTGCATTGGTTGACGTGATTAAACGTGACGGTAGCTTTGCCTGATTTATTCGCAAATTAGCTCGCCATACCAGCGGCAAGCGGGCCAACTGTCTCCCGGTCGGCTTTCCGCATATTGCGCCGGTGTCGCCCATGGCTGCCGTGAGCATGCATTCGCCAGGCTCCTATGTGGCTCCTGGCGCATGCAGCGTCATTGGCTGGGGAGGGCTTTATCCAACTCTAATACATTGAACTAGCGGGCATTTCTGTTTTCGCTAGAAAGCGCCGCAGGCTTGACATCTGCCATTTTTTATGCCTGATTCTCCGGCATTTAGTTTGATTGGCGCGACCGCATTAGCCAAATAAAAAACCCCGAAAGGCGTCATGCCTTTTCGGGGTTTTATTTTGCGCGACGCCTAATAAAGGTGAGCCTCACATATTCTCGATCATCACCTCGCCGAATGCCGAGCATGACACCTGCGTCGCGCCTTCCATGAGCCGGGCGAAATCGTAAGTCACGCGTTTCGACAAGATCGACTGCTCCATCGAATCGATGACGCGATCCGCCGCTTCCGTCCAGCCGATATGACGCAGCATCATTTCGGCGGAGAGAATCGCGGAGCCGGGATTCACGTAATCCTTGCCCGCGTATTTCGGCGCGGTGCCGTGGGTGGCTTCGAAAATCGCCACGGAGTCCGACATGTTCGCGCCCGGCGCGATGCCCATGCCGCCCACTTGCGCCGCCAGCGCATCGGAGATGTAGTCGCCGTTGAGATTCAGCGTCGCGATGACGTCGTATTCGGCGGGACGCGAGAGGATCTGCTGCAGGAAGGCATCGGCGATCACGTCTTTCACGATGAGGTCACCGCCCGTCTTCGGATTCTTCACCCGCACCCACGGACCGCCGTCGATCAGTTCGTCGCCGAATTCCTTCTGCGCGAGCGCGTAGCCGTAATCGCGGAACGCGCCTTCCGTGAACTTCATGATGTTGCCCTTGTGCACCAGCGTCACCGAACGACGCTCGTGATCGAGCGCGTACTGAATCGCCTTGCGCACCAGCCGCTCCGTGCCCTCGCGCGATACCGGCTTGATGCCCAGTCCCGACGAATCCGGAAAGCGGATGGTCTTCACGCCCATTTCCTCGCGCAGGAACTGGATGACCTTTTTCGCTTCCGGCGAACCCGCCGGCCACTCGACACCCGCGTAGATATCTTCGGAATTCTCGCGGAACACCACCATGTCGGTGCGCTCCGGCTCGCGCACCGGCGACGGCACGCCCTTGAAGTAACGCACCGGCCGCAGACACACATACAGATCGAGTTGCTGCCGCAGCGCGACGTTCAGCGAGCGGATGCCGCCACCGACCGGCGTCATCAGCGGGCCCTTGATGGAGACGAGATAGTCCTTCACCACTTCCACCGTTTCTTCCGGCAGCCAGACATCCGGGCCGTAGACGCGCGTCGCCTTTTCGCCGGCGAAGATTTCCATCCATTGAATCTTGCGCTTGCCGCCGTAGGCTCGGTCGACTGCCGCGTCGATGACCTTGATCATCACCGGCGTCACGTCCACGCCCACGCCATCGCCCTCGATATACGGAATGATCGGCCGATCGGAGACGTTGAGCGAAAAATCCGCGTTAGCGGTGATTCTGTCACCGTCCGCCGGAACCTGGATATGCTGATACGGCATGGTCTACTCCAAAGAAGGCCGGGCTTGAGTCGATTTAGGCTGAATGAAACGGGGATGCGGTCTGTCGCCGGAACATCATTCTAACCATGCCGATGCGGCCGCGCGCGCGGTATCGGGCGTCTTATGTTTCATATCAGTGTGCGGACAGGACCCCGCGCGCGATGCCTTAAAATTTCGCTTTCCGGTCTACGCCAAGCCGCCACGCCAAACTCGGCGTTTCCCCGACTTGCCTTCGATGCCGCTCATCGCTCTCAACAAACCCTTTGGCACCATCTGCCAGTTTTCCGCGCACGAGACGCGCGCATCGCTCGGCGACTGGGTGAAGACGCCCGGCGTGTATCCCGCCGGCCGGCTCGATGCCGACAGCGAAGGCCTGCTGCTGCTCACCGACGACGGCGCATTGCAGGCGCGCATCGCGGAGCCGCGTCACAAGCTCGTCAAACGTTATTGGGCGCAAGTCGAAGGCGCACCCGATGACGCCGCCCTTGCCCATCTCGCGAAAGGCGTCGATCTCGGCGACTACGTGACGCGCCCGTGTCGCGTCGCGCGCGTCGCGCAAGACGACAGCGACAGGTTATGGGCGCGCACGCCGCCGATCCGCTATCGCGCATCGATTCCGACGACGTGGATCGAACTCGCCATCAGCGAAGGCAAGAACCGGCAAGTGCGTCGCATGACGGCGGCCGTCGGCTATCCGACCTTGCGGCTCGTGCGTATCGCGATCGGCGCGCTCGATATCTTCTCGCTCGATCTCGCGCCGGGGGAATGCATCGAGGTATCGGCGCGTGCGCCGTGGCAAGCTCCGCGTTGAATCGCATGCATCGATCGAAAAAATGCCGCGTTTAGTTGACGTCGCTTAAAAACATTGTCATCGAGATGTGCAATGGCGCATTGCCGCTTTTAAAAAATTTGTTCGGTTGCACGAATCTTCTTCGATTTCGTGTCAACCGCTCAGTCGATGCATGCGTTAAGGACCTCAGATGCCGCGAAAAGCTATCCGGCATGAAGAACTAAGGCCTTTCGTTTGCCTGTGTGCTCCAGGCACTTTGAAAGGTTGAACCGTTGACAGTGATATCGATTCGATTTGTTCGATATCACTGTCAACCGAAAGGTGGGTGGCTCGTTTACCGACATGACTCAAGACCGGGTCTTACGTTAATCAAACTCAAGCTGAGGATTCACACATGAACAAACTGATCGCTGCTCTCGTCGCTGGCCTGTTCGCAACGGCTGCTTTCGCTCAAGAAGTTTCGGCTTCGGCTCCGGCTGCTGCTTCGGCACCGGCTAAGAAGGCTCACAAGTCGCACAAGAAGTCGCACAAGTCGTCGAAGAAGGCAGCTTCGGCTCCGGAAGCAGCTTCGGCAGCTCAGTAAGTTTGTTGTAAGAGGCGGTATAGCGAAGTCAAGAACGAGCATTACCGCCGTACTTACGGCGTTAAAGGGCAGATGGCCGCAAGGCATCTGCCCTTTTGTTTTGTGTCGGCGCATCGAGTAACATGCATGCGCGGGGTTTCGCCGTTCGTGGGCAGAGACAGAGACTATCGAATAACAGGGAGCGTCGTCGTGGCTATCGTTTCGCGTATCTTGTCCCGTATCTTGTCTATTTGTAATCAACGGCTTGCGCGTGCGAAGACGCTGCGCGCATGCGTGATCGCGCTCGCGCTGCCATTCGCCGCGATGCCGCTCGCGCAGGCGCAAGCCATGCCGCAGGGCGCCAAGCAGCCGTCCGAGTTTCCGCACACCAAGCTGACCGCCGGCATGTATGTGATCGATGCCGCCATCGCATCGAACGATGCCGATCGCGAGCAAGGCCTCATGTATCGCACGCAACTCGCGCCCAACGAAGGCATGCTGTTCGTCTTCAACGAGAACGCCGTGCATTGCTTCTGGATGAAGAACACGCTGATCCCGTTGTCGATCGCGTTCATTCGCGCGGACGGCACGATCACCGATATCGACGAGATGCAGGCCGAGACCGAGAACAATCACTGCCCGCGCAACAATGGCGTGTTCGCGCTCGAAATGAGCAAGGGCTGGTTCGCGGCGAAGGGCATCAAGCCGGGCACGAAGTTGAAGGGCTTGCCGCAGATTCAGGTGCAGTAAGCGCCCGCGCTTGCGCATCCAAAAAAACGTGCCCGCGCGGCACGTTTTTTTTCGTCCGCCGCCCGGCGACGGCCCGCCTTTCGGCACGCTCGCCGGATTCCTGCAAAGAGCCTGCCAACGCGCTATCCTAAAAAGATTCGCAAGGGCCGGGGCGACCGTTTCACACGCACTCCCGGTCAAACACCAACAGGAGGTTCACGTGCCCCGCAAGACTCCCATCGAGCGCTATCGGAATATCGGGATCAGCGCTCACATCGACGCCGGCAAGACCACGACGACCGAGCGCAACCTTTACGCCGCCGTCGTGCAAACGACGCCCGATGCGCGCGGGCCGCGAGGCTCGCTCATGGCTCACGCCAGGACGGCACGCGCCCTTACTGCATGACCGCTGCCGAGCGGTCATGCGCCGCCGCTCGTCCGTAGCACGCTCCTCCATCCCTTCAAGCGAGCTTCGAGCGACACGCCCGCTGCGCTATGCTGGTGCCTTTGCCCGCTAACCGATGCGCCGTCGAACGAACCTCTCTCTCCACGTTTCGCGTCATCTTTCCGTGGCCGCCGCGCTGCTCGGCTTCCTGCTCGCGCCCGGCCCGGCTCACGCCGATGGCGACGACACGCCGTTCACCAATCTCATCGCGCTCGTCTCGCAACGGCTCGCGCTGGCCGAGCCCGTCGCGCGATACAAATGGGCGCGTCACGAGCCGATCACCGACGAACCGCGCGAAAACGCGCTGCTGAATCAGGTCGAGGCGAAAGCGACATCCGCGCAAATCGATCCGGACTTCGCGCGGCAGTTTTTCCGCGATCAGATCGATGCGAGCAAGGATGTGCAGAACGCGCTGTTCGCCAACTGGCGCGCGCAGAAATCCGGTCCCGAAGGTAATCCGCCGGATCTGGCCAAGGACACGCGGCCCAAACTCGATCAGTTGACGCAATCGCTCGTGAGCGCGCTCGCGCGTATCGAACCGGTTCGGTATGCCGACGATTGTCCGCTGCGACTGGCCGACAGCGTCGCGCGCTGGAAGCATCTGACGCGCTACGACTCGTCGATGAACGCGCCGCTCATGCGCGCGTTATCCCACGTTTGTGCGGGCGGCGGGGTCGGCGCGGTCGGCTGATCAGATTGCGCTGGCAGTCGATGCATCGAGCGATCTCACCGCGAGTCCGCGCGCCAGCCGCTCGCCGAGAATGCGATGCACCGCGAGATCGAACGCCGGCGCGACAGCCGAAGCAGCGCGCAATGGGTGTGCATCCGCGAGCGTGGCCGCGCTGCCGAAGTATTGCCATCGATCGATGACATGCCACGCGCGCTCGCCAGTCGCCGCATCGCGCTCTTCGATGACGATCGTCCCGGCATAAGGCCACGGCGCGCCGCGCAGATCGCCCGGCCGCAACTTCGGCGCGCGATTGTGCGCCGGACGCCACAACGCAACCATCTGCGCTTCCGCAAGCAATGCGCCGATTTCGCCGCCGGTCACCTTCCATTCGACGCGTCGCACGAGCGCGGCGAGCCGCATGTCGCGCGCCGAACGTCGCGGTCCCGTCAGATGCGAACGCACGCGCTGACGCATGCGCACACTTCGGCCGACGAACAGCGGCACATCGCCTTCGCCGTAGAAGGTGTAGACGCCGCATCCGGCGGAAATGGCTTCGATGGTGTCTTCGTCGATATGCTCGGCCAGCTGAAAGCGTCGCGTGACGCGCTCCATATGTGCGCGCAGCACGTCCGCCGCATGCGCGCGATGCAGATGCTGCCAGAATTGCCACAGCAGATCGGCATCGGCGAGCGCACGATGGCGCGCCGACGGCACGAGCGCGTGCCGCTCCACGAGCGCATCAAGTCCGTGACGACTTTCGCCGGGATAAACCGCGCGCGACAGTTGCACCGTGCACAGCACGTCCGGCGCGAATCGCAAGCCGATCCGCTTGAATTCGCTCTTCAGGAAACTGTGATCGAAGTGCGCGTTATGCGCGATAAACAGCCGCCCGCGCATCCGGTCGAGCAGACCCGTGGCGAGTTCCTCGAAGCTCGGCGCATTGCGCACCATCTCGTTGGTGATGCCCGTCAGCTGCTGAATGAACGAAGGAATCGGCTTGCCCGGATTCACGAGCGACGTCCATTGCGACATGCCATTCGGACCGACCTCCACGATGCCGATCTCGGTGATCCGGTCGACGCCGAACGTACCGCCGGTCGTTTCCAGATCGACGAAGACAATGGGCTCGGACGGGAGAAAAAACTCGGGACGCGGATCAGATGACATGGATGACGTAAGGCTGCGGATAGTGCGCCGCGCGCGATTGGACGACGGGTATGCCAAGCATTTTAACGCAGCGCAACTCGATGCTCGGCTGGCCTCCATCGCGACGTTATCCGATCCGGTCATTTTTGCTGAATCAGCGCTTGTTTAGCTTGATAATCGGGGTTTCCCTGATTTACTTAGCGTCCCGCGATGTGAATAGGAAATCTCGCGTTTGCATTTGCGAGACGCATTTCACTGCGTCGCCACAAACTCGGTGCCGATCAAATGCGGAGGCTGCCGATAGTCAGGATTGATGCACCATTTTAGAAGCGCGAGACAACTCAGCCGGGCCGCCAAACAGACCGTTCACAAGCCACGCGCCCTAGCCGCAGGGCAAGCGGATAAACGTTTAGCGTTCAGCCAGAATTTTCTGCTCGCAACGCATTTTCACTTCAACCAAATGCAACTTTGCGCTTTCAAGTCAGTCTATTTTAAAAAGACTAATCGGTTTCTCAATTACCGATTTACGCCCGTCTTAAAAAGTTAAAAGCGCGATATTCATCGCGCACGATTTTCCACCTTCGCAAATTTACGCGTAAAAATAACCAGTGGAAAATCTTGCCGCGCTAGTAACAAGATAATTCGAATCGTAAGTGTTTACTCGCCTTGCCCGATTCTCCAGCGCTAAGGAAGATTGAGGTGAGTTAGCAATCAAACGTAATAAGGAGGAACGGTGATGACCCAAATCAAGCGCGTTGCGCAGTGGTTGAAGTCGCTCGCCGCACCGTCGATCGCTCCGGCGACCGAGGCTGCATCGCCCCTGGAATTCGATCCCGCCTGGCACGGGGATCACTGGCAGAACCTGCTCTCGTCGCCGATGGACGCCCGTCACTACGTCATGGAAGACTGGGCCAAGCCGCTGGATAGCGATCTGTTCGCGCAGGAAGATCCGGAGCCGGTGGCGGTCAGCCCGGCACTGTGGTCACACGGAAACCCGATTAAAACGCGGAAGCAATCGGCATAGGGGCGGCCAGTTTGCTGGCCGCCCCTATGCCGATTCGTGCTCGAAGATTCGGTCGTTTCGTATGGAGGACGATCGCAAGTTTATTTATAAATAGCTATCCAAACTAAACAATGCTGCACATCGGCAGAGTGTTTTGACGACATCGTGCGGCAAAGCACATCATGGGTTTATCGGCGGTCGCGACAGCAGGCTTTGTCGCGTGGGGCAAGTGTTCGCGCGATGCGTGTCGTCGCGCGCGCAAGCGTTGACTTGGCACCATGCACCTGCATCTGAGTCTTCTCGACGAGCGCCTCATCCGTTATCGCGATGTCGATGGCGCGACACACCATGCCAGCTTGCCGCAACTGTTCGCCGCATGCACGAAAGATGCCGTGCGCGATTTTCCGGCGCTTCGTCCGCATCAACGGCATGCGTGGCATGCGGTTTCTCGTGCAACTCGCGGCGATCGCGTTGCACGCGGCAGGCCGTGCGGAACCGTTCACATTCGCCGATGCCTGGCGGTCCGCGCTGATCGCGTTCATACCCGGCCATCCCGATCGCGCGCCGTTCGCGTTGATCGTACCGGACGAGCGGCCCGCGTTCCTGCAAGCGCCGTGCAAGAGCGACGAATCCCACGCCTGGAAAAAGCGCCTCAGCACGCCCGATGCGCTCGACATGCTCGTCACGTCGAGAAACCACGACATCAAGATCGCACGTATGGTCCATGCGAATCCTGAAGACTGGATCTTCGCGCTGGTCAGCCTTCAGACACAGGAAGGCTTTCTCGGCGCAGGCAACTACGGCATTTCGCGGATGAACGGCGGCTTTGCGAGCCGGCCCGCGTTCGGTGTCGTGCCGTCGGGACATTGGGGACGTCGCTGGCGGCGTGACGTGCATCGTCTGCTGGAGGAGCGCGCGTGGATCGCGAATCGCAATGAACTCGCCGACAAGGACGGACTCGCGCTCGTGTGGTTGAGGTCGTGGGACGGCGCGAGCAGCATCGCGTTCAGTGAGCTCGATCCGTTCTACATCGAGATATGCCGGCGCGTGCGGCTGTCTCGCGAAGGCGAGCGCATCGTCGCACGCGGAACCGGCAGTCGTGCGGCGCGCATCGCGGCGAAGGAACGCAACGGCATGACCGGCGACGCGTGGACGCCGATCAACGCCGTGCAGGCCAAAGCGCTGTCGATCACCGCGAAGGGCTTCGATTATCGGCTGGCCAGCACGCTCGCGTTTTCGAACGAATTCGAGCGGACCATCGCGAGCAAGCTGCTCGAATCGGACGGCGATGAAGGCATCGTGCTGCTCGCGCAAGGCATCACGCGGGGGCAAGGCAAAACGGAGGGCTATCACGAGCGTCGCATTCCGATATCGCCCGGCATGATCGGCTGGATTCGGCGGCACGGCACCGACGAAATCGCGCAACGGGCAGAGACGCGCATCGTCGCGATCGGCGAAGTCCGCAAGGTGTTGTGGAGCGCGATGTGCGGTCTGCTCGGCAACGGTGACTCGAACGTCAGCGACGAAACGAAGCGCAAGGTGGGCGACTTCTCTCGCGAGTTCGAACAGGCGGAAGACACGCGCTTTTTCGACGATCTCATCGAAGAAGTCGACGCGCAAACGAACAACGCGAAAACACGCGTGCATGAGGCGTGGCTCTGCGCGCTGGTCGATCGCGCGGCGGCGACGCTCGAGCGCGCGTTCGATTCCGGCCCGCGAAGCGCGGAGCGGCGCTATCTGGCGCAAGCCGCCGCGTTGTCGCGTTTTCATGGTGGCGTGCGTTCGACAAAGCTGCCCACGCTCGCGCGCGTGCTGAGGGAACGCAGCGAAGCACGCAAGATGATCGAGGAGGCGTGACATGGAATTGATCGAAGACACGACGACGCTGCGTCGCGCGCAAGTCGGCGAGATCGCCCGATTCATGAAGATCGCGAAGGACGGCGAAGGCGCGCTGAAGGCCGATTACGTCGCGCTGAAGCGGCTCGATCCGTTCGCCGATGCGCAGAGCGTGCAGCAGATCGCGGCGCTGACGAACGCGCTGTATCGCGCGAAGGTGGATTGCGAGCATATGAGCGTGTCGCGCTGGAAGCGCTGGGGGCTGATCGCGCACGGCATCGCGATGACGGTGCATTGCGCGCCCGATAAATCGGCGCCGACGCTCGGGCAGCAACTCGCGTTGGCGGGCGTCTCCGAAGCACGCGTGACGCGTCTGCTCAATGCGCGCGGCGATGCGTTCTTTCAGATTCTGCCGCGCGTGCTGCGTCTGATCGCGAGCCGCAACGTGCTGCCCGACTGGGCGGAACTTGGCCGTCTGATTCTCAGCGAAGGCGCGAGCGATGCGCGCGGTATGCGCCGGGCTGAAGCGGCGCGTCGAAAAATCGTCGGCGATTACGTCAGGGCGCGGCTCATGAGCGAACGCACATCGTGAACGTTCGATCGACCATGAAAAGCAAGGAGCGCGTGATGCCGCCACCTCGTTTCATCCAGATTCACACGCTGCAAAGTTATCCCGCCGCGCTGCTCAATCGCGACGATGCCGGGCTCGCCAAACGTCTGCCGCTGGGTAACGCCATTCGCACGCGCATTTCATCACAGTGTCTGAAGCGTCATTGGCGCATGGCCGACGATCGTCATGCGCTCGCATCGCTCGACGTGCCGATGGCGGTCCGTTCGCGCGAGACGCTCAAGCTGATCCGCGACGAACTGATCGCGCGCCATGTATCGGCCGAACTCGCGCAGGCCGCCGTGGAAGAGTTGCGCAATTGCGGATTGCTCGACAAGGCGGGCAAGGATCTCAAGGGCGACGATGCGCTCGAAACCGGTCAGGCGGTCTTGCTGGGCCGCGCCGAAATCGACTATCTCGTGTCGCGTTGCGCGGGACTGGCGCGCGACTACATCGACGAGAAAGGCTTGCGAAGCGCGATCGCCGAGTTCCTGAAAGAAGAGAAGGCGAATATCGACGCGCTGCGGCACGGCAGCGGCCTCGAGTCCGCGCTGTTCGGACGCATGGTGACGTCCGACGTGCTCGCCTCGCGCGATGCGGCGGTGTACGTCGCACATGCGTTCACCGTTCACGAGGCGCAAGTCGAGAACGACTACTTCACTGTGGTCGACGACTTGCTGCACGAATCGGGCGAACGCGGCTCGGCGGGCATCTTCGATGCGGAACTCGCGTCGGGTCTGTACTACGGCTACGTCGTCGATGTGCCGCAGCTCGTCGCAAACCTCGAAGGCATCCGCGCGGCGGACTGCTTCGACGCGCCATCCGAACGGCGCGAGCTGGCGGCGCGGGTCGTGCATCATCTGCTGCATCTGATCGCAACGGTCAGTCCGGGCGCGAAACGCGGTTCGACGGCGCCGTTCGGTTATGCCAGCCTGATGCTCGTCGAAACCGGTGACTGGCAACCGCGCACGCTGGCCGGCGCATTCGAAACGGCGCTACGGCTGCGCGAGCGAACCGATGTGCGCGCCGCCGCGATCGACGAGCTGGCGAAGGAAATCGGCAAGCTCGATGCCGCTTACGGCGCGCCGCTCGAACGTCGTTATTGCTCGCTCGAAGACGCGCCGATTCCCGAGGCGCAGCGGCTCACGCTCGCCGAACTCGCGCGATGGACGCAGACGCGCATCGTCGAGGGTGCGTGAAATGCGCCGCCATCTGCTGATACGCC
>NZ_LFJJ01000158.1 GCF_001189365.1 Candidatus Burkholderia verschuerenii | reverse complement strand
GCCTACTTCGATCGTCTTGGCATGCCTCGCCTCACATAACCTCAACTTCCCGAACCGCCCGGTGCGGACCCGCACGCCGGGTGGTGTGGCAGGGTGGTGTGGCAGGGGACCGGCCAGCTTGCTGGCCACCCCTATGCCGATTATACGCCGATGCCGTTGATGAGCCGCCCTGCTTCGATCGTCACGGTCGCGTCGCAGCGTTCGGCGAATTCGGTATCGTGCGTGACGAGCACGAGCACGAGCACGAGCACGAGCACGAGCACGAGCACGAGCGTCGCGCCGTTGCGGCGGTTCATCTCGAACATCAGATCGATGATCGCGTAGCCGGTGGCGGCATCGAGGCTGCCGGTGGGTTCGTCGGCGAACAGCACGGCGGGATGCGTGACGAACGCGCGCGCGAGCGCCACGCGCTGTTGCTTGCCGCCCGACAGCAGCTTCGGATAATGTGCCGTGCGTTGCGCGAGCCCGACCTGATCGAGCAGCGCACGCGCCCGCGACGCGATCTCCGCATGCGGCAGCTCCGCGCGCAATTCGAGCGGCAACATGACGTTTTCGAGCGCGGTGAGATGCGGCATCAACTGGAACGACTGGAACACGAAACCGACCGCGCCGCTGCGCAACGCCGCGCGATCATCTTCGTTCAGCGTCGACAACTCGCGGCCGAGCAGACGAACCGAGCCGTCGCTTGCGCTGTCCAACCCGGCGAGCAGGCCGAGCAAAGTCGACTTGCCCGAGCCCGATGCCCCGACGATCGCCACGCTGCTGCCCTTCGCGATGGACAAATCGATGTTGTCGAGAATCGTGAGCTCGCCCGTTGCGTTCTTCACCCGCTTGCACAAACCCCGTACTTCGATGACCGGCTCGATATTGTTTTGCATGGACACTTTGAAAGAGAACTGGCGCGGCTTCGTCCGCGTGTCTGCGATGACTTTCGCCTTGGCGATCGCACCGGCGCTTGCACCGACCGCCGCGCGCGCCGCCGATACACAGCGGCCCGCCATCGTCGTACTCGGCGATAGCCTCTCCGCCGAATACGGCCTGCCGCGCGATACCGGCTGGGTGAATCTGTTGCGTCAGAAGCTCACGCAAGAGCATTTCGATTATAGCGTCGCCAATTCGAGCATCAGCGGCGACACCGCCAGCGGCGGACGCGCGCGGCTTACGGCCGTGCTGACGCGCCTGAAGCCTGCCGTCGTGGTCGTCGAGCTCGGCGGCAACGATGCGCTGCGCGGCGTGCCGCTCGAGACCACCGAGGCGAATCTGCGCGGTATCGTCGATGCATCGCGGGCCGCGCATGCGAAGGTTTTACTCATCGGCATGTACGTTCCGCCCAATTACGCGCCCCGACTACACGCAGAAGTTCCACGCGATGTACGAGCAGATCGCAAAAGAAAAGAACATTCCGCTGGTGCCGTTTCTGCTCGCGGGAATCGCCGATCAACCGTCGATGTTCCAGTCGGATCAGATTCATCCGACGGTGCAGGCCCAGCCATTGCTATTGAACAACGTCTGGCCAAGCTTGAAACCCTTGCTGAGCACTAGTGCGTCCCATTGACCAGGACGCCGCCGCGACAGCTCATACAGAAACGCGGAACACGGCCACGACTCAGTTATCGGATAGTTATCTGATCTTTCGCGTCACTCTGATCAACACGCTCGCGCTTCGAGCGCCTCTACAAGGAGAAAACGTGAAAAACGTGAAATACGCGCCTCTGCTGGCATTGACCATCGCGATCACCGCATGCGCCGCGCAGCCGCCCGCAGGCGTGCAGCAAGTCGGCTCGAGCACGAAGGCGCCGCGCGTGGTGGCGCAATGCGTCGCGCATGCGTGGGCCGACAAGTCGCAGCAGCAAGTCGTCTCGCAAGATGTGATGGCCAACGATCAGGCCGTCGACGTCTTCGTTCCGGGTCAGCCGCCGCCGACTGGCGCCGCAGCCGTGATTCGTCCGGCCGTGTCGGGTCCGGGTTCGTGGGTCGGCTTCCGCGCATCGGGCGCGGCAGGCAGCCAGGCGACCGGCGATATCCAGGCGTGTCTGTAATCGCCTGAGTTTCCCGCGGATGTGAAAAAGCCCGCTTCCTTTCGGTTGCGGGCTTTTTCTTTGCCACGTCGAAGCGCTGTCTTACCGATTACTGATTCGACGATGGCATGGGCGCCGTGCTCAGCTTGACCTTCGAACGCGCCTTCAGCGAGTTCACATACGCTTCCATATCGGCTTGCGCGTAGACCTGCGAGATCTGCTGCTGCGCGCCCGTCAGACGGTCCGCTGCAACAGGCGCGGCCTTGTCGACACCGTTCACGCGATAGATCGCGTAGCCGTCCGCGCCCAGATCGACACCGACGTAAGCCGGCAGCTTCGCGGCATCGGTCTTGAAGATCGCGGCCAGCGCGGCCGGCGGAAGACCTTGCGCGTCGTTGCGCGAGACGCTGATCGGCGACGTGAAGCCATCGGTTGCCTTCGACTTCTGCAACTCGGCGAGCTTGGCTTCGCCTTCCTTCTTCGCCATGGCCGCCGCCTGTTCAGCGATGACCTTTGTGCGAACGGCGTCCTTCACCGCATCGAAGGCCGGCACCGCCGACGGCTTGTAATCCGTCACGCGCGCCGAGATGAGCGTGTTGTTGCCCACGTCGGTGGCTTGCGTATTGTTGTGCTCCTTCACCGAATCCGGCGCGAACACGGCCGCGAGGAACTTCGCGTTATTCAGCGGATTGTCTTGCGGCAATTGCGGATTCGCTTTCGGACCGACCGTTGCGGTTTGAACGGTCAGCTTGTACTTGTCGGCGGCGGCCTGCAGCGTCTTCGATTTCTCGTAGACGGTGTCGGTGAAACCTTGCGCGTCGTCAACGAAGCCCTTCGTGCCGGCTTGTGCCGCGTAGTCCTTCGCGACCTGATCCTTGACCTGATCGAGCGGCTTCGTCTCGGCAGGCTTCACGTCCGTTGCCTGGATGATGTGATAACCGAAATCCGACTCGACGATACTGCTCACCTCGCCCTTCTTCAGGCCGAAGGCGGCATCGTCGAAGGCCTTGCCCCCCGCGATCTGACCGCGCGCGAAGTAGCCCAGATCGCCGCCCTTGCCCGCCGAACCCGGATCGTCCGAGTTCTTCTCGGCGATCTGTGCGAACTGGTCCGGATGCGCCTTCACTTGCGCGAGGATATCCTCGGCCTTCTGCTTGGCCTTCGCCTTGTCGGCCGCGCTCATATCCTTCGGCGCGTTGATCAGGATGTGGCTCGCGCGCCCTTCGCCCTCGGTGCGATAGCGCTGGATGTTGTCGTCGTAGAACTTCTTCAGATCGTCATCGCTCGGCTTGGATGCGGCCGCGATCGACGCCGGCGACAGCACGAGATACTGAATCGTCGCGGTCTCGGGCGTCGCGAAATCGTTGCGATGCGCGTCGTAGTAGGCGTTCAGTTGCGCATCGGTCGGCTGAATCTTCGATGCGTAGTCCGCCGTGCGCAGCGACAAGCCCTGCACCGAACGCTTCTGCTCGGCGAGCTCGGTCAGACTCTGCGCAAGCGTCTTGGACGTGAACGCCGTCTGCTGGATGCTGTTGGGAATCTGCTCGGCCGCGATTGAATAGCGCATATGCTCGTCGTATTGCGCGGGCGTCATGCCCTGCATGGCGAGCAGCTGCTTGTAACGATCGAGGTCGATCGAGCCGCCGGGCTTGCGCAGCGACGAGATGACCGGATCGTTCAGCAGCGCGCGACGCACGGCATCGTCCGATGCGGTGAGATGCAGACGTTGCGTCTCGTCCGACAGCGCGCGTTGCTGCACGAGGCTGTCGACCATTGCGGCGCGCGTCTCGGGCGAGTCGAACATTTTGGAATCGAATTGCGCGCCGAGCATGGAGCGGGCGCGGTCGATTTGCTGCCTGAAGGCACTGTCGAATTCGGCGCGCGTGATCTTGTGACCATTCACGCTGGCGACATAGGCGCTTTCGTCGAAATAGTTGCTGAAACCCTGAATCCCGACCATGCCAAGACCCGGCACAATGATCAGGATCAGCAGAGCCATCATCAGGCGCTGGTGATTGCGGAAGAAATCGAGCATGCGAAGCGCTGCGTAATTAGAACAAAACGCTCGATATTACAACAGTGGGAGGGGAAAAGGCGAAAGCCGGCCGGGATTTGCCGATGCGATCGGCGGTTTTATCGCGACCGATGAAATTTCTGCAATTTAATCAGTTACTTGCGAGCGAACGTCACGATGCGCTCATTCACGCCTCTCGCGCGCCGACATCAAGATTAGGAATACTTATTTATGCGAAGCCAAAAGAAAAATCCCGTCAACCGTGAAGCTGACGGGATCTTCGATGTCTGGCGGAGCGGACGGGGCTCGAACCCGCGACCCCCGGCGTGACAGGCCGGTATTCTAACCAACTGAACTACCGCTCCTTTGCATGGCGACCGGACTGGTGAGTGCTGAGAGGCTCGAACTCCCGACCTACGCCTTGTAAGGGCGCCGCTCTACCAACTGAGCTAAGCACCCGATCTTGTGCGATGCGCTTCGCTGGACGTGTGACCGCTAAAGTGGTTCCGTATCCAGCGAGTCCGCTAGTTTAGCGCATCCTTCAGCGCTTTGCCAGGGCGAAATTTCGGCACTTTTGCGGCCTCGATCTTGATCGCCGCTCCGGTACGCGGATTGCGGCCCGTTCGCGCAATTCGCTTGCCCACGGCAAACGTGCCGAAGCCCACGAGCGTGACCGTTCCGCCCTTCTTCAATGTCGTGCTCACGCCGCCGATGACCGCTTCCAGCGCGCATTGCGCGGTCGCTTTGGAAATCTCCGCTTCCTGCGCGATATGGTCGATCAAGTCCGTCTTGTTCATTGTGATCCCCGAATCCGTGTTGGCACGATGTGTTCGTTCTGGTTCGCCTCAGCGATACGTCCGTTTGCGACGCGGACTCATTAAACGTAGACGAAACCGTGGTGTCAACGAGGGTTACGCCTGATGCGGCGCGCTTTAGAGGACAACATCGGTGTGCGCTCACCAAAAGAAAAACCCGCGAGACAGGCTCGCGGGTTTTTAGAACAGCTTGCTCAACAGCCGGGCTTAGTGCTTTACGACATCGCCGGTTGCGGGTGCATCCTTCTTCGCTTCGGCAGCGACGGGCGCAGCCTTCGCTTCTTCCTCGGGCAACGCTTCGGGCAGACGTTCGAGCGCCAGTTCCAGCACGCGATCGATCCAGCGAACCGGCACGATCTCGATGGCGTTCTTCACGTTGTCGGGAATGTCGGCCAGATCCTTGGTGTTCTCTTCAGGGATCAGCACGAGCTTGATGCCGCCGCGATGCGCCGCCAGCAGCTTCTCCTTCAACCCGCCGATCGGCAGCACTTCGCCGCGCAGCGTGATTTCGCCCGTCATCGCGACATCCGCGCGCACCGGAATACCGGTGAGCACCGACACCAGTGCCGTCGTCATCGCGATACCGGCGGACGGACCGTCCTTCGGCGTCGCGCCTTCGGGCACGTGGATGTGGATGTCCTTCTTCTCGAACGACTCATCCGTGATACCCAGACGACGCGAACGCGACCGAACCACCGAGCGCGCTGCTTCGACGGATTCCTTCATCACGTCGCCGAGCGAACCCGTGCGGATCACGCCGCCCTTACCCGGCATGACCGCGGCTTCGATCGTCAGCAGATCGCCGCCGACTTCCGTCCACGCGAGACCCGTGACCTGACCGGTCTGGTTTTCCTTCGCGGCCAGACCGAAGTCGTACTTGCGCACGCCGAGGAAGGTATCGAGATTGCCGCCCTCGACCTTCACCGCGCCTTCGGCCTTCTTCAGCAGCAGCATCTTCATGACCTTGCGGCAGATCTTCGAGATTTCACGCTCGAGCGAACGCACACCCGCTTCACGCGTGTAGTAACGAATGATGTCGCAGATTGCCTGCTCCGCCACGTCGATCTCGCCGTCCTTCAGGCCGTTGTTGCGCTTTTGCTTCGGCAACAGGTAACGCTGCGCGATGCTGACCTTCTCGTCTTCCGTGTAACCCGACAGGCGGATGACTTCCATCCGGTCGAGCAGCGGCGGCGGAATGTTCAGCGAGTTCGACGTCGCGACGAACATCACGTCCGACAGGTCGAAGTCCACTTCGACGTAGTGGTCCGCGAACGTGTGGTTCTGTTCCGGATCGAGCACTTCCAGCAGCGCCGAGGCAGGATCGCCGCGGAAATCCATACCCATCTTGTCGACTTCGTCGAGCAGGAAGAGCGGATTGCGCACGCCGACCTTGGTCAGGCTTTGCAGAATCTTGCCGGGCATCGAGCCGATATACGTGCGACGGTGACCGCGAATCTCGGACTCGTCATGCACGCCGCCGAGCGCCATGCGCACGAACTTGCGGTTCGTGGCGCGCGCGATCGACTGGCCAAGCGACGTCTTACCCACACCGGGCGGCCCGACGAGGCAGAGAATCGGCGCCTTGACCTTCTCGACGCGTTGCTGAACCGCGAGATATTCGAGAATGCGTTCCTTCACCTTCTCAAGACCGAAGTGGTCTTCGTCGAGCACGCGTTCCGCATTCGAGAGGTCGTTGTTGACCTTGCTCTTCTTGCGCCACGGCAGGCCGATCAGCGTGTCGATGTAGTTGCGCACGACGGTCGCTTCCGCGGACATCGGCGACATCAGCTTGAGCTTCTTGAGCTCCGCATCGGCCTTCTTCTTGGCTTCCTTCGGCATGCGCGCGGCCGCGATGCGCTTCTCGAGTTCTTCGAGATCCGCACCTTCCTCGCCTTCGCCCAGTTCCTTCTGGATGGCCTTGACCTGCTCGTTCAGGTAGTACTCGCGCTGGCTCTTTTCCATCTGACGCTTCACGCGCCCACGGATGCGCTTCTCGACCTGAAGAATGTCGATTTCGGCTTCGAGCTGCGCGAGCAGATGCTCCAGACGCTCGATAACAGGGAACATCTCGAGGATGTGCTGTTTCTGGTCGAGCTTGAGCGGCAGATGCGCGGCGATGGTGTCCGCAAGGCGACCCGCTTCGTCGATACCCGACAGCGACGTCAGGATCTCCGGCGGAATCTTCTTGTTGAGCTTCACGTACTGATCGAACTGCGAGCCGATCGCGCGGCGCAGCGCTTCGGTTTCGGCGCTGTCGGCGTGATCGGGCTCGAGCGGCATCACGTCACAGGAAAACTGCGTTTCCTGCTCCTCGATCGAGAGCGTTTTCGCGCGCTGCAAACCCTCGACGAGCACTTTCACCGTGCCGTCGGGCAGCTTGAGCATTTGCAGGATGTTGGCGACACATCCCACCTGGTACATGTCTTTTTCGGTCGGCTCGTCCTTCGCCGCCGTTTTCTGGGCGACGAGCATGATGTGCTTGCCGCCTTCCATCGCGGCTTCCAGGGCCTTGATCGACTTGGGCCGCCCCACGAAGAGCGGAATCACCATATGCGGGAATACAACTACGTCGCGCAGCGGGAGCAGCGGCAGCGTGATGCGTTCCTGCGGCAGGAGTTGGGTTCCTGACATTTCATTTCCCCAGTAATGGAATCGGTTCGTTCGTATTTAAGGCCGGTAAGCGCTATTGCAAGCCTTTATCGGAAGGGAAAAGTCGTTAGTCCAAGTTCGCGTCAGTAACGTCCACAATAAACCGAAAAAATAAACAAAGGCCGTTCACGTCGCCATGAACGGCCTTTCGCCGACACACAGCCTACTTCAGTTGGAACCCGCTACCTTCGGCGCATCTTCATAGATGAGCAAAGGCTTGCCGTCGCCATCGATGGTGTTGTCGTCGACGATCACCTTCGAGACGCCCTTCATGGTCGGCAGTTCGTACATCACGTCCAGCAAGGCCTGCTCCAGGATCGAGCGCAGACCGCGCGCGCCGGTCTTGCGGCGGATCGCCTTTTGGGCGATGGCCTGCAGCGCGGCGGGACGGATTTCCAGTTCCACACGTTCCATGCCGAACAGCTTGTGATATTGCTTCACCAGCGCGTTCTTCGGCTCGATGAGAATCTTGACCAGTGCGGCTTCGTCCAGTTTGCCGAGCGTCGCGACCACCGGCAGACGGCCGATCAGTTCGGGAATGAGACCGAACTTGATCAGATCTTCCGGTTCGACTTCGCGCAGCACTTCGCCCGCGTCGCGATCCTGCTTGCTCTTCACGCTCGCGCCGAAGCCGATGCCGGTCTTTTCCGTACGATCGGTAATGACCTTTTCAAGCCCGTCGAACGCGCCGCCGCAGATGAACAGGATGTTGGTCGTATCGACCTGAATGAAATCCTGATTCGGGTGCTTGCGTCCGCCTTGCGGCGGCACCGACGCCATCGTGCCTTCGATCAGCTTGAGCAGCGCCTGCTGGACGCCCTCGCCCGACACGTCGCGCGTGATGGACGGGTTATCCGACTTGCGGCTGATCTTGTCGATTTCGTCGATATACACGATGCCGCGCTGCGCCTTGTCGACTTCGTAGTTGCAGTTCTGCAGCAGTTTCTGAATGATGTTCTCGACGTCCTCGCCGACGTAACCGGCTTCGGTCAGCGTCGTCGCGTCCGCGATCACGAACGGCACGTTCAGCATGCGCGCCAGCGTCTGCGCGAGCAGCGTCTTACCCGAACCGGTCGGCCCGATCAGGAGAATGTTGCTCTTCGACAACTCGATTTCGTCCTTCTTGTCGAGATGCTTGAGACGCTTGTAATGGTTGTACACGGCCACCGCGAGAATTTTCTTCGCGCGTTCCTGGCCGATCACGTACTGATTGAGGATGTCGCTGATTTCCTGCGGGCTCGGCAGGTCGGACTTGGTCAGCCCGGCCTCTTCCGCCGCGCCGGCTGCCTCGTCGCGAATGATCTCGTTGCACAAGTCGATACATTCATCGCAGATGAACACCGACGGCCCCGCGATGAGTTTCTTCACCTCATGCTGGCTCTTTCCGCAAAACGAGCAATACAGCAGCTTTTCGCTGCTGGAACCTTTTTTGTCCGCCATAAAAGTGTAAGCCTCCGGACACTCTTGTTACAAGATACGCCCTTCGATCCGGCCACGCAGTTTCATGCGCGCGAGGCCCGACCGAAGGGCGTTTGCGCCGTATTTGCCAGTTACTTCAGAACCGGCACGGCGTCACTCCGGACGCCAATCCGACGCTTACGGGCGCTTGTGCAGCACCTGGTCGACGAGACCGTATGCCTGCGCATCGTCGCCCGACATGAAGTTGTCGCGATCCGTGTCGCGCGCGATGCGCTCGACCGGCTGATCCGTGTGATGCGACAGCAACTGATTCAGACGCTCCTTCAGATACAGGATTTCGCGCGCCTGAATTTCGATGTCCGACGCCTGACCACGCGCGCCGCCGAGCGGCTGGTGGATCATCACGCGGGCGTTCGGCAGCGCGACGCGCTTGCCCTTCGCGCCGGCGGCCAGCAGGAACGCGCCCATGCTCGCGGCGAGACCCATGCACAGCGTCGACACGTCCGGCTTGATGAACTGCATCGTGTCGTAAATCGCCATACCCGCCGACACCGAACCGCCGGGGCTGTTGATATACAGGCTGATGTCCTTGTCCGGATTTTCGCTTTCGAGGAACAGCAACTGGGCGACCACGAGGTTCGCCGACTGATCGTTGACTTCGCCAACGAGGAACACCACGCGCTCTTTCAGGAGACGCGAGTAGATGTCATAGGCACGCTCGCCGCGGCCGCTCGTTTCCACGACCATCGGAACGAGGCCGAGCGCCTGGGCTTCGAAGTCCCGCGGTGCGTGGGACGCCAACGTGTCGAGCAATTCAGCGCGAAAGGTCATGCAATTTCCTTATTCGGAATAGGGATACTGACCACAGGGCACAACCTGAAGAACGGCAGGCCGACGCACAACTTTAATGCAAAAAAGGCGTGGGGGCCGTCAACGCCGACGACCCCGCACGCCCTCAAGCCCTACGCGTCAGGCTTGCGCCGTTGCGCTGGCCAGTTCTTCAAAGCTGACTTCCTTGTCAGTCACCTTGGCCTTGCCGAGCACGAAGTCGACGACATTGCTTTCGACGACATACGCTTCCATTTCGGCGAGGCGTTGCTGGTTCGAATAATACCAGCGGACGACTTCCTTCGGGTCTTCGTAGCTCTTGGCGAATTCGTCGACTTCGGCGCGGATCTGCTCGGGCTTCGCCTGCAGTTCGTTGGCCTTCACGAGTTCGGCCAGAACCAGGCCCAGCTTGACGCGGCGCTCGGCTTGCGTGGCGAACATTTCGGCCGGGATCGGTGCGTCGGCGGCATTCGGCACGCCGCGTTGCTGCAGATCCTGACGGGCCATTTCGACCAGACGCTGCTGGTCCTGCTCGATCAGCGCCTTCGGCACGTCGAGTTCGGAAATGCTCAGCAGCGCGTCCATGACCTGATTCTTCACGATCTGCTGCGTGCGGCGCTTGGCTTCGCGCTCGAGGTTATCCTTGATTTCGCCGCGCATCTTGGTCAGATCGCCGTCTTCGATACCGAGCGACTTGGCGAACTCGCCGTCGACTTCCGGCATATGCGGCCACTCGATTTTCTTCACGGTGACGGTGAATTGCGCGGTCTTGCCGGCGACGTCCTTGCCGTGGTAGTCCTCGGGGAACTTGAGGTCGAAGTCGCGCGATTCGCCGACCTTCAGGCCGGTAGTGGCGGTTTCGAACTCGGGCAGCATGCGGCCTTCGCCCAGCACGAATGCGAAGTCGGTCGCGCTGCCGCCTTCGAATGCGACGCCGTCGAGCTTGCCGACGAAGTCGAGCGTCACGCGGTCGCCGTTTTGGGCTGCCGTGTCCGTGCCGCCGTCGCCGTGCTCGCCGCCTTCGCCGCGTGCGTGGAAGTGCACGCGCTGCTTGCGCAGGATATCCAGCGTGCGATCGACTTCGGCTTTGGAAATGGTGGTGACGGTGCGCTCGATCTCAGCGGTTGCCACATCGCCCAGCTTCACTTCCGGGTACACCTCGAAGGTCGCGTCGAACGCGTAGTCTTCGGCCGTCGGCGCGAAGCTCGGCTGGCCGGCCACGCGCAGGTTCTCGGCGCGCGTCACGTCGAAGAATTCCTTGCCGACCTTGTCGCTCAGCACTTCTGCTTCGACCTGGCCGCCGTACTGTTGCGACACCATCTTGAGCGGCACCTTGCCCGGGCGGAAACCCGGCATGCGCACGGTCTTGGCCAACTGGCGAATGCGCGAATCGACTTCCTTCTGCACGGTGTCCTTCGGCAGGGAGATGGTGACGCGGCGTTCGAGCTTGCCGAGATTTTCAACGTTAGCCATGACTTTGATCGTCCTAGAGTATTTCGATGTTCGGTGTTCGGTTCTTCCGCGGTTCTAAAGGCGCGGGTCCGTCGGGTTTCTGCGTGAGCCAAGCCGAAAGCCGGCAGGCGCGCTGAACCTCGGAGCCTGTGCGCGAGCACGGACTTTCGGCGTTCAGACCGCCGCCGACGCGGTGCCGTCAAACAGAGCCAAGCATTTTAGCAAACAAATGGCGAGGCCCCGCGATGGATCGGTTCATGGTCTGTTTCAGCCGGTTTTGGCACGATTTTCCCTGCGATTTCGGCATAAATCCGCGTTTTCCGGTGTATCGGCGGCGAGCACAATGCCGGCTATCGCAGCACCGCTATTTTGCGGGGCGCGTCGCGCTGATAAGCTTGGCGACGCGTGAAATCCGCACCTGAGCGGCCGCCCTCGCGCCGCATTGCGGTGACGCATGGACTGCATGCGCAAGCGGCATAGATAAGGCCGCGCGGCCGCGCTTCGAGTGCGTCCTTCAAGATCACAAAACATCGAGACACTCACCATGCCTGCTCCCGTCGTCGTCATCGCTCCCGATTCCTTCAAGGGCTCCCTTTCCGCCGAAGGCGTCGCCAACGCCATCGCGGAAGGCATCCGGCGCGCGCGGCCGGACGCCGAGATCCGCATTCGTCCGATGGCAGACGGCGGCGAAGGCACGCTCGACGCGATGCTCGCCGCCGGCGGCGAACGACGTCTGCTGAACGTGCGCGGCGCATCGTCCGCGCGGCGCGATGCCGCAACCGGCCTGCTCGCCGACGGCGCGGCGATGCTGGAGACGGCCGAAGTGGTCGGCATTACCGATCCGGACGGCATGGCCGTGCCGGTCACCGAGCGCAGCACGCTCGGCATGGGCGAGGCGATCCGCGCGCTGCTCGATACAGGCGCGCGCAAGTTCTTCGTCGCGCTCGGCGGCAGCAGCACCAACGACGGCGGCGCGGGCCTGCTCGTCGGCCTCGGGCTGAAGCTGTTCGATGCGAACGGCGTCGAGCTCGAACCGGTGCCCTCGGCGCTTGCGAAGATCGCGCGCATCGATGCATCGGGGCTCGATGCGCGTGTGAAGGAGGCGGAATTCGTCGGCATGTCGGACGTCGACAATCCGCTTACCGGCGATCACGGCGCGACCGCGATCTTCGGGCCGCAGAAAGGCGTGACGCCGGAGCAGATCGCCGAAATCGACGCCGCCCTCGCCCATTTTGCCGATGTGCTCGAACCGGCGATGGGTGTCGCGAAACGCAACGAACCCGGCGCGAGCGCGGCCGGCGGCCTCGGCTTCGCGCTGCACATGCTCGGCGCGCGCTTCGAGACCGGCGCGGAAGTCGTCGCGCGCGAGATCGGGCTCGATGCCGCGCTGGAAGGCGCGAACTGGCTGATCACCGGCGAAGGCCGTTCGGACGTGCAGACGCTGCACGGCAAGGCGCCGTTCATCGCCTGCAAGCACGCGCGCGATGCAGGCCTGCCGGCCACGCTGCTGTCCGGCGCGGTCGATTCGGCGGCGCTGACGCGTCTGTCCGAATACTTCAGCGGATGCTTCTCGCCCGCGCCCGGCCCGATCACGCTCGATGTCGCGATCCGCGACGCGGCGCGTTTGCTGTCGAACGAAGCCGAGCAGCTTACGCGCTTGCGCTTCGGATCGAACTAACGCGTCAGGCGTTCGCGCCGCGGCGCCCGAACGCGATCCGGTCGAGACACCAGACCGCGAGCATCGTCGCGCCCATCAGCGGAAAGATCGCGCCGAGGATCGTCAGGCTGCCGCGCCAAGCGCGCATCGGCGGACGCTTGGCGGGACGCGCGGGCGCGCCGAGCTTGCGCACGGGACGGCGCTTCATCCACATGACGAAGCCGCTGATCGCCAGCGCCGCGAGGCCGAGCGAAATCGCCGAACTGACGATCTGGTTGGCCATGCCGAAGTAGCGTCCCATGTGCAGCGACGTGCCGTACGAAATGGCGCGCGCGACTTCGCCGTAATCCTTGTACGCGATATCCGACAGCACCCGGCCGCTGTACTGGTCGATATGCAGCGTGCGCTCGTCGCGCGGATCGGGCGGGAAGTACGACACCGTGTAGACGCCCGTCGCCGTGCGCGGCAGCGCGATGCCGTAATCGTCCTTCACGCCCATTTTCGATGCGATCGCGATCACCGAATCGAGCGAGACGCGCGTCGCCGATGCCGCCGCCGCGCTTTCCGGCACCGTCGTCGCGCCGACGGCCCACGGCGTCTGATGCAGCGGCAGGTCGTCCATCTTCATGCCATCGTGCATCGCGTGCATATCCTCGCCGCCGTTCGGCGATGGCGCCGCCGAATGCACATGGGCCTCGCCCCACGCGCCCTTCGGATAACCAAGCGATGCCGAGGTCGCCAGCGCCTTGAACTCCTTGCCCCACGAGCCCGACCACGGCAGCCCGCTCAACACGAAGAACAGCGCGCCGAGCGCGAGCCACACGCCGCCGACCGCATGCAGATCGCGCCACCACGCGCGTCCGCGTAACGACAGACGCGGCCACCAGACGCCGCCCTGACG
>NZ_LFJJ01000157.1 GCF_001189365.1 Candidatus Burkholderia verschuerenii | reverse complement strand
CATTCTTCATCCATGGCCTGATCGGCGCTTTGTCGTCAAGCACTCAAGGTAGGAGCCC
Source organism: Candidatus Burkholderia verschuerenii (assembly GCF_001189365.1). Lineage (GTDB taxonomy): Bacteria > Pseudomonadota > Gammaproteobacteria > Burkholderiales > Burkholderiaceae > Caballeronia > Caballeronia verschuerenii. The sequence goes on along the minus strand of NZ_LFJJ01000157.1, from coordinate 13,731 downwards.
GGTGCCTAAATTGGGCACGCCGGGATCTGTGCGGGGGGTGTTCAGTAATGGACATCCCTACCGCAATCAATCGAAGGCGAAGGATTCATCGGCAGATGCTGGTCGGTCCCATGTCGACATGAAAATGCGTCGCGTGCAAGGCGTTGTAATCGGGGCCGAGCGTCGTCGCGAACGAGCGGCATGCGCCTTCGTGCACGCGCCGCAAAAACGATGCATCTCGCGCGTTCGCGCCGGCCCATTGCTCAAGCGTGATGCGCGTACCGTCCGCGAGCACGAAGCCTGTGAGATCGATTGCATTGGCGCTTGCATGCTGACTCAGCGCCGTGTCTTTCTGATGGTTCACGTTGCGGCATGCATAACTGCCGACGTGCTCGATACGCGTGACGCGCTCGCCGAACATGTCGAGCGCCGCAGGCTGGAACGTGCGACGTTCGAACTCCGCGATGCCGAGCGCAAGCGGACACGTCGCGAGAAACGGCGCGCTGAAGCGCGTATCGCCGGCTTGCGTCACGCGCACGACATCCTTCAACGCGCAGCCGCCCGCACCGGTCGCGTCCGCCATCGGTCGATAGACGAGACCCGAATGTTCCAGGGCGATCGAGCAGAGTTGCGGATCGCGCAGCGTGCGCCAGCGTTTGTAGAGTGCGAACGGACCGTCCGGCGCGCGCACATCGAACGGTGTGAAGGGATCGTAGCGCTCCGGCACGACGATGCGGCGCGTGTACACGCCATAGCCGAACAGCAATGCCGCGACGATCGCCGCCAGCATCAGACCGAATACGATGCGTCCGATCACGCCGCGCCCGATTGCACGCGCTCCGCCAGCTTCGCGTCGTAACTCGAATGGATATGCACGCGCTTCTTATCCGGATACGCATACGAGTAGGCCTTGCGCAACGCAAGCGATGCCTCGTGAAACCCCGACAAAATCAGCTTCTGCTTGTTCGGATACTGCGCGATATCGCCGACCGCAAAAATCCCCGCTCGCGACGACTCGTAATTCGACGTATCCACTTCGATACGCCCGCCACGCACATCGAGATTCCACTCGGCAATCGGCCCGAGATCGGCAACGAGACCATACAGCGCAACGAGCTTGTCGGCGACGATATCCGTCGTCCCATCGACATGCTTGATCCGCACCGAACGCAACGCGCCATCATGTGCGTCGAGCGAATCGATCATGCCGACGACAAAATCCATCTCGCCCGCTTCGACCGCGCGCTTCATCGCCACCACGGAATTCGCCGCCGCAGAAAACCCGTTACGCCGATGCACGAGCGTGAGTTTCTTGGCGACATTCTTGAGCGCTAAAGCCCAGTCGAGCGCGGAATCGCCGCCGCCGGCAACCAGCACATCGCGGTTTTCGAAATCGGCAAGACGCGCCACGCTGTAATGCACCGAACGATCCTCCAACGCGGCCGCTTCCGGCACTTGCAAACGCTGCGGCACGAATGCGCCATTGCCCGCCGCGATAAGAATCGCTGCGACGTCGAAACGCATGCCATGTTCCGTGCGCACCGTCCAGCGATGATCCTCGCGTTGCTCAACGGACATCACGCGCTGACTCAAATGAATCGGCACATCGAAGGGACGAATCTGCTCCATCAGACGATCGACGAGTTCGCGCGCGGTGCACGAAGGAATCGCGGGGATATCGTAGATGGGTTTGTCGGGATACAGCTCGATGCATTGCCCGCCGATGCGGTCGAGCCCATCGACGATCTGACAGCTCAGGCCGATCACGCCGGCTTCGAACGCGGCGAACAGACCGACCGGTCCCGCACCGATAATCAGGACATCGGTGGTAATGACTTCGTTTTGGGGTTCCATGTTTTCGCTTCCGGTTCATGGCATGCGCGTCATTTCGCGCAGCAATCATCGGATCACGATACAGAAACCGTCACGATGGAGCAACGAAGCCCCTGCTGATCGGGCGGCAATAGCGACTGCGCGGCTACTGCTTATCCAGCTCTCGCGCGTAATACATCGCGGCCGCGTCGATCTCTTCGGGCGTCATGTTGCGTGCGACGTTGCGCATCACTTCGTTGATATCGTTGGTGCGCGCGCTGTCGTGGAAGGCACTGAGTTGCGCCTTCGTATAAGCGGCCGGCAAGCCGTCGAGCCACGGACTGCCCGCCTTGTTATCGATGCCGCCATGAAACGTGGCGCACGGCGCGATATTGCGCATCGGCGCACCGTGCGCGACGATCGGCGGCGCAAGCGATGCGCTCACCTTGCGCTGGGCGGGCGGCCTCGGCAGGCTCGCGTAATAGGCTGCGAGATCGCGCATGTCCTGATCGCTCAGATTCACGGCCATTGGCGACATCACGGCGTTGGTGCGCGCGCCGCTCTTGAAGTCGATCAACTGACCGATGCATACTGTCCCGCGAGATTCGGCGAATTCGCCTCGCTCATGCCGCGCTCGCCGTGACACATCGTGCAGCGCAAGGCCAGCGTCGCGCCGCGCCCGACCGCGTTCGCCGTGACGTTGCTCAGCAATTGCGGCGTCACTTCCACTTGCGACAGCTTGAGCTTCGGCGTCACATTCGTTTCGCCCGCAAACCAGTTGCGCGGTGCGCCTGCCGCGCTGCAGATCGCATTCCAGATGCCGGTAAAGCCCGCATCGCGCTGCGCCGACGGCAACCACACGAGGCCGATAAACGCCGACACCAGCGCGAGCCCGAACGTGCCCAGCACGCTGACCGTGAACCAGCGATTGCGGAATGTGAAGAGGCGTTCGTCGCTCATCGCGGCGCTCCGATGGGAACGGCGGGCACGGCGGTATCGCCGCCGCGCGAGACGAGTTGCGCGATCGGATAGCCGTAGTTGACGAGCGTGAGGCCGATCATCAGTGCGATCCACAACGCGAAGGTATTGAGCGCGACGGGTATCGTATGCGGCTCGTGCACCGCGCGGCTGAAGCGAAATTCTTCTGGCGCGATCCGCGGCGCGCGATGTCCGCCGATCAGCACCATGAAGAACAGAATGCCGGAGACCACGAGGATCAGCCCGCCGATCACCGAGATGATCACGGACATCGCCTGCGCGGCGAGGGCGGGATCGTTGTAATCGTAGAAGGCCATCCGGCGCGGCATGCCGAGCAGACCCACCACATGCCACGGAAACGTCAGCACGATCATACCGATGAACCACAACCACAATTGCCAACGCATCAGCTTCAGATTCGTCAACGCGCGGCCCGTCAGATGCGGCCACAAATCATACGCAATCACGAAGTACATGATCACGATCGCGCCGCCGAAGATCAGATGAAAATGTCCCGTCACCCATTGCGTGTTGTGCACGGTCGAATCGAGCTGATAACTCATATTGATGAGGCCGCCCGCGCCGCCCAGCCCGAGCATCACGAAGGAGAACGCGACGGCGAGCATCATCGGATTGGACCAGGGCAGCGCTTTGATCCAGCCGAGCGTGCCCTTGCCCCCTCGTAGCCGTGCCGCGATCTCGACCGATGCGCAGATCGTGAAGACCGTGAGCAGCGTCGGCACCGCGACCAGCGCGGTGAATACCGAGTGCATGAACTTGAAGCCCGAGCCGACTTGCGGATCGGCAAACAGATGGTGAATGCCGATCGGCATCGACACCACGAGGAACAGGATGAACGAGATGCGCGCCATCGCATCGCTATACAAGCGTCCGCCGATCGCGCGCGGAATGATGGTGTAGTACGCGATATACGCCGGCATCAGCCAGAAGTAGACGATGGCGTGCAGCGTCCACGAGAAGAATATGCGTGCGAGGCCCGCGTCGATGGTGTGCTTGAAACCGAGCGCGACCGGCAGAATCAGGAACAACACTTCGATGGCTGCGCCGACCGCCGTCCAGCCCCACAAATAAGCGCCCGCGACGGTCGCGAACATCGCGAGCGGCACCGGCTTGCCGCGATTCTCGCGTCGCCACGATGCGAGGTTCACCGACATCAGCGCGACCCAGACCCACGAGCCGACTACCACGAGCACGACGCCGATATAGAAGAACGCGTTGGCGATCATCGGCGGATAGAAGGTGTAGAGCACGGAGGCGAGTCCCATCGCGACGGGCGTTTCCGCGCAGACCGCGCCGATCGCGACGAGCCACCAGCCGAGCCACGCCCAGCGCAAGCCGACCAGCGGACGCTTGAGAGCGAGTTCGCTGACCGCGTAGCCGAAACCCATCGCGATCAACGTGGGAAACGCGTAACCCATCACGGTACCGTGCGCCGTCACCGAGCGATAGTAAAGCTCCGGATTCTGCAACCACAGATGCAGCGGGCTGCGCACCAGCATCTGCCACGCGCCGAGCAACAGCGCGACACCGAACGCGATGAATGCGAGCCAGAAATGCGCGAGTACGAGCCGCTTGCTATTGAACACAGGACACTCTCCGCGAATCGGCCGGCAGCTTGTCGGCCATCTGCATGAACTCGGTGCGATCCACCACCTTCACATGCGCCCACATGTTCTGATGCCCCGTGCCGCAATATTCGTGGCACGGCATGGTGTGATCGCCGGTCTTGTCGAAGGTCGTCTTGAAGGTCGACACATAGCCCGGTTCGAGCATCGAATTGATATTGGTATCGGTGATGAGAAAGCCATGCACGACATCCGAACTCGTCGCGCGGAATGTAACCGGCACGCCCGCCGGCACGACGATGCATTGCGGCGTGAACGAATACTGCTGCGCGACGATCCGCACCGTCACGGAACCATCGGCCTCGGGCGCCGCGCCGAGATTGCTTTCGACGAATTCGCCGGAGACATGCAGAGTTTCCGGACGAACGGTCTCGACGCGCGAAGGCGGCATCATCGCCCAGTGCAGGCCGGTGTAGACCATCATCGCGACGAGCACGGCGACGAGGACGAGGACGAGCGTCGCCCAGCGTCTCTCGACTCGTTCGGCGACTTCGTGCGAAGCCGGTTGGATAGCAATAGTTTCGTATGCCTAATCAATCACTGAATCACGCCGCGCGGCAGAAACACCGCAAAGTAGAACCAGAACCAGATGCCGATCACGATCGCCGTCGAAATGCCCGCGAGCGCGATCGCGCCGTTCGGCCCGCTTCGCACGATCTCGTCGACCTTCTCGTCTTCGCCCGGATCTTCATTCATGGTCGATACTCACGATACTCAGTAAAGCGGCGCGGAACGCAGCTCGTTGACTTCCTTCACGCTCACCGGCGCGCCGCGATTGCCCCACGCGGTGCGGATATACGTCACCACCGCCGCCACTTCCACATCGGACAGCGACTGCGCGAACGGCGGCATGCCATAAGGCTTCGGATTCTTGAACGTGCCCGGCGGATAGCCGCCGTTCAGCACCATGCGGATCGGGTTCACGGCGGAACTCATGACGATCGACTGGTTGTTGGCGAGCGGCGGAAAATCGGGCGGCTTGCCCTGCCCTTGCGTCGCGTGACATTCGGCGCATTGCGCGTCGTAGATCTTCTTGCCCAGCGGCGACAGACTGGTTTTCTGCTCGACCACCGCCTGACTCGGCGGCTCGGACTTGTCGCCCGAACGCGCGGGCAAGGCCTTCAGATAGACGGCCATCGCACGCACGTCTTCTTCGCTGAGATATTGCAGGCTGTCGTAGACGACTTCGGCCATCGGTCCATACACCGCGCCGCGATCGCTGACGCCCGCATGCAGAAGACCCACGATCTCGTCGATGCTCCAATCGCCAAGCCCCGCTTCCTTGTTCGACGTGAGCGACGGCGCGTACCAGTTCTGAATCGGAATCAGGCCGCCTTCGAAGGCCTTCGACGTAACATTGCCGCCGAGCGCGTTGATCGCTGTATGACACATCGAGCAATCGCCAGAATCGCGACGGCGTGCAGAATGCCGGATTCGCCCGCCACCGCGCCCGCGTAATTGAACGGCCGGCCCACGAAGACGGCACGCGCACCGAGCGCATGCGCGATCAGCACGTCGTTTCCGCGTCGGAAACCGCCGTCGATCATCACCGTGCAGCGTTCGCCGACCGCGTCAACCACATCCGGCAGCGCATGCAGGGTCGCGCGCGTGCCGTCGAGCTGCCGTCCGCCGTGATTCGAAACGATCACGCCCTGCGCGCCGAGATCGCAGGAGCGCCGGGCATCGTCGGGGTGCAGGATGCCCTTCACCACCAGCTTGCCGGGCCAGTTATCGCGGATCAGTTTCAGATGATCCCAGTTCAGATGGTCGCGCGCGCCGAAATCGCGCAGCACGTTCGACGACAAAATCGGCGCACCGCGCGTCACGCGCGAGTTCTCGAAGTGCGGCATGCCGTGATTGACCAGCGTGCGCAACGCGGTGCCGAACAGCCAGCGCAGATGCGTGATGCCTTCCCACGCGAGCCGCGCGCTCGGGCGCAGCGGCGTGGAAAATCCCGCCCGCACGTTGTTCTCGCGATTGCCCGACACCGGCGTGTCCGCCGTCACGACCAGCGTGCCGAATCCCGCCGCGCGCACGCGTCCGATCAACGCGACGATCTTGTCCGGTTCGCCCGGCACATAGGCCTGAAACCACGCGTGCGGATTCGCCTCGTGCACCTCCTCCATGCGGATCAGCGATGAACCGCTCATGATCATCGGCACGTTGGCGCGGCGGGCGGCATGCGCCTGAACGAGATCGCCGCGATACGCCGACAACGCGCTGATGCCCATCGGCGCGATGCCGAACGGTGCGCCGTAGGTGTGGCCGAGCAGATCGACATCGATCGTGCGACGCGAGGTATCGCTGAACACGCGCGTGATCCAGTCGTATTCCTCGAACGCTTCGCGGTTGCGCCGCAACGTGCGATCGGTTTCGCAGCCGCCGCTGATGTACGCGAAGATCGGCTTCGGCAGAAACTCGCGCGCGGCCGTTTCGAAATCGTCGAGCGACAGGATGGGCTGCAGGCGGCGCGGCACTTTGCTCGATGTGCCCGTGTTCGGCACCGTGTGGCTCGCGAGCGGGTAATCGCGAAAGCTGAAGGAATCGGACATGGTGCTTCCTTGATTGCGGGACCGCACACGGTCCATGCGTGTCACGTGTCGCGTCAGGCGAAGCCGTAAAGCTTCTCCGGGTTCGACACGAAGATCATCTGCTGCCAGTCGGATCGCCCGATCCAGCCCGCGATCGTATCGACGAGACTCGCATCGTCGGGCTTATCCGACTTCTGCGTCGGATGCGGCCAGTCCGTGCCCCACAGCATGCGCTCGGGCGCCGCCTCGATGAACGCCTTCGCTACCGGCGCGACATCGGCGTAACCAGGCGCTCCGCTCTTCGTATCGACATACGGCCCGGACAGCGTGATCCACGTATTGCCGCGATCGACGAGCCTGCGCGCGGCGCGCATCGCATCGGATTCGAGCCCGCCCGGCTGCGGCACATGCGCGATGTGATCGATGACGAGCGGGCACGGCAGCGCCGACAAGATGGTTTCGAGCGACGGCAGCTTCGCGCCCTGCACGACGAGCTCGATATGCCAGCCGAACGGCGCGATGCGCGAGGCGAGCGGCGCGAGCATGTCCACGGTGGTCGCGCCGGGATAGCTCAGGTTGAAGCGAATGGCGCGCACGCCGGCATCGTGCATGTCGGAGAGTTGCTGCTGCGTGACGGATGAATCGACCACGGCGACGCCGCGCGCATCTTGGCCGAAGCGCCTGAGCGCGTCGAGCGTGCAACGGTTGTCGGTGCCGTACGTGGACGGCGTCACCACCACGTTGCGATGCATGCCGAGCCGCGTCTGCACCGCGCGATACTGCTCGATGCTCGCGTTCGGCGGCCGCAGCGTCGTGCCGGGCGCACTCGGAAAGCGGTCGTCGTAGATGTGCATGTGGCAGTCGATCGTGCCAGCGGGCAGCGTGAACGCCGGCTTTTCCGTGCCGCTCGACCACACTTCGCGCGCCATCGCCGTCGACGCAAACGATGCGCCGAACAGCCCGGCCGCGCTCACGCCGAGAAATTCCCTGCGGTTCATGTCGCGCATGATCACGCCGCCTTCGTCTCGTTCGTCACGCGCGCGCCCGGTCCCGACGAGCGGCTCAACAGCAGCAGCGTCGCCACGCTGACGAGCGTCAACAAGTCGAGCGGCATGAGCGCGAGCGAATAGCTTCCGGTCGCGTGCTTGACCCAGCCGTACACGTTGACCATCAGCCCGCCGCCGAGCAGATTGGCGATCGCGTTGATGGTCGCAAGACCCGCTGCCGCCGCGCTGTTCGACAGCATACCCGAGGCCAGCGCCCAGAACGGACCCTTGAACGCATAGGCGCCGACGAGCACCGCGCACAGCATGATCATCGTCGGGAGCAGCGAGCCGGAGAGCGACGTGCCGAACAGGCCGAAGCCGATCAGCAGCATCGGAATGACGGTGTGCCAGCGGCGCTCGCCACGGCGATCCGAACGGCGGCCACAATAGACCATCAGGAACGATGCCATCAGATACGGCACCGAATTCAGCAAACCCGTCTGCATGACCGTCAGACCGAACGACTTCAGCAACTGCGGCTGCCACACGGACAGCGTGCTGCCCGCCGCCGACGCGCAGGTATCGACGAGTGCGAGGCACAGCACGTAGCGATTGCGGAACAGCTTCGTGAGCGGCATGTGCGCGACCTTCTTCGGCTCGCGCGCTTCGTTCGCGAGCGCGCCCTTCAGCCAATCGCGCTCTTCGTCAGTAGGCCATTTCGCATGCTCGGGCTTGTCCGTCAGGAACCCGAGACACACGATGCCGAGGATCACGGTCGGCACGCCTTCGAGGATGAAAAGCCAGTGCCAGCCGCGCAGACCGGCGAAGCCGTCCATCTGCAGGAGCGCGGCCGAGATAGGCGAGCCGATGAAGCTCGCGGCGGGAATCGCCACCATGAAGGTCGCGACGATGCGCGCGCGATACTTCGGCGGAATCCAGTACGAGAGATACAGCAGCACGCCCGGAAAGAAGCCCGCTTCGGCCGCGCCCAGCAGAAAGCGCAGCACATAGAATGAGGTCGGATTGCGCACCAGCGCCGTCGCCGCCGACACCAGCCCTCACGTGATCATGATGCGAGCGATCCACAGCCGCGCGCCGTACTTTTGCAGCGCCATATTGCTCGGTACTTCGCAGAAGAAGTAGGACACGAAAAACAGACTGCTGCCGAAGCCGAACACCCGCGCGGAGAGCCCGAGATCGTGATTCATCTGCAGGGACGCCATGCCGACGTTGCCGCGATCGATGAAGGCCAGCAGATAGCAGGAAGAAGCCGCCAGACCACCTTACGCATGGTCTGTCGCTCGATATTCGATAAGGTGCCGCCGTTGACTTGCATGTCTGTCTCCTGAAACTATTGTGCGCTTGTGCGCTGTTCTCTGATACGGCTTAAAACGGTGATCGCGACAACACCCGCCGCCAGCACGAAGGCCATCGCGCCGAAGGTGTGGCGCACGCCGAGCGCTTCCGATGCGGTGCCGACCAGCAGATAGCCGAACGGCATCGTGCCGTTGTAGGCCATGCCGTACATGCCGACGAGCCCGCCGCGCACGTGTTCGGGGCAGCTTCGCTGGATGGTCGCGTTGGTCGACGTGGCCGCGAAGGTGAGGCTGAAGCCGAGCGCGTAGAACGCGGGCATCGATGCCGCGGCGGCGCTCGTCATCGACAGCACGGCGAGCGCGGCCGCGGCCGTCCACGGCGCCCACGCGATGAACCGTGCCGATGCGCGCGGCCCCAGCGCCGACGACAACAGCACGGCCGCGCTCAGCGACCCCGCTCCGGCGCACGCGAAGAACACGCCGGTAAAGCGCGCCGCGTCGTGAAAACCTTTGTCGGCCAGCAAGGGCACGAGCGTCTGATAACTCCCCGCGAACAAGCCGATGCACGCGAGTATCGGCAGATAGCGTCCCGAAAACGCGTCCGACATCACGTAGCCAACCGCGTCGCGCAGACCGCTTTCGGCGCGCGTCGGGCGCATCGGCGCGTCGGTCCTGATCGAGCGCACGCAGGTCGCCATGAAGCACAGCGCGAGCGCGTAGATCACGAACGACGCGCGCGCCCCGAGCATCGGATAAACGAATCCGGCGATGGTCGGGCCGACCATGCGGCCCATGTTGTACACCATCGTGTTCATCGCGACGGCATTCGACGTGTGCGTCGCGTCTTCGAGACTCGTCAGCAGCAAGACCTGACGCGCGGGCGTTTCCACCGCGCTCGAGATGCCAATCAACAGCGCGTGCGCCAGGATCAGCGGAACGCTCAGCACGCCGAGCAGCGAAAGCGTAAACAGGCTCGCCGTCAGCGCCAGCGATGTCATCAGCACGCACAGCGTCGCGCGCTTCGCGTTCTCCGATCGGATGCGCGATCCCGCGACCGGGGCCACGATCAGTTGCGGCCCGTACAGCAGGAAGTTTAGCAGCGCGAGAATCGCAGCCGATCCCGACAGGTGATACACGAGCAGGTTCAGCGTGACGTTCTGCGTCCAGCTGCCGAGCACCGACGCGACCTGCCCGCTCAAATAGCGTCGCAGCGCCGCCTCGGTCCGCGCCGGAAACAGCCGGCTGACGAAGCGCGGTCCGGCGGCTGTCGTCATGACAGCGACTTGCCGCGCGTTTCGGGCGCGAAGAATACGACCACGGCAGCGGCAATGAAAGCGACGATGGTCGTCGCCAGGCCCAGCACGAATCCGCCCGCCGTCGATGCCAGCGCGCCGATCACCAGCGGCGCGATAAAGCCGCCGAGCCGTCCGCCGTTATAGGCAAGGCCCATCAGAAAGCCGCGCGACGCCGTGTTGCCGATGATCTCCGCGAGAAACGGACCCGCGCCCGCGAAGATGCCGTTGACGCTGAAGCCGGTGAAGAAGATCGCGACCATCAACAGCCACGGGTTCGCCGACAGGATGTACACGAACACCGCCGCCGCGCCGACCAGCAAATACGCGAGAAACATCGGGCGGCGGCCGAGCCGGTCCACGAACGCGGAGAACAGCAGGAAACCGGTGATCGCGCCGAACTGGAGCGACAGCACGAACTTGAGGCTGTGCACGAAATCGAGGTGCTTGACCGTGACGAGGAAAGTCGGCGTCCAGGTGAACACGCCCCAGTAAAGGTATTGCAGGAAGAAGATGAAGCCGAACGCCGTCACGAGGCCGCGCACGTTGAGCGCATCGCCGCTCGCCTGGCTTGCCGCCATGGCTTGCGACCGCGCGTGTGCTTTCGCCTGCTTGCGTTCGAGCCAGATGGGCGATTCGGGCGTCTTGCGCGCGACCCAGAAGAGGATGAAGAACGGCAGCGCGCCAACCATGAAGAGCACCCGCCATCCTTGCCCCGCGAGCCCGCCATAACTATTGCTGACGATGCCGGAAATCGTGATCGCGAGGATCGCGCCGATGGGCAAGTCCATCTGCATCAGCGCGCCGCCCTTGCCGCGACGGCTCGCATGCCACGTTTCGGCGATCAGCGCCGCGCCAGCCGTCCAGGTGCCGCCCATGCCGAGCGCGCCGCAAAAGCGCAGCGCCGCGAACCAGTGCTCGTTCGGCGCGAACGCGATCGCGCCCGAAAACAGCGAATAGATGCAGACACAGAGCAAGGCGGTACGCACGCGACCGAGCCGGTCGGACACATAGCCGAACAGAATCCCGCCGATGATCTGCCCCGCCGCCGTGATGCTCGTAAAGAGGCCGAGTTGCGCCTTGCTCAGGCCGAACTGAAGCGCGAGCGTCGGCAGCAGCAGCGAGAGCAGAAACGAGTCGTAGCTTTCGAAAGTCCAGCCCAGACCCGCGAGCGTCAGCGAACACCACTCGATCGCGGTGATGTTCCTGAGCCCTTTGCCCTGCGCGCCGGCGTTGATGTCGTCGTTCGAGACGGTTGCGCTCGTCTTCATGCGTTGTCTCCGGAAATCTCGAGGCGATAGGTCGATGCCGCCGTGCCGCTGAACAGCGCGGACTTTTCATCGGCGGACAGGCCGCTCGCCAGTCTCTTGAAGGCGTTCCACAGCACGCCGTAACTGAACATCCCCTTGTCGACGGGGAAATTGCTTTCGAACATGCAGCGATTCACGCCGAACAGTTCGATGCAGATATCGAAGTAAGGCCGCCACGCATCGGCGAGCGCTTCGGACGATGGCGGCAGATCGCGCGCGGCGAAATCGAAGCCGAACACGGTCAGACCCGCGCCGCCCAGCTTCATGCGCGTATTGGGCAGGCTCGCGAGACGCGCGAGTCCCTGACGCCAGTGAGCGACGATCTCCACGCGCTTGCCGGTATTTCCCGCATACGGCCCAACACCGAGCGGACCGCCAAAATGATCGATCACGACGATCACATCGGGCGATGCCTTCGCCAGTTCGTAAAGCGCGTCGAGCTGCGTGTGATACACCCACGCATCGAGCGACAAGCCGAAGCGCGCCAGCGTTCGCACGCCATGCCGGAATGCCGGGTCGTGCATGCGATCGCGCGGCGGCGTGACCGGGCTCGACGTCACGTCGGGATGATCGTGCCATGCGAGCGGATTGCGGATGCCGCGCAAACGTCCGCCCGACACCTGCAGCATCGACTCGAGCACGGCGTCGAGTTCCGCGCCGAGCGAGAAATCCGCGCCGCCGACGATCGCCTCACAGCAGCGCGCCGGTCCATACGCCCCGCTCGCGAACATCGCGGCGACGCCGTTGGCGAACTCGACTTCGCCGACGGGCTTCATCGCGTTGGGACCGCTTGCGCGCATCATCGAGCGGCATTGCACGTAGACGGTCGAGACGATCCGATGCCCGCAGCCGACATCCGCGCCGAACTCTTCCGCGAGATACCGGCCGGTTTGCCGGTCCCACAAATGATGGTGCGCATCGACGATGGCGAGCTCCGGCGCGAGCTCCGGCTCGACGCGTCGCGCGAGCCAGTCGAGCCGAACGGTCGCATGAGGCGCATGAACGATTTGCACGGCGCGGTCCTCTCCTAGAACTTCTGACGCATGCCGATCACGAAGCCGGTCTGGTTGTAGCCCGGCGCCACCGTGCCGTAACCGCCCACGCCGAGCGCCGCGCCATTCTTGTTGTGCGAATAGCCCGCCGTCGCATAGAGGTCCGTGCGCTTCGAGACGAAGTAATCCGCGCACAGCACGGCCAGCCACGAATCGGCGCTGGTCGAGTGCACGTCCTGGTAGTAGCCCGTCGCCGTCAACTGCAAAGCCGGCGTGATCGTGTACTGCGCGCCCGCCCAATACAGATTCGCGGCGCTTGCTTCGGAACCGTTGGCGAGCACGATCGGATTGGCGGGCAGGAACGCGTTCGACGCACGCAGATAGCGATAACCCGCGAAGCCCTTGACCGGCCCGAACACGTACGTCGCGGCAGCGGTCGCGCGGCGCTCGGTGGCGGTGTTGGTCGTGGCCGTATTGCCGTTGCGCTGTTCGTACGACACGCTCGCCGCGAGCGGTCCTTGCGCGAAGGTCAGCGCGCCGCTGAAGAAGCGGCCCGTGATTTCCGCGCCCGGCACTTCCGCGCCGTAGCCGGTGTCGTAGCGCGTGCTGTACATCGCTTGCGCGGTCAGCGGGCCGAACACGCCCGTGTACTTCGCGGAATTGTCGATGCGCGCGGCCGTCGCATAATCGACCGACAACACCGAGTATTTCGACGATGCGCCCATCGGATCGAACGTGACCGCTTGTTCATAGAGCAGCGAGTTCTGAGTGCGCCGGTAGACCGGCAAGGAGTAGGTGGTGAAAGTCCACTGCGATGAAGGAGTAGCGAACCACATCGGCCCCGAGCCGTGCGCAGGTCACCGCGAGGTGATCGGCGAAGCGTCGGCAG
>NZ_LFJJ01000156.1 GCF_001189365.1 Candidatus Burkholderia verschuerenii | reverse complement strand
TTCGATGCCAGATTGCTGTTCGATCCGCCGCTCGAAATCAACACGCAGCCCGGTCTGCCCGCCGATTTCGCCGCCGCCGACGCGATGGAACGCCTGATCGCCGATGCGCGCGCGCAATCGAATCCGTTGCCCGACGCCGTTTTCGCCTATAACGATGCAGCGGCCCTCGCCGCGATGCGCGTCTGTCTCGCGCGCGGGTTGCGCGTGCCGGAGGACATCGCGTTCGTCGGCTTCGACGATATTCCCGCCGCCGCGCAGAGCACGCCGCCACTGTCGACGGTCGCCATCGACAAGGAAGCGCTCGGGCGGCGCAGCGTCGAACTGCTGCTGGAAGATCATCCCGAACAAGGCCAGGCCGACACGCTGGTGGACGTCAACTTCATTCCTCGCGCGAGTACCCGGACCGGGACTTGAGCCAGACATGAGAACGACATGAACATGACCGCAACTCTCGCCGAAGCACCCGTCGCGGAAAAGAGCACATCGATCGATTTCCGCAGCCGCGAATTCCTGCTTTCGCATGTGCGCGACACGCTGGCCTTCTATGCGCCGAACGGGCGCGATCCGTCGGGCAGCTTCTTCCACTTCTTCAAGGACGACGGCAGCATCTACGACCCCACGACGCGCCATCTCGTCAGCAGCACGCGCTTCGTCTTCAATTATGCGATGGCGTATCGGCATTTCGGCGACGCGTCGTATCAGGACGATGCGCGCCACGCCTTCAACTTCCTGCGCGACGCGCATTGGGACGCCGCGCTCGAAGGCTACGACTGGGAAATCGAGTGGCGCGACGGCCAGAAATGCACGCTCGACGGCACGCGTCATTGCTACGGCATGGCCTTCGTGCTGCTCGCCTGCGCGCATGCCGCGATGGCCGGCATCGACGAAGCGAAGCCGATGATCGACGAAACCTTCGCGCTGATGGAAAAGCGCTTCTGGGACGCCGACGCCGGTCTCTACGCCGACGAAGCCACGCCGGACTGGCGAGTCTCGGACTATCGAGGCCAGAACGCGAACATGCACGCGACCGAAGCGCTGCTCGCCGCCTACGAGGCGACCGGTCACGTGCTGTATCTGGATCGCGCGGAAAAGATCGCGGGCAATATCACGCTGCGTCAGGCGAAGCTGTCGAACGGCCTGATCTGGGCGCACTTTCATCGCGACTGGTCGGTGGACTGGCACTACAACGAATCGGATAGCTCGAACATCTTCCGGCCGTGGGGTTTTCAGCCGGGACATCAGATCGAATGGGCGAAGCTGCTGTTGATTCTGGAGCGGCATCGCAAGCTGCCGTGGCTGGCGTCGCGCGCGGTCGAACTGTTCGATGCCGGTTTCAACCGCGCGTGGGACAGCCGTCACGGCGGCCTGTACTACGGCTTCGGCCCGGACGATTCCATCTGCGATCACGACAAATACTTCTGGGTGCAGGCGGAAAGCTTCGCGGCGGCGGCGCTGCTCGGCGCGCGCACGGGCCGCGAGCGTTTCTGGGATTGCTACGACGAACTCTGGCGCTATAGCTGGGAGCATTTCGTCGATCACGAATACGGCGCGTGGTATCGCATTCTGACCTGCGACAACCGCAAATACGGCGACGAAAAAAGTCCCGCCGGCAAGACCGACTACCACACGATGGGCGCATGCTACGAAGTGCTGAACGCCCTCGGTTCCACCTCGACCACACGGTGAAAGAACATGGCAAGCGAGCACGGTAACTTCCCGCAATTCGTTTCCGCCGGCGACATCCTGACGGACATGATCCGCACCGATGTGTCGAGCTGGCTGTCGCGTCCGGGCGGCGCGGGCTGGAACGTCGCGCGCGCGGTCGCGCAACTCGGGCTTCCGACGGCATGCGCCGGTTCGCTCGGCACCGACAATTTCTCCGACGATCTGTGGGATGCCAGCGTCGCCGCCGGTCTCGACATGCGCTTCATGCAGCGCGTCGAGCGCCCGCCGCTGCTGGCGATCGTCCACAAAACGCAACCGCCGACGTACTACTTCATGGGCGAAAACGGCGCGGACCTCGCGTTCGATCCGTCGACGCTGCCGCAAGGCTGGATGGAGCGCGTGAAGTGGGCGCACTTCGGCTGCATCAGCCTCGTGCGTCAGCCGCTCGGCGCGACGCTCGCCAGGCTTGCCGCCACCTTGCGCGAGCACGGCGTCAAGATCAGCTTCGATCCGAACTATCGCAATTTGATGGAACACGGTTACGAGCCGATTCTGCGCAAGATGGCGGGTCTCGCCGATCTGATCAAGGTATCGGACGAAGATCTGCATATGCTGTTCAAGGGCATTCCCGAAGCCGACGCCCTCGCGCAAGTCCGCGCGATGAACCCGCAAGCCACCGTGCTGGTCACGCGCGGTTCGGGCGAAGCGACGCTGCATGTCGGCGATCAGACCTACAAGGCGCGGCCGCCGAGCGTGACCGTCGCGGATACGGTCGGCGCGGGCGATGCGTCCATCGGCGGACTGCTTTACAGCCTGATGGCGCGTCATGGCGAGTGGCCCGATCATCTGAAGTTTGCGCTCGCGTCGGGCGCGGCGGCGTGCCGTCATTCGGGCGCGCATTCGCCGACTTTGCGGGAAGTCGAGGAATTGCTGGGCTGAAACCGAACAAGTCCGCGCTGGAACGCCCGTTGCGCCGGAGGTGAAACGCTTCCGCTCTGACGCACGCAACACCGCGTGCTAGAGTGAATTTGCGTCCTTGCCACGAGGTGATTCCATCATGGAAGACACGACCTACACGAAAGGCATCTACACCGCGACGATCGGCGTGCGCGCCACCGATTCGGGCCAGTTTCAGGGGCTCGTGTCGCTGAGTCGCGACGATGGCGAAGCGGACGAGGCGACCGTCTACGAAGTGGAATCCGCGTCGGAGAACGAGGCGGAAGCGCTGGATGAAGCGCGGGCGCTCGCGCACCGCATCCTCGGGGAAATCGAACTGTAGAGGCAGCGGAGGGCATCATGCCGGAGCAGATCTTCCTATATGGCGTCTACGCGATTCACGTGCGCCCCGTTGAACTTCAGGGCGCGCGCTGGGACGCCGAATATGAAATCCGTCACAACGACCGAGCCGTGCAAGTCTGGACGACGGTCGGCGGCGACGCCGGCCTGACGGACAAGGCCGAAGCCGTCGAACTCGCGCATCAACGCGGCGTCGCCGATATCGAAGCGGGCGCGGGCATCCCGAAACCGCCGACGTTTCCTTAAAGCCTCTACGGCTTTTTCGCCAGGCGCTGCGCCTCGCGCAGATCGATCGCGGTCGCGCGTTCGACGTAATCGAACAGCACGCCTTGCGGCTCGATCAGCTTCGCCATGAAGGCGATTTGCAGCGTGCTCGCCGCGAGGATATCGACGGCGGTGAAGCGCTCGCCCAATAGTCACGGCCCTTCTTCGAGCGCGCTTTCGATCGCGTGCTCGACGCGGCCCAGATCGCCCCAGCCGAAACTCACCGTGTTGCTCTGCGCGCCGGTGATCCGCTCGGCCATCGCGGGTTCGAGACACGAGCCGGTGAAGAACATCCATTGCAGAAAGCGGCCGCGCGCGGGATCGTCGAGCGCGACGCCGAGTTGCGTTTCCGGATAGCGATCCGCGAGATACAGCAGCACCGCGCCGGATTCCGCGATACACGCGCCACGATCTTCGAGCGCGGGCAGCTTGCACATCGGATTCACGCGATTGAACGCCGTCTCGTTCTGCGCGCCCGCGCGGATATTCACGAATTCGAGGTCGTACGGCACGCGCATTTCTTCGAGCATCCACAGAGCGCGGAAGGCGCGCGTTTTCGGCCAGTAGTAGAGCTTCATCGGCTTGCGTTTCCTTCGGTCGTGATCGAACGGTCAGGTTAGTCTGAAGCACGCGGATGTCCGCTTCGGGTTAACGCCGAGATGGGCCGGATCGAGAAGAATTCTCTCGTGTATCTCGAAAAACACCGCGCGGCTTCTCCACTTGCCCGGATCTCCGGCGAGACAGCAAAAAATTTCCGGTAATGGCGGCGAAAAATGTCGTATCGCCTCACATAAGAAAACTGGAGATTCGATGAACGCCCGCGTCCCCGCCGATGCCTTTTCCCCGCGCCTGTCCGACTACCAACTCAGCGACAACCTGAGCGCGACGACCGGCCGTATCTTCCTGACTGGCACGCAGGCGCTCGTGCGGCTCGTGCTGATGCAGCGCGAACTCGATCGCGCTGCCGGATTGAACACCGCCGGTTTCATCAGCGGCTATCGCGGTTCGCCGCTCGGCATGGTCGATCAGCAATTGTGGAAAGCGAAGAAGCTGCTCGAATTGCACGATGTGCGCTTTTTGCCCGCGATCAACGAGGAACTCGGCGGCACCGCCGTGCTCGGCACGCAGCGCGTCGAATCGGATGCGGAGCGCACCGTCGATGGCGTGTTCGCGATGTGGTACGGCAAGGGCCCGGGCGTCGACCGCGCGGGCGATGCGCTCAAGCACGGCAACGCGTACGGTTCGTCGCCGCATGGCGGCATGCTGGTCGTCGCGGGCGATGACCACGGTTGCGTGTCGTCGTCGATGCCGCATCAAAGCGATCAGACGATGATCTCGTGGCACATGCCCGTGGTGAATCCGTCGAATGTGGCGGACATGCTGGAATTCGGCGTCTACGGCTGGGCGCTGTCGCGCTTCTCGGGCGCGTGGGTCGGCTTCAAGGCGATATCGGAGACGGTGGAATCTGGCTCGACGGTCGATCTCGATGCGCTGAATCTGACGTGGCCGGCGCCGAAAGATTTCACCGCGCCTCAAGGCGGCCTGCACAACCGCTGGCCCGATCTTCCGAGCCTGACGATCGAAGCGCGCCTCGCCGCGAAGATCGACGCCGTGCGCCACTTCGCGCGCGCGAACAGCATCGACAAGTGGATTGCGCCGAGTGCGCGCGCGAACGTGGGCATCGTGACGTGCGGCAAGGCGCATCTCGATTTGATGGAAGCGCTGCGTCGGCTGGAGTTGACCGTCGACGATCTCGATGCGGCGGGCGTGCGAATCTACAAAGTCGGCCTGTCGTATCCGCTCGAAACGACGCGGCTCGATACCTTCGTCGACTGGCTGTCGGAAGTGCTCGTGATCGAGGAAAAAGGTCCGGTCATCGAGCAACAGATCAAGGAGCATCTCTATAACCGCGAACATGGCGCGCGGCCGGTTGTGATCGGCAAAAGCGCTCAGGACGGCGCGCCGCTGCTCTCAGCACTGGGCGAACTGCGTCCGTCGCGCGTGCTGCCGGTGTTCGCGGACTGGCTCGCGCGTCACAAGCCCGCGCTCGATCGCCGCGACAAGGTGGTCGATCTCGTCGCGCCGCAGATTCTGTCGAATATCGCCGATGCCGTGAAGCGCACGCCCTACTTCTGCTCGGGCTGTCCGCACAATACGTCGACGAAGGTGCCGGAAGGATCGGTCGCGCAGGCGGGCATCGGCTGTCACTTCATGGCGTCTTGGATGGAGCGCGATACGACCGGTCTGATTCAGATGGGCGGCGAAGGCGTCGACTGGGCCTCGCATTCGATGTTCACGAAAACGCCGCACGTCTTCCAGAATCTCGGCGACGGCACGTACTTTCACTCGGGCATTCTCGCGATCCGTCAGGCCGTCGCGGCGAAGGCGAACATCACCTAAAAGATTCTCTACAACGATGCCGTCGCGATGACCGGCGGCCAGCCCGTCGACGGCAGCATTTCGGTGCCGCAGATCGCGCGGCAAGTGGAAGCGGAAGGCATCGCGCTCTTGGTCGTCGTGAGTGACGAACCGGAAAAGTATCAAGGTCACGAAGATCAGTTTCCGCGCGGCACGACGTTTCATCATCGAAGCGAACTGGACGATGTGCAGCGCCGTCTGCGCGAACTATCCGGCGTGACCGTGCTGATCTACGACCAGACGTGCGCGGCGGAAAAGCGCCGTCGCCGGAAGAAGGGCGAGTTTCCCGATCCGGACAATCGTCTGTTTATCAACGAAGCCGTCTGCGAAGGATGCGGCGATTGCGGCGTGCAATCGAATTGCCTGTCCGTCGAGCCGGTCGAGACCGAACTCGGGCGCAAGCGTCGCATCGATCAGTCGTCGTGCAACAAGGATTACTCGTGCGTGAACGGCTTCTGCCCGAGCTTCGTCACGCTCGAAGGCGCGACGCTCAGGCGCGCGGAAGGTCACGCGTTCGATCCCGCCGAACTCGCGCGACGCGTCGAGGCCTTGTCGATTCCGCACACGCATCTCGACCAGGCGCCGTACGACATTCTCGTCACCGGCGTCGGCGGCACGGGCGTCGGACGGTCGGCGCGCTGATCAGCATGGCCGCGCATCTGGAAGGCAAGAGCGCGTCGGTGCTCGACTTCATGGGCTTCGCGCAGAAGGGCGGCTCGGTGTTGTCGTTCGTGCGCTTCGCCGCGACGGATGCGTTGCTCAATCAAGTACGCATCGACACGCAGCAAGCCGACTTGCTGCTCGCCTGCGATATGGTCGTCGGCGCAAGTCCGGAAGCGCTGCAAACGGTGCGGTACGATCGCACGAAGATCGTCGTGAACGCGCACGCTATTCCGAACGCGAGCTTCGTGCAGAATCCCGACGCCAATCTTCACGCGGACGCGCTGATCGACAAGATGCGTCACGCGGCGGGCGTCGATGCACGCGACGCGCTGCGCAGTTGCGATGCGCAAGCGCTCGCGACGCGTTTCCTCGGCGACACTATCGGCGCGAACATTCTGATGCTGGGTTTCGCGTGGCAGCTCGGGCTGGTGCCGGTATCGCTGGCGGCGCTGATGCGCGCGCTGGAACTCAACAACGTCGCTGTCGATAAGAACAAGCTGGCGTTTTCGATCGGACGCCTCGCGTCGGCGGATTTGAGCGCGCTCGAATCGCTGACGGCGCAGGTCGTCAGGCGAAACATCACGCAGGCGGAAATGTCGCTCGACGAATTGATCCGCGATCGCGAGGAACGGCTGCTTGCTTATGGCGGCGCGAAATATGTGAAGCGGTATCGTGCGTTGATCGCGAAGGCATCGTCGGCGAACGAGGAGATAAAGCGCGCCATCGCCATCACGTTCTACAAGCTGCTCGCCGTGAAGGACGAATACGAAGTCGCGCGCCTGCACACCGATCCGGCGTTCCGCGCCGCGCTCGCCGCGCAATTCGAAGGCGCGGCCGGCGACGATTATTCGGTGAAGTTCAATCTCGCGCCGCCCACGCTCGCACACGACGGCGCGCCGAAGAAGAAAGTGTTCGGCCAATGGATGTGGACCGTGATGGGCGGTCTCGCGAGGTTCCGCGCGTTGCGCGGCAGCGTGCTCGATCCGTTCGGCAGAACGCTCGAACGTCGCATGGAACGCCAGCTCGCGCTCGATTACGAAATCACGATGACGCGCGCTTTATCGAACCCACGCGACTTGAGCGACGTCCAGGCGCTCGCCGCGCTGCACGAACGCGTGCGCGGCTACGGCCACGTCAAGCTCGCGAACGTCGCGATGGTCAAGCGCAGCGAACGCGAGATCGCCGCGCGTCTGGGTATCGAAGCGGCGACGAGCAGCGCGGTTCAGGCCGCCATCGACACGATGAAGGGCGCGTCCGTGCTGAAGGGCATTCCGGTCGTCGTGACGAAATAAGCGTCAGTCGATGTTGTCGTCGAAGGTCCAGTCGATGTCGCCGCACAGCACGCAGCGCTTGCCGTTCAGACGCGTCTCGACGGACAGCGTGACGCACGGCATCGCTTCGTTGATCGACAGATACGGCTTGGTCACCTGCACGCGCTCGGGATCGGCGAGCGCCGCGCGGAAATACGGGCGACGCAGCCAGTTCGCGCCCTGCGCGTCGATCAGCGGCAGATAGCGCGTTTCGTGCGACGCGCGATCGGCACGCAGCACGACATTGCGTCCGGCCTGCTTGCCGTTCGCATCAAGCAGGAAGCAGCGGGCGGCGTTATCGAGCGCGAGGAAATTCCAGCAGACTTCTTCGAGCGGCTCGCCCGCCGCGAGCCGTTCCGCCGCGCGCTCGAACGCGCGCACATACGGCTGAAGCCGCGTCGCGACGCGTCGTTCGCGCGCTTCGGTCTGCTGCCGGTAACGCTCCGTCAATTCGCCGATGATGGTCTGCGCGTGCACGCCATCGGTGAGACCCGGATGCGGCCGCGCGAAGAAAAAGCCCTGCACGAAATCCGCGCCGCTCGCCAGCGCCAGTTGCGCCTCGTGTTCGGTCTCGACGCCTTCGATCAGCACGAGCTTGCCCGCATCGTGCAGCAGCGACACGATGCCCGACAGCACCGCTTCCATGTTGCGGCGCTGCTTGAGCGTGCGCGCCGACGGCGTCGCATGCACGTTATGGCCGGCGTGCGAGAGCATCACGCGGTCGAGCTTGACGATATCCGGATCGAGTTGCCAGATCCGTTCGATATTCGTATGCCCCGCGCCGAAATCGTCCAGCGCGATCAGAAAGCCCTGATCGCGGAACTGCTGCACCGCCAGCGCGAGCCGCTCGATATCCTCGGCGCTCTGCTCGAGCACTTCCAGCACGACGCGGCGCGGCTCGATATGCAGACGCCGCAAATTGCGCCATCAGCGCGGCGGCGTGATACGGCTCGGTCAGCGCGCCGGGATGCACGTTCAGAAACAGCCATTCGTCCTGCGCGCCGAGCATCTTGAAGTTTTCCAGATGCAGCGCCTGCGCGAGCCGGTCGATCTGCAGCGCTTCGCCGGTGCGCGTCGCCTGGCCGAACACGTCGACGGGCGGCACCGGGCGATCCAGCGTATCGTGCGCGCGCAGCAGGCCTTCGTAGCCGACGGCGCGCATATGCGACAGGCTGAACACGGGCTGGAAGACGCTCGACAGCGTCCATTCGCCGTGCTCGACGGAATAGCGGTCGAGGCCGGACATCACCCCGAGTTCGAAACTGCGCGTGAAGACCGTGGTCTTCTCCGGATTCACGATCACCATGACGACACCCCGACTGCGACTTGCCCAGGTCTCGCGCCGGACCCGTTCGATACCGTTTTCATAGGAACAGCCCTCGTTGAACTCCGAGGGTCTGACGTCCCTCGTGGAGTCGTTAAAGCAAGGTCCGTGCGCGCGACGCGGCGTGATTTGCCGTCGAATGCCTTGCAGCGTGCACCGTCGGCAGGCGATTTGGCGTGCACACGCACTGCTACGGTGCATCGCGCCGCGCTGTCCGAAGAATGCCCATGTCTGTCCACGTCATAAGCTCGGGCTAAACTGCGGGGTCTCATCGAACTCATCCTAGACGGCGTGGGCGGATGCCGCCATCGTGCGCCGTGCAGTAGCGCACACATGGAAATCGTCTTTACCGTTCTCATTCTTCTTACGACCGTCGCCCTGTCCGGGCTCGGCCTGTCGCTGCTTCCAGTGAAGCTGCCGCTGCCGCTCGTGCAGATCGTCATCGGCGCGTGTCTCGCGTGGCCGGGCTTCGGGCTGCACGTCACCTTCGATCCCGAACTGTTCATGCTGCTGTTCATTCCGCCGCTGCTGTTCGCGGACGGCTGGCGCATTCCGAAGCGCGAGCTGTACATGCAGCGGCGCGCCGTGCTGATGCTCGCGCTCGGGCTGGTGTTCATCACCGTCGGCGCGCTCGGCTATTTCCTGCACGCGATGATTCCGTCGATGCCGCTGCCCGTCGCCTTCGCGCTGGCCGCCGTCTTGTCGCCGACCGATGCGGTCGCGCTGTCGGGCATCGCCGGACGCAACCGCATTCCCGCCAACCTGATGCATATCCTCGAAGGCGAAGCGCTGATGAACGACGCGTCCGGCCTGGTCGCGCTGAAGTTCGCGATCGCGGCGGCGCTGACCGGCATGTTCTCGATGCGCGAGGCGACCATCAGCTTTTTCATCATCGCGGCGGGCGGGCTGGCGATCGGCGCGGCGATCAGCTGGGCGGTGACCGAGATTCCGCAGCGTCTGCTCCGGTTTTCCGAGGACGACGATCCCGCCGCCGGCGTCGTGCTGACGATCCTGATTCCGTTCGCGGCGTATGTCGTGGCCGAGCGCGTGGGCTGCTCGGGCATTCTGGCGGCGGTGTCGGGCGGCATGATGATGAACATCCAGAGCCTGCGCGACGGCATTCCGAGCGTCGCGCGCGTGCGCATGGCGAATACCTGGACGATGATCGAATTCGTCTTCAACGGCATGGTGTTCATCCTGCTCGGGCTGCAGTTGCCGCACATCATCGGGCAGGCGCTGGTCGAGGCGCATCACGATGGCTCGCGGAAAGTCGGCCTGCTGATCGGCTACGTGCTCGCGATGGTGTTCGCGCTGTACGCGCTGCGCTTCGTGTGGGTGTATTGCCTGCGCTGGTTCGCGAGCCGCGCGGCGGTCAAGCACGGTATCGAAAGCGCGGCGCCGGGGTTTCGCACGCTGGCGATGACGACCATCGGCGGCGTGCGCGGCGCGGTGACGCTGGCGGGCGTGCTGTCGCTGCCCGTGACGCTCGACAACGGCACGCCGCTCGAAGGACGCGATCTGGCGATTTTCATCGCGTCGGCGGTGATTCTGGCGTCGCTGCTGATCGCGGTGATCGGCCTGCCGATCTTGCTGCGCGGCACCGAGCGCCTGCGCAATCCGCATGCGGCGGAAGAACGGATGGCGCGGCGTCGCGCGGCGCAGGCGGCGATTCGCGCCATCGACGATACGCACGACGAGCTCGTCGTGCAGATGGACGAAGCCGCGTCCGCGCGCTGCGCCGATTCCACCGCGCGCGTGATGGGCATGTACCGGCGTCGTCTCGAATCCCTGGGCGACGACGAAGCGCCGCGCGTGGTCGCCAAGAAGAGCGAGATGGTCGAGACGCGCCTCAAGATGGCCGCGCTGAGCGCCGAGCGCGCGGAGCTGTTCAGACTCCGCGCGGCTCAGGCGATCAACGACGAGACGCTGTTCAAGCTGTTGCGCGAGATCGATCTGTCGGAGACGGCGATCGTCAATCGCAAACGCGGGCTGGCGGCCTGAACGCTCAAGCCGCCGCGCGCATTTAGTTGAACGTGTGCGAGACGTCGACCATCGCGCCGACATCCGGCGACGACAGCGTCGGCGACACGGTGATGCCGCCGTTCACGCGCCAGCGGCCATCGTCCGACGTCCCGCCGATGCCCATCGCGAGTCCGGCTTGCGAGTGGTAGTAACCCACGCCCGCCGCCGCCGAAATCTTGCCCGGACGATCGTCGTAACGCAGACCGGCGATCGCGATCGCGGCAGCGGTGCCGCCATACGACTTCTTCAGATTGGTGTCGATCTGGTTCTGCAAATCGCTGCTGCGCGCGTTCAACTGATTGACGTTGACCGCATCCGTGCCGGCGACGCCCGGCGCGACATTGGTCACGCGGCGCTCGTTGCCCGCCGATCCGACCGACACCGTATTCGCCTGATCCGCGACCGAGTTCGCGCCCAGCGCCACCGAGTTGACCGCGCTCGACTGCGCGCCCGCGCCGATGGCCGTGCTGCCCTGCCCGCTCGCCGCGCTGTGGTAGCCGATCGCGCTGCTGTCCTGCGCCGACGCGACGCTGTTGGTGCCCATCGCCGTGCTGCCCTGGCCCGACGCGACGCTGCCGCTGCCCGCCGCGAGCGCATCGGTGCCCGTTGCGCTCGGCACGAGATAGTTCGCCGGTTGGCTGGCGACCCACGGCTAATCGGTCGGCAACACGTTGATGACCGCGTTGCTGATCGCCGAGTTGAGCTGCGCGACGTTCACGCCGTCCGTATCCCCGACGCCTTGCGCGACGTTGTGCAGCGTGACGGGCGCGCTCGCGTCCGGTCCGACGAGCGTGACATCGTTCGATACGGGCGCGCCGTTCGCGCCGAGGCCCGTCGTGGGCGCGGCGGCCGTCGAGTATTGCAGCGGCGCGTTGTTCTGCAACGCGGCGACGGTGTTGTCGACGCCGGTCGTCTGCTGGCCGTAGACGGTGTAGGTCGGCGAGGTCAGTTCGCCCGTCGACGGATCGTAGGTCGCGCCGCCGCCGAGTGCCGTCGCGGTGCTGTTGCCCAGCGCGTTCGTCTTCCTGCTTTGCGCTTCGACGGCGAGATTGGTCGCGTTCAGTTGCGAACCGTTAACGGCGTCGGTGCTCGTCGCATCGACGCCGCCGGCGGCGAGGTTCGTCAGCGTGCGTTCCGAGCCTGCATCGCCGGTGCTCACCGTGCTGGTCGGGTCGATGCCCGAGACTTCGTACGTGACGCCGTCGATGGTCACGTTGGTCGTGGCCTGCACCGCCGCGGTCTTGCTGTTTGCGCCGAGCGCGACGTCGTTCGCGTTGCCGGCCTGCGCGTCCGCGCCCATCGCCATTGCATTGTCCGCCGATGCCTTCGACTTCGCGCCGAACGCCAGCGCGTTATTCGCCGCCGCCGACGCGCCCGCCGAACCGTCGCCGCCGATCGCGATCGCGCCGGTTCCGGTCGCCGTGCTCTGCGTGCCGAACGATACGCTGTAGTCGCCCGTCGCCGTGGCGCCGCCGTTATAGATGTTGCCGCCGACCGCGACTGCATCCTTGCCCGTCGCCGTGGCGTGATCGCCGATCGCGACTTGCGAGTAAAAGCCGCTGGCGTTCGCGTTCGCGCCGTTCGCCACGGGCGACGATCCGCCGGGGTTGGTCGTATCGCCGTTGGCCATATAGCCGATCGCGATGCCCGAGCCGGGAAAACCGCCCGTCGTGTTTTTCGTATGCGCGCCGAAATCCAGCGTCACCGATGCATACGCGCTGCCCGCGAGCGTGAATGCAGCCGATGCGAGCAGGCTGATCCATACGCTGATCTTCCTGCGCGGAGTGGTTAGTCGTTGATTGCGGTCCGACGCCGTGGGTTGCGTGCGAAGTTTAAGTTTCATCCTTTACCTCGTTCTTTAGAAATGGCTGTCTTCGCGCGTCTTTGTCGGGCTGCTTTCTGCTGGCGAGAGTCGTCGACAGGCGGCTTGATTGATATCCGTCAAGATAATTAGTTTTACAAATTATTTTGACTAATTTGACGCGTGAAGACAGCGAGTTAGCCGCAGTACATCGAAATCGATTTGCGGTGCACGGGACTTTATTGAACGAGGTCGTGGTGACACATCGGAGAAGTCTTAATGGTCGGGTGGGGTTTTTACTGTTGCTGGCGCTTGGTTGTTGGGGTTTGTTGTTTGGCTCTCTTATCGTGCTTTGTTTTGCAGTAACCGCCTCCCCGGCGGAGGGGTTACTTTCTTTGCGGCGGCAAAGAAAGTAACCAAAGAAAGTCGCTGGCCGATCAAAAGTGCTTCACACCGGCCCCGGCACAGAACTTTAGACTTGGCACAGCAATAGCGAGTGTCTTCGTGGCGCGTGATGGCGCTGGTTCCCATGCGATCAGTGCTTTCTCGCCCACCTCGGTAACGGTCCACTTCGGCTTACTCCGGCCCGCTGCGCGGCCGGTTCAGGTTCGTACAGGCAACCGGCAGGTGATCAGCGAAACGACATCGCACGCGGCATCGCGGTTATCGTTATTCGGCCCTACCTTGGTCGGCGCTCCTATGAAAATCACGCGCATACGCAAACCAAACGCGTCAGAGTTGGTGGCGAGTTGTTCGGTATCGGCAACGAATGCGAGCGGTTCTGCGCCAGGAGACAAAGCGCGACGATAGGCAATCTGCGAGAGGAGGGAGTTAGTGCCGCGCGACGCCCAGGAGGCGCACCGCGACTGCGCGTAGACCTGCGCCAGCGAATAAATTTCGTCGAAGCACTAACCGAGGTAGGACCGAATAACGGTAAAACCGATGGGGTATTCGAGGTCGTTTCGGTGATTGCCTGCCGGTTGCTTATACGTCCCTAAACCGGCCGCGCGAGCGGGCCGGAGTAAGCCGAAGGGGACCGTTACCAAGGTGGGCGAGAAAGCGCGAATCGCATGGGAACCAGCGCCCAGACACACGACGAGAACACTCGCTACTGCTGTG
>NZ_LFJJ01000155.1 GCF_001189365.1 Candidatus Burkholderia verschuerenii | reverse complement strand
GTCGGTCGCCCTTCCGCAGTTGCGCTTCACTTCGCTCGCTGTGGTCAACTTGCCGCGCGACTTGCACCCGCAAGAGTGCGCCCATGCTGGGCGCACAAAAAGGCCGCTCCGAAGAGCGGCTTTTTTGATGGCAGCGGCGACAGGTGTAAAACCGTCGCCGAAAGCCGGGCCGGCGATGCGTAAGGCTTACGCGCGGCTGCGATATTCGTTGGTGCGGGTGTCGATTTCGATCTTGTCGCCGATGTTGCAGAAAAGCGGCACTTGCAGTTCGTAACCCGTGTTGAGCTTGGCGGTCTTGAGCACCTTGCCCGACGACGTGTCGCCCTTGACGGCCGGTTCCGTGTAGACGATTTCGCGAACCAGCGTGGTCGGCAGTTCGACCGAGATGGCCTTTTCGTTGTAGAACACGACTTCGCACGCCATGCCGTCTTCGAGGTAGTTGAGCGCGTCGCCCATCATTTCGGCTTCGACTTCGAACTGGTTGTAGTCGGCGTCCATGAACACGTACATCGGGTCGGCGAAGTACGAGTAGCTGACTTCCTTGCGGTCGAGCACGACCACGTCGAACTTGTCGTCCGCCTTGTAGACGGTTTCCATGCCGGCATTCGTCAGCAGGTTCTTGAACTTCATCTTCACGACCGCGGCGTTACGGCCCGATTTGTTGTATTCGGCGCGCTGAACGACCATGGCATCGCTGCCGATCATGACGACGTTGCCGACGCGGAGTTCTTGTGCGGTCTTCATAAAACTAGTCCTGTACAGATGGATTTGGCGTGAATGCCTGGAACGGTTCGATTCGACGACGGCGCTCCGCTTGTGCCCGGATGCGGCCGACAGTCGAGAGTTTCGGTATGCGAGGTTCCGGCTTCGGTGCGGCTTCGTCGAGATTCGCGGTCTTTTGCGACAGCCTCGTGACCGGCGCTGGGTATAAACAGACCCGAACGCTGATAATGCCCCTCCCCTCGGATAACCGCTTATTTTAACTGAGTTTTTGCCGATTTGGCGAGGCGGCGCGCGCTCAGGTCTCCGGGCGAGACTCCAGGCGCGCTTTGGCATGCGCGACCAGATTGCCGGCCAGATCGCCGATGCGGGCAAGTTCTTCGGCCCATTGCACGGCGCGCGCCTCCAGCGCCATCCGATGCGCCCAAAACGCCGCCCAGTCCGGTGCGCCGTTGCCATTCCAGGCGTGCCAGAAGCGGGTCATGTCGTCGCGTGCGGCGGGCGCGAGGCCGGCAGTGTAATGGTCGAGGGCGGCGTCGAGTTTGGGCACGTGCGCATCGTCGGTCTGGGGATAAATGTACCAGACGAACGGCTTCGCGGCCCATTGCGCGCGCACGAAGGAATCCTCGCCGCGCACGAAGTTGATATCCGCGGCCCACAGCAATTCGTCGAAACGCGGCTGTTCGACGAAACCGAGCGCATGCGCTTCGAGCCCGCCGGCCCGCGCCGATGCGCCCGCCGCGAACCCTTCCAGGCCGAAAAAGCGCGCGATCGCGCCCGAAATGCGTCCTTCCGGCACCAGCAGCACGATCGGCGCGTCGCCGTCGCGCCATTGCGCGAGGAGCGCATCGACGGCGGGATTTTCGTAGGCGAACAGCGAGACGACCGTTTTCGCGCGATCCGGCCGCTCGATGCCCACGCGCGCGCGCCACCACGCGGCGGCATCGAACTGCGTGCGCGCTGCGTCGAGATTGCGCTCCTTGATCACGCCGCCCGTGCCCGCGCCGAGTCCGGGGAAAAAGAAGCTCTTCTCCAGCGGATAACGCGGATGCGGCGACGGCCGCATGTGGAAATCCGCGACCCAGTCCTCGCCGCTCAGATACTCCAGATTGATCCACGCCGGCTTGCGCTCGCGGCGCGCCATCGCGGTGATATAGGCGTGCGGGATTTCGCACGCGAACGCTTCGATGACGACATCGGCAATCTCGAGCGTGTCGCCCGCGTGCATCGGTTCGCGCCAATGTTCGATGACGACGCCCGCCGCTTCCTGCCGCGCCAGCGACGCGTCGACGTCGGGGCAGAGCGCGTGAAAGACCTTCAGATCGTCGACGAAAACGCGCACGCGCCAGCCGTGCTCGGCGCGCAGCTGACGCGCGAGCCGCCAGCAGACGCCGATATCGCCGAAGTTATCGACGACGGCGCAGAAGATGTCGCAAGCGAGGTCGGTGGAAGCGTTGATGGTGTGGGAAGCGGACATGGCGCATCGGCGGCGCTGACGACGGCGCGGCGTAATGTTCTAAACTGGCGATTCTAAGACACGGCTTACTACGGTAGTACAAGGCGCGCCGCGCCCCAAGCATCCGTTCCCCGCTGCATGACGAACACCGACGCCCCCGATCCCGATTTCGATCCGAAAAAGACGCTCGCGCAGTTGCCGCATCTGCCCGGCGTGTACCGCTATTACGACAGCGACGGCAACGTGCTCTACGTCGGCAAGGCGCGCAACCTGAAGAAGCGCGTATCGAGCTATTTCACAAAGACGCTGTACTCGCCGCGCATCGCGATGATGGTGACGCGCATCCGCAAGATCGAGACGACGGTCACGCGCTCGGAAGCGGAAGCGCTGCTGCTCGAAAACAACCTGATCAAGGCGCTGGCGCCGCGCTACAACATCCTGTTTCGCGACGACAAGTCGTATCCGTTTCTGAAGCTCACCGGCCACACGTTTCCGCGCATGGCGTATTACCGCGGCGCGGTGGACAAGAAAAATCAGTATTTCGGGCCGTTTCCGAGCGCGTGGGCGGTGCGCGAGAGCATCCAGATTCTGCAGCGCGTGTTTCAGTTGCGGACCTGCGAGGACTCGGTGTTCAACAATCGCAGGCGGCCGTGTCTGCTGCATCAGATCGGACGATGCACCGCGCCGTGCACGGGCCTCATCAACGAAGAGGATTACGCGCGCGACGTGGCGAATGCATCGCGCTTTCTGCTTGGCCGGCAAGGCGAAGTGATGAAGGAACTCGAGCAGAAGATGCACGCGTTCGCCGCCGATCTGAAGTTCGAGCAGGCGGCGGCCGTGCGCAACCAGATAAGTTCGCTGTCGACGGTGCTGCATCAGCAGGCGATCGAAGTCGGCGGCGAAAGCGACGTCGATATCCTCGCGGTCGCGGCGCTCGGCGGCAAGGTGTGCGTGAATCTGGCGATGGTGCGCGGCGGCCGGCATCTCGGCGACAAGGCGTATTTCCCGACGCACGTCGAAAGCGCGATGTCGCTCGACGACGAGGACGATCTGCCGGACTTAGCCGATGCATCCGAGAGCGCGCCCGCTCAAGTCGAAGCGATCGTGCAGGCCGTCGAGCAAGACGCGCAGGCAGCCGAAATCCCCGTGCAGATCGAGATCGAGATCGAAGCCGAAGCCGAAGCCGAAGATCAGGAGCCGGAAGTCCGCGAAGGCGCGCTCGAATCCGAAGTGCTCGAGGCGTTCATGGCGCAGCATTACATCGGCAATCGCATTCCACCCGTGCTGGTCGTGAGTCACGCGCCGTCGAGCCGGCAACTCGTCGATCTGCTGATCGAGCAGGCCGGGCACAAGGTCACGATACTGCGTCAGCCGCAGGGACAAAAGCGCGTGTGGCTATCGATGGCCGAGCAGAACGCCAAGCTCGCGCTCGCGCGTCTCTTGTCCGAGCAAGGTTCGCAGCAGGCCCGCACGCGCTCGCTCGCGGATACGCTCAGCCTCGAAATGGACGATCTGGCGCTGCTGCGCATCGAGTGCTTCGACATCAGCCATACGATGGGCGAGGCGACGCAGGCGTCGTGCGTCGTGTATCACCATCACAAGATGCAGTCGAGCGAGTACCGGCGCTACAACATCACCGGCATCACGCCCGGCGACGATTACGCCGCGATGCGTCAGGTGCTCACGCGCCGCTACGAGAAGATGGTGGCGCAGGCGGCCGGCAACGCGACCGAAGAAGCATCGCCGCCACCCGAAGACGCCGCCGAATCGACGACGGCCACATCCGGCGGCACGCTGCCGAATATCGTGCTGATCGACGGCGGCAAGGGCCAGGTCGAGATCGCACGACAGGTCTTCTCTGAGCTCGGACTGGATCACGGCATGCTGGTGGGCGTCGCGAAAGGCGAGGGGCGTAAAGTCGGTCTGGAAACGCTGATCTTCGCCGATGGCCGCGCCGCGCTGGAACTCGGCAAGGAAAGCGCCGCGCTGATGCTGGTCGCGCAGATCCGCGACGAAGCGCACCGCTTCGCGATCACCGGCATGCGCGCGAAGCGGGCCAAGGCGCGGCAGACGTCGCGTCTCGAAGAACTCGAAGGCGTCGGCGCGAAGCGGCGGCAGAAGCTGCTGTCGCGTTTCGGCGGTCTGCGCGGCGTGCAGGCGGCGAGCGTCGAGGATCTAGCGAGCGTCGAAGGCATTTCGCTTGCGCTCGCGCAGCAGATTTATCGTCAGTTGCATTGATCCGTCGGGTCCGGCGGCGTGCCGCGCCGCGCGGTCCGCCGCCTTGTGAGCGCCGTATCGACACGGCACAATGGCGGCTCCTTACATGTCCCTCACTGGCTTTCGCCCATGCCGTTCAACTTACCGATCTTCCTGACGTGGCTGCGAATCGTGCTGATTCCGCTCGTCGTGGGCGTCTACTATCTGCCGGACATGATGATGAGCCCGGAGCACAAGAACCTGCTCGGCATGGTCGTCTTCGTGCTGGCCGCGCTGACCGACTGGTTCGACGGCTTTCTGGCGCGCAAGCTCAATCAGACGTCTTCGTTCGGCGCGTTTCTCGATCCCGTCGCCGACAAGCTGATGGTGACCGCCGCGCTGCTCGTGCTGGTGCAGCTCGGGCGTCTCAACGCGGTGATCGCGCTGGTGATCGTCGGCCGCGAAATCACGATATCCGCGCTGCGCGAGTGGATGGCGCAGATCGGCGCTTCGAAGAGCGTCGCGGTGAATCAGCTCGGCAAGTTCAAGACCGTCTGCCAGATGGTCGCCATTCCGATGCTGCTGTTCTTCGGCCCGCTGAAGATTGCCGGCACGCAATGGGAAATGGACACGCGCGTATGGGGCTTGTGGCTCATCGACGTCGCCGCCGTCCTCACGGTATGGTCGATGCTGTACTACATGAAGCTCGCGTGGCCGCAGATTCGCGAGCGCGGCGGCATTCTTTGACGCCAGATCAGTCACTTGCGATAAATTGCGCCACTTGCCCAAAAGATCGCACGAAAAAACAGTTGACACGGTTCTTTGGCTTCTACATAATTTTACTTCTCTGATACGCAACGCAACAAGTGACGAAGCAGCCGGGCAGAGAAAAGCTAGTAAAAACGCGGGAGTAGCTCAGTTGGTAGAGCGCAACCTTGCCAAGGTTGAGGTCGCGAGTTCGAGACTCGTCTCCCGCTCCAGTCAAAGGGGAAGCAGCGCTTCCCTTTTTGTTTAGTGCACCGGCTGGTTCGACGCCGTGCACAAACGAACCGCTTAGGGCGCGGTAGCAAAGCGGTTATGCAGCGGCCTGCAAAGCCGTTTAGACCGGTTCGACTCCGGTCCGCGCCTCCAAATGAAAAGCCCTGACTCGTCAGGGCTTTTTCTATTGCAGTTTCCCTTTCCGGCGCGGTTTCTCCCGCGCGCAGGCGGCATAATCGTCCTCT
Source organism: Candidatus Burkholderia verschuerenii (assembly GCF_001189365.1). Classification (GTDB taxonomy): domain Bacteria; phylum Pseudomonadota; class Gammaproteobacteria; order Burkholderiales; family Burkholderiaceae; genus Caballeronia; species Caballeronia verschuerenii. Next base: position 8,414 of record NZ_LFJJ01000155.1, on the reverse strand, counting down.
TCCTTCGCCGTTTCTCCGCCCGTCCATGACCGACCGACTTTCCGATATCGAATGGCGCTGGAAGCGCTTCCACAACCTCACGACCACCGAGGTCTACGACATGCTCGCGGCCCGCAGCGCGGTGTTCGTCGTCGAGCAGAATTGCGTGTACGGCGACATCGACGGGCTCGATATCGACGGCTGGCATCTGCTTGCCTACGGCACGCGCGATGGACGTCCCGCACTGGCGGGTTATCTGCGCGTCTTGCTGCCGGGATTGCCGGACGAAAGCGAGGAGGACGTGCGCATCGGCCGCGTGCTGACGACCGCGCCGTTCCGCGGCATCCGGCTCGGCAACGCGATGCTCGAACGGGCGCTCGCGCATATCGTCGAGCAATGGCCGGACGAGCCGATCAGCCTGCACGCGCAGGCGCATCTGCAGCGCTTTTACGGCGCGTTCGGCTTCGTGCTGTCGTCCGGGATTCACGACGAGGACGGCATTCCGCATGTGTGGATGCGCCGTCCCGGTTTTCCTTCATGAAGCGGTGGCTTTGACCGGCGCACGCTTGCCCGGCGTCTTGCGCTCCGTGCGCAAGCGGTCGCGCGCCGACAGTCGCAGCCAATGCCGCAGCGCGATCAGCGCGCCGATCACGCTCATCATCGAGCCGGGAATCCATAGCAACAGGCCGCCGACCTGCTGATCGCGCATCGGCGTGATCCAGCTGAACGCGCGGCCGCAGATCGAGTAGATCGGATACAACTCGTGCGGCGTGAAGAAGATATACGTGCCGAGCAGGATCTGAGGCGGAATCGCGGCGATCACGACGAGGATGCGTCGGCCGGGCGCGAGTCGCGCGGGCGGGGCGGGACGCGGATCGAGTACGAGCCACCAGAACAGCAGGCCGTCGATCACCATGCTCCAGTTCATCACGCGATAGAGACGCGCATCGAGCATCGCCTTGAAGTGGATCGGCGAAAGCAGCCAGAAATAGATCAGCCCGACGAACAGTACGACCGCGACGATCGGATTGAACACGATGTCGAAGAACACGCGCGCCGGTTTGCTTTGCGTGGCCGGGCGCAGCCAGCGCTGCCGCCAGCCGAACGGCACGCCCGCGCGCAACGCCGCGCCCGGATACGACAGCGCGATAAAAAACGGCCCGAGGTGATGCAGCACCAGATGCTGCAATCGATGCATGAAAAACTCGTGCTCGAAGAAATAATCGAGCCGCGTATGCAGCGCCACGTAAAGCGCGGTCAGCCCGAACCAGAACGAAATGCGCCGCGCGATCGACACGCGCGCATGCCGCGCGCCGCGCGCGAACAGGATCGCGGCGAGCAGCACGCAGACGACGACCGTCGGCGACGGCTCCCATGGATCGAGCCAGTACAGAAGCCAGAAGCGTGTCCATGATCAAGATTCCTTCGCGTCGATCACGCGCTTCAGATCGCCGGCGATGGCGTCGACGGAATCGTGATCGGTGGCGAGCAGCCGCGCGTGGCCATCGCGATCGAAGGTATAGACGGCCGAACTGTGCGTCACTTCGTACGCGCCGCTCGGATCGCGCTTTTCCATCTGATACGCGACGCGATAGCGCTGCGCGACGCGTTTGATCGCGCGATCCGAACCCGTGAGGCCGACCGCGTGTTTATCGTCGAAAGCGCGCACGTAGGCGCGCAGCATCGCGGGCGTATCGCGCGCGGGATCGACGGAAACGAACACGATGCGGGTCTTGTCCGCGTCGGGGCCGACGCGCTGGAGCACCTGCATCAACCGCGCCATCGTTTCCGGTCAGACGTCCGGGCAGTGCGTGTAGCCGAAGTAGAGCAGCGTCGTGCGGCCCGCGAAATCGCGTCCGGTGACGGGCTTGCCGCCATCGTCGGTCAGCGAGAAGTCAAATGTCCGGAGACGTCCGTCAGATGCCACGGTTGCGCGGGTTTGGAGCACGCGGCCAGAGCGCACAAGGCGATCATGGCGATCATGGCGATCAGCGCGCCGACTCGAGACCATCGGAAAGAACGAAAAAACGAGGCGTGCATCGAAGAAGTTCATGCGCCGCATCGCGCGGCGGATTGATGTTTGCTGAATGGTTTGCTGAGTGAACTATCGCAAAATACACGCCTTTGCCGCTTCAGTAGGCGCATCATCGTGCTTGCAGTGTATTTTTGAGACAATTCGCCGCATGGGGCAAGCGTCGCGAAAGTCGGACGGATCCGAGCCGTAAGACTTAAGCTTTCGGCGCTGCAAGGCGGCGCGCGTATGATGCGCGCACTTCGCGCCGGGGCGCATCGCGGCTCGCGCGCCGGCAAACGGGCAACCTACAGGTCAACAATCGATGCAAATTCTTCCCGATTCCCTGTCTCTTGCCGAGACCGCGTTTTTCTTCGACTTCGACGGCACGCTCGTCGAACTCGCCTCCACCACGCCCGATGGCATTTTCGTGCCGCGTTCGGTGCCCGATATCCTCGCTGCCTTGCGACGCGCAACCAACGGCGCGGTCGCCGTGGTGTCGGGGCGCGGCATCGACAGTATCGATTCGTTTCTGAAGACGCCGGACTTGCCGGTCGCCGGCATGCACGGCGCGGAACGGCGCGATTCGAACGGCGACGTGCAACGTATCGGCTTCAACGACGAGCGGCTGCTGCGCATGGAGCACGCGCTGGAGAAGGTCGTCAACGCGAATCCCGGCATGCTGCTCGAAATCAAGGGCGCGGCGCTGGCGCTGCATTATCGGAACGCGGCGGATCGCGAGCCGACCGCGCGCGCCGCGACCGAGCGTCTCGTCCACGAATACGCCGATGCCTACGTGCTGCAGCCCGGCAAGATGGTCTACGAGATCAAGCCGAAGGACGTCGACAAGGGCCGGGCCGTGCGCGCGTATATGGGCGAGCCGCCGTTCATGGGCCGCAAGCCGGTGTTCATCGGCGACGATCTGACGGACGAGAAGGGCTTCGCGGTCGTCAACGAATTCGACGGGCTGTCCGTGAAAGTCGGTCCGGGCGATACGGTCGCGCGCGCGCGGATCGAATCGGTGGAGCTGCTGCTCGACTGGCTTCAGGTGATTGCGGGAACGGCCGGGAAGCACGCCTGATGGGTCGCCTGATCATCGTATCGAACCGCGTCGCGCCGATTTCCGAAGGCGGCCCGGCGGCGGGCGGCCTCGCCGTCGGCGTGTACGACGTGCTCAAGGAAACCGGCGGCATGTGGTTCGGCTGGAGCGGCGACGTGCTCGATACGCCGCCCGACGCCATGAAGCTCGAAGAACACGGCCCGGTGACCTTCGCGACGATCTGCCTGCTCAAACGCGACTACGACCAGTACTACCGCGGCTTTTCTAACGCGACGCTGTGGCCGGCGTTCCACTATCGGCCGGATCTGATCGAGTTCGATCGCCACGAATACGAAGGCTATTGCCGCGTGAATCGCTGGCTGGCGGAGAGGCTCGCGCCGCTGCTCAAGCCGGAAGACGTGATCTGGGGCACGACTATCACCTGATTCCGTTCGCGCAGGCCTTGCGCGCGCTGGGCGTGAAGAATCGCATCGGCTTCTTTCTGCATATTCCGTTTCCCGCGCCGCAGATTCTGCTGAGCGTGCCGCGTCATCGCGAGCTGATCGAGGCGATGTGCGCGTTCGATCTGCTGGGCTTTCAGACCGAGCCGGATTTGCGCGCGTTCTGCGATTACGTCGCGACGGAAGCGGGCGGGGCGCTGGTCCGCGACGGCGCGAAGCCTGTCTCGATCGACGCGTTCGGCCACCAACTGAAGGCGGCGGCGTATCCGATCGGCGTCTATCCCGATGAAATCGCGGCGCTCGCCAAGGACGGCGAAAGCGGCCGCGATGTCGAGATCGTCAAGGCGACGCTGCATCATCGCAAGCTGGTGATGAGCATCGACCGGCTCGATTATTCGAAGGGACTCGTCGAGCGTTTTCGCGCCTTCGAACGGCTGATCGAGCACGATCCGAAGCAGCGCAACAACGTGTCCTTCCTGCAGATCGCGCCGCCGACACGCTCGGACATCGATGCGTATCGCGACATCCGGCTGCAACTGGAAGCGGAATCGGGGCGCATCAACGGGCGTTATGCGGAGCTCGACTGGACGCCGATCCGCTATATCCATCGCCAGTACGAGCGGCCTGTGCTCGCCGCGTTGTTCCGCGAGGCGCATGTCGGGCTCGTCACGCCGCTGCGCGACGGCATGAATCTGGGGTGGCGAAGGAATATGTGTCGGCGCAGGATCCGGACGATCCGGGCGTGCTGGTGCTGTCGCAATTCGCGGGCGCGGCGCGCGAGCTGACGGCGGCGCTGATCGTCAATCCGCTCGATCTCGACGATATGGCCGATGCCCTCGCCACCGCGCTCGCGATGCCGCTCGACGAGCGCAAGTCGCGCTACGTCGAGATGATGGCGCTGCTGCGCGAGAACAACGTGTCGGTCTGGCGCGACAACTTCCTGCGCGATCTGAAGGCGCGCTAGAAACCAGGCGGGCATAAAAAAGCCGCGTTTCCCCGAAAGGAACGCGGCTTTTTCGCGTACGCGAAAATCAGGCGGGCTGCTTGTGCGGCGTCGCGACGATCGAAGGCAGCTTGCCGTGCTGCTTCGCCAGCAACTCGCGATACAAACCCGGCCGATCGCGCAATTCCTGCAGCGAGCCATCGTCGATGACCTTGCCCGCGCTCATCACGATGATGCGATCGAAGTTCTGCAGCGTCGACAAACGGTGCGCGATCGCGATCACCGTGCGGCCGACCATCAGCCGGTCGAGCGCCTGCTGGATCGCTTCTTCCGATGCGCTGTCGAGCGCGGAAGTCGCTTCGTCCAGCAGCAGAATCGGCGCGTTCTTCAGAATGGCGCGCGCAATCGCGATCCGCTGACGCTGACCGCCCGACAGCTTCACGCCGCGATCGCCGACGATCGTGTCGAACCCTTCCGGCATCGCTTCGATAAAGTCCGTGCAGCGGGCTTCGCGCGCGGCGGCGAGCACTTCCTCGCGGCTCGCATCCGGACGGCCGTAAGCGATGTTCTCGAACACCGTGCGATGGAACAGCGAAATATCCTGCGGCACCAGCGCGATCGCGTGGCGCAGGCTGTCCTGCGTGATCGCGGCGATTTCCTGCCCGTCGATCTTGATGCTGCCCTTTTGCGTCTCGTAGAAACGCTGCAGCAGCGCGAGCACCGTCGACTTACCCGCGCCCGACTTGCCGATCAGCCCGACACGCTGACCCGGCGCGATATTGATATTGAAGTTGTCGAGAATCGGCCGGCGGCGCGGATATGCGAACGTGACGTTTTCGAAGTCGACGCTGCCGCCTTGCGGCACGAGTTCGGTCGCATCCGACCGGTCCGGCATGCTGTGCGGCTCGAGCAGCGTCTGCACCGCTTCCGCGAGACGCGCGACGTGCTGCGTGACATCGACCAGCGCCACGGCCAGATCGCGCGTGCCGTGCAGGATCGTGAAGCCCAGCGAACTGACCAGCACGATATCGCCGGAGGTCGCCTGACCTTTCGACCACAGCCACAACGCCCAGCCGAGCAGCCCGGCGGAGAGAATCGCCGTCACGACCGCGTGGAACAGGCGCAGCTTTTCGAGGTACAGCAGGCTTTGCTGACGCGCGACCATTTCGGCCTTCACCGTCGAGCCGAAGCGCTTCTGCTCGCGGAACGTCATGCCGAACGCGCGCACCAGCGCCATATTGCCGATCACGTCGACGAGTTCGCCATCGACCGACGCCGCCTTCGACGCAAAGCTGTGATGCCGCGCCGAGCCGCGCTTGGCGAGCCGATACAGCACGAAGGAAAGAATCAGCGACGCGGTCATCAAACCGGCGGCCATCAGCGGATTCACCGAGACGATCATCACGATCGCGCCCAGCACCGCGATACACGGCGGCAGGACGTTCCACGCCATCACGTTTTCCGACGTGTAGATGGCGTTCGACGTTGCGGTGATCCGGCTCGCCAGCATGCCCGGCTGTTTCTCGGAGAAGTAAGTCGGCGAGTGGCCGCTCAGATACGAGAACAGTTCCTTGCGCAGATCGCCCGTGACGATGACGAAGACGTGCGCGCCTACCCAGCCGCCGACCCGCCATAGCAGGTTGTCGGCGGCGATCAGGCCGACCAGGATCATGAACGCGCCCCAGAGCGGGCCGGGATGTCCGCGTCCCTGGCCGAGCACGTCGATCAGGTGTTTGATCGCGTATTGCGAGGCGAGGGCGCAGCCGACGGCGGCGAACACGCTGAGAAGAACGATGGTATGCGCGACCGGATGGCGCTTGATGTAGCGCATCAGGAAGGCGAGCGGGCGATGCGCGTAGCTCGCGAGCTTCGCATTGTGCGCGTTACGCTGGGAGACGGTGAGTTGGTCCAATGGTCTTTTTTCGTCGTAGAGCGGTTGAGCGTATGTTGCGCCTTCGGGCCTTGCGTGCCGCTCGTGCGATGCCGCTGCACGATCCGGGCGCGCGATTGCGGCCCGATCCGGCGCGAATGACGTCAAACAAGGCGACGCGGCGCCGTCTCCATGCCTGAATTGTAGCCAGTATCAGGGGAGCGCAAACGTCATTCGGACAAACGATGCCCGAGCTTGTGTGTCGGTCCGAACATCTCGACATCCTGTTTAGCACGGCGGGCCTGCAGCCGCGCGGGTCTTACGGATTCTTCGTGTTCTCTCAGGGCGCGCATTGTAAGCACATTGCGCCCTTTTTGCGATGAAGCCGCGCGGTTCCGCGGTTCGTCATCGTTTCGCCATCGAACACTTGCGAGGTGGGCGTCGTGTGGAAAAGCACGCGGCGCGCCAGCATCGCCGAAACAACTGCTTCATTTGCTGCGCCGCGAAGCGCGAGGCAACGCCCGCGCGTTAAACAGCGCGTGGACTCAATGTAGAACAACCTTAATAAACAGGGGTTTGCAAAATGTATCCCCCTTGTAACAAGGTAAATAAGTTGAAATGCCTACGCTCGCCGGCGTGTAAAAGACTCCATAATCCGCTCCGGGTTTTCACCTAAGTTTTTTGACAGGTTCTTGTAGGAAGCAGTCAACCACGGAAGCCGATGCGCGTTTATTGCTATGCGCGCAGGTTTTTTGAGATATGGACCCGCAATTGCTTGGTCCAGTCGGCTGCGCCCCAACCCAAGTGATCGGCGACCCCGCTTTTCACTCGTGCACCAGCTCTTGCACCGCGGCCCACGCGCCGCGGAAAGCTTCGCCCGAGCCGAGCGATTCGCTTTAACGTCAACACGACAGTAGTACCAGACTGACTATCCAGGAGTATCACGACATGCGAATCGCTCAAATCGCGCCCCTCCACGAAGCTGTTCCGCCGAAGCTCTACGGTGGCACGGAACGCGTGGTGTCTTACCTGACTGAGGCACTCGTGGATGCCGGACACGATGTCACGCTCTTCGCGAGCGGTGATTCGCAGACGTCGGCGAAGCTCGAAGCGTTCTGGCCGCAGGCGCTGCGCCTCGACCCGACCATCCGCGACGTGATGGCGCCGCACATGCTGCTGCTCGAGGAAGTCCGCCGCCGCGCCGACGAATTCGACGTGCTGCATTTCCACATCGACTATTACCCGTTCTCGCTGTTCGCGCGCCAGCCGGTGCCGTTCCTGACGACCATGCACGGCCGTCTCGACCTGCCCGAACTGCAGCCGGTGTTCAACACGTTCAGCGACGTGCCGGTCATCTCGATCTCGGACAACCAGCGTCAACCGCTGCAACAGGCCAACTGGCTGTCGACGGTGTATCACGGTCTGCCCGAAAACGTGCTCACGCCGATCCCGAATGTCGAGCCGGGCTACCTCGCGTTCCTCGGCCGCGTGTCGCCGGAGAAGGGTCTCGACCGCGCGATCCGCATCGCCGGCCAGGCGGGCATGAAGCTCAAGGTCGCCGCCAAGATCGACAAGGCCGACCGCGCCTATTACGAAGAAACGATCAAGCCGCTGATGGCGCTTCCGCACGTCGAGTACATCGGCGAAATCGGCGAAGCCGAAAAGCGCGAGTTCCTGGGCAACGCGCATGCGCTGGTGTTCCCGATCGACTGGCCGGAGCCCTTCGGTCTGGTGATGATCGAAGCGATGGCCTGCGGTACGCCGGTGATCGCCTTCAATCGCGGTTCGGTGCCGGAAGTCATCGAAAACGGTGTGTCGGGCTTCGTCGTGGAAGACGAACTCAGCGCGATCGCCGCCGTGAAGCGCCTGGATCAACTGCCGCGCGCGAAGGTTCGCGCCGCGTTCGAGCAGCGTTTCTCGTCGAAGGTCATGGCCGCGAACTACGTCACCGTGTACGATCGGCATAGGGGCGGCCAGCAAGCTGGCCGGTCCCCTGCCACACCACCCTGCCACACCACCCGGCGTGCGGGTCCGCACCGGGCGGTTCGGGAAGTTGAGGTTATGTGAGGTGAGGCATGCCAAGACGATCGAAGTAGGCAATCGTCAGCACG